>JAGWYY010000059.1 GCA_018969105.1 Acidobacteriota bacterium | reverse complement strand
CGGCGGCCGGGGCGCGCGCGGCGGACGCGCTGGCCGCGGCAGTCGCGGGGGCTCCGGCACGGGGGCGACGGCATGAGGAACCGCCGCGCATGGGTGCGCTGGGGTGGCCTCGTCGCCGGGCTGATCATCATCGCCCTGCTGGCCTGGACGGTGGTGGACGCCTGGGACGTCGTCACCTCGTTCGACTGGCAGCCGTCTGCGGGGTGGCTGGTGCTCGCGGTGGTGCTCGCGCTGGCATCGCTCACGCTCTCGGCGCTCGCCTACGAGGCGATCCTCGGCGGCCTGCACCGACCCGCCCCACCGGTGCTGGCCACGGTGTCCGCGTGGGCGCGATCGCTGCTCGGGCGCTACGTGCCCGGCAACGTGCTGATGGTGGTGGGGCGCGCGGTGATGGCCGAGGCGCACGGCGTGCCCAAGAGGGTGACCGTGGCGGCCACCACCTACGAGCAGGTGATCGCCCTCGTGGCGGCGTCGCTGCTCGCCGTGGTGGCGCTGCTCGACATCGGATCGGGCAGCGCCGTGGGCCCGGCCGCCTGGCTGGTGCTGGCGGTGCCGCTCTCGGCCGTGCTGCTGCATCCGCGGGTGTTCGGGCCGCTGTCGTCGTGGGCGCTGCGCCGCGTGCGCCGCGAGCCCCTGGCCGTGCTGCTGCCGTTAGGGCGCGTGGTGCTGATGATCGGCTGGTACCTGGTCACGTCGGCGCTGCTGGGGTTCGCCGTGTGGGCCTTCATGCGCGGCATCGGCGGCCCGGACGTGGGCGACCCGGTGGGCGTGGCCTCGGGATTCCTCCTGGCATTCGTGGTGTCGATGCTGGTGTTCATCGTGCCGTCGGGCCTCGGCGTGCGCGATGCCATCCTCGCCCTGGTGCTCTCGCGGCAGGTGCCGGGCGGCGTGGCGGTGGCGCTCAGCGTCACCTCGCGGCTGTTCCTCATCGCGGTCGAGCTGGTGTTCGTGGCCCTGGCGGCGGCCGCCGGGCGCGGGCGGGGCCGCTCATGAGCGGCCCGTCGCAGGGCACGGCATCGACAGGGCCGCAGGGCGGGCAGCCCAGGCCCGGCGGGCAGCGCGGCGCGCCTGCGGGCGGGTGGCGCGACTGGCGCCTGGTGCGCGACGTGCCGCTCACGCTTGTGCTGCTGCTGGCCGCCATCTGGGCCGCGGTGTTCTCGTATCTCTCGGTGGCGCGGCACGACGCCTGGTGGACCGGCCGCTTCGACCTCGGCAACATGGTGCAGGCGGTGTGGAGCACCGCGCACGGCGACCTGCTCATGGCCACCAATGCGGCGGGCGACCAGGTGTCGCGGCTGGGCTCGCACGTGGACCCCCTGCTGCTCGTGCTCGTGCCATTCCAGTGGTTCAGCGACTCCGCCGTGCCGCTGCTGGTGGCGCAGTCGGTGGCCGTGGCGGCCGGGGCCATCCCGGCCTTCCTGCTCGGCCGCAGGTGGCTGGACGACGACCGCCTGGCCGTGGCCGCCGCCGCCATGTGGCTGCTCTACGCGCCCCTGCAGTGGGCGGTCGTGACCGACCTCCACGCGGTCACGTTCGCGGCGCCGCTGATCATGCTCGCCATCTGGGCCGCGGAGGCCCGGCGCGACTTGCTGCTGGGCATCAGCGTGGGACTCGCGCTGCTGGGCAAGGAGCAGGTGGGCCTTGCCCTGGCGATCCTCGGCATCTGGATCATCGTGCGCCAGCGGCGGTACATCGCGGGCGCCGTGGTGGCGGGGGCATCGCTCGCGTGGTCGGCCCTGTGCGTGCTGGTGATCATCCCGGCGATGGGCAGCGGGGTGCCCGAGCCCTTCGGCCAGCGCTTCGGGCGCTTCGGCGACACGCCCACCGAGGCGCTCGTCGGCGCGCTCACCAACCCGATCGACGTGATCACCACCGTCGGCGGCTGGTCGCGGCTCTCATACCTGCTCGCGCTGCTGCTGCCCCTGCTGCTCCTGCCGTTGTTCGCGCCGCTCCTGGCTGCGGCCGCGCTGCCCGACCTGCTGCTGAACATGCTTGCCGACTGGTGGCCCAACTACTCGATCGAGTTCCACTACGCGGCCGTGGTGAGCCCCTTCCTGGTGGCCGCCGCGATACTCGGGCTCGCGGGCCTGCGACGGCGCACCCGGCCGCAGTGGATGGCACGGGTGCTCCGCCCGGCCGGGGTGGTGGCCATCGCCCTCGTGGTCGCGGGGCTCGTCGGCACCCTCGTCACGGGGCCCGCGCCCTTCGCCGGCGACCTCTCCCGCGCCACGCCCGCGCGCATCGAGCAGTACACGCAGATGGCGCACTCGCAGGCCCTCGAGGAGGCGGCGTCGCTGATTCCCGACGACGCGGTGGTGTCGGTGGGGAACAACGCGGGAGGTCACCTGTCGGCGCGCCGCCGGGTGATGGTGTTCCCGGTCATCCGCGACGCCCATTGGGTGCTTGTGGACCGCACCCGGCCGAACATGCTCGACCGCCTCGACCCCGTGGGATTCCGGCTTGCCGTGGCCGAACTCGAGGCGCGCACGGACTTCCGCCTCGTCTACGACCGCGATGGCGTGCTCGTGTTCCGCCGCGTGGGGGAGCACTCGCCATGAGTGGCCGCACGCGCGCCATCGGCATGGCGATCGTCGCCTGCGGGGTGCTGATGATGGTGCTGCCCGCGCTGCCCTGGTACGGGGCCGACCTTCCCACGGGCAGCGTGTCGCTCAGCGGCTACGGCGCCGGCGGCGCCTCGTGGATCCTCCCGGTGCTCGGCGCGGCCCTCGTGGTGACGGGTGCGCTCGCCGTGTGGTGGTCGATACCACCCGGCACTCGCGGCGCCCGCGTGACCGGCGGCGTGACGATCCTCTGGGCCGTGCTGGGCGTGGCGTGGGCCGCGCTGGTGGCGCTGTCGCCGCGGGTGGATGTGGTGGCCCAGCGCGCGGGCCTGCCCGAGGCCGTGGTCGCCGGCGACTGGGCGGTGAACGTGCTGCCGGCGGCGTGGGCATGCCTGGCCGCCGCGGCCCTCGCGGGCATGTCGGGGATCCTCCTCATGACGCCCCGTCCGGGCGACGTGCCGGCAGACGAAGCCGACCCAACCCTTTCGGCCGACGGCCCCTAGGGGGTCGTGGGCGTCGGCGTGGGCGGCGGCGTCGGCGTGGGCGGCGTCGTCGGCGTGGGAGCCGGCGCGGGAGCCGGAGCCGGTGCCGGGGCGGGAGCCGGAGCAGGCGCGGGCACGACCGTGGTGGGGCCCGTGGTGGGCGCCGGCCGCGGCACGTTGGTGGTGGTGCCGGGCTTGGTGGTCTTGGTCGTCTTCGTGGTCTTCGCGGTGCTCGTGCTCTTGGCAGAGCTCACCACGTATGACCCGGCCGACTCGGTGAAGTCGGACGAGAAGGCCGACCACTCCACCGGATCCTTCGGCAGGGGCCACTCGAGGCCATCCTGGCCGGCGGCGGCGACCTTCATGAAGCTGGCCCAGATCTGCGCGGGGAAGGTGCCACCCGCCACGGTGATGCCATGCACGCTCGTCATCGAGCGCCGCACGCCGTCGTCGTTCGGGTAGCCCACCCACACCGCGCACACGTATCGCGGCGTGTATCCCACGAACCAGGCGTCGGTGTAGTCGTCGGTGGTGCCCGTCTTGCCGGCCACGTTGGGGGCGATGTTGGCCGCGGTGCCCGTGCCGCCCTCGACGTTGTCGCGCAGGATGCGCGTGACCTCGTACGCCACGCCGTCCTGGAACACGCGGGTGCGCTTCGGGGTGGCCAGGTCGCCCCTGGGGATGCCCTTGCCGAGGTCGGTCATGGCGATGGGCTTCACGCGGAAGCCACCGTTGGCCAGCGGCGCGTATGCGGCGGCCATCTCGAGCGGGCTCACCTCGCCGGCGCCGAGGCCGATCGACGGCACCACGGGCAGGTCGCTCTGGATGCCCATCTTCTTGGCGAGGTCGACCACGCGATCGGGGCCGACGTCGAGCGTCATCTGGATGTACACCGTGTTGTCGGACGCCAGCGTGGCCTGCGAGATGGGGATCGCCCCGCGGTAGGAGTTGGAGTACGTGGCCACGTTCACCGGCCCCCACTTGGGGTCGACGATGTCGATCGGACGGCTGTCGTACACCGTGGAGTACGGGTTGATGCCGTCGGCGATGGCGCGCGTGAGCACGAAGGTCTTGAAGGTCGAGCCCGCCTGGCGCCGTGCCTGCGCGGCGTAGTTGAACTGGCTGTCCTTGCCGTACTCGCGGCTGGTGGCCATGGCGCGGATGTACCCGGTGCGCGCGTCGATCAGCACCACGGCCGCCGCCGGGTCGCCCTCCTGGCCCAGGTTGCTCGCGATGGCCTGCTCGGCCGCGCGCTGCAGCTTGGGGTCGATCGTCGTGCGCACGGCCAGGCCGCCGTTCTGCACGCGCTTCTCGCCGTAGCGGTCGATGAGCTCCTGGCGCACGTAGTCGAAGAAGTAGCCCTCGCGCTTGCGCTCGTACGTCTTGCCGCGCTTGAGCTGCAGCCCCGAGGCCTTGGCCTCGTCGGCCTCGGCCTGGGTGATGTAGCCCTGGTTCGCCATCTCCTGCAGCACCACGTTGCGGCGCGCGGTGGCGTCCTTGGGGTTCACGAACGGGTTGTACGCCGACGGCGCCTGCGGCAGGCCGGCGAGGAGGGCCGCCTGCGCGAGGTTGATGGCCCACACGGGCTTGTCGAAGTAGGTGAGCGACGCTGCCTGCACGCCCACGGAGTTCTGCCCGTAGAACACGCCGTTGAGGTACTTCGCGAGGATCTGGTCCTTCGTGTAGCGACGCTCAACCTCCTGCGCGAGGTGGGCCTCCTTGATCTTCTGCGAGAAGTCGCGCGGCGCGTCGGGGTCGTAGAGGTTCTTGACCAACTGCATCGTGATGGTGCTGCCGCCCTGGCGCAGGCCGTCGTTGCTCATGGCGTTGCGCACGGCCGCGCCGACGATGCGCACCCAGTCCACGCCGTCGTGCTCGTAGAAGCGCTTGTCCTCGATGGCCACGGTGGCCTCGCGCAGGTTGATGGGAATGCGCGCGAGTGGGATCTCCGTGCGGTTGGTGACCCCCGCGATGTACCCGAGCAGCTTGCCGTTGCGGTCGTAGATGCGCGAGTTCTGGCCAAGGCCCACCGGCTGCAGCTCGTCGATGTCCGGCAGGTTGGCCGTCACCGCCTGGTAGCTGGTGGCCAGCGCCACCCCGAGCACCGTGCCGAGCACCACGAGCGCCATGAGGATCACCCGGCCGAGGCCGATGCGTCCGTGGCGCGCGCGCTTCTCGCGGCGCCTGCGCAGGCGGTCGATCCTCATCGGCGCGCTCCCGCGAGCGGGCGGATGTCCCACTCCACGCGGCCGGTGCGGTAGTCGAGCAGGCCGATCACCTGCTCGGGGCCGCCCGTCACGCGACCCGACACCACCCAGTTGAGCTCGTCGGCCGGGCGGGCCGCGGCCTTCGCCGGGGCGGGCTCGACGCCGCCGGGCGGCACGGGCACCGTCCACTCGTCCGGGATCGCCTTGAGCGACACGTCCGAGGCCGTGGCGGGCGCGCCCGCCCACACCTGCGTGGCCTGCTGCATCGCGGCGTCTGCCGTGCCGAGGCGCGGGTTGCGCGATGCGGTGACGGCCTCCCACAGGAACGCCCAGCCCTCCGCAGGGTTGGCGAGGTACTCGGACGCGGGATCCTCGGCGTAGGCCGTGGCGATGAAGGAGGGGATCCACGCCACCACCACCGCACCGGCCACGATCAGGGCCACGGTGGCCGATCGGGGCATGCGTCGCGGGCTCTGGGCGGAGTGGGTCGTCATGGCGGCAGCAGCGGGCACGGCCGCCGAGTATAGGACCGCCCCGCAAGCGGTCCCTTCGCCCCGGTTGCCCCTTACCCTGCCCTGCAATGGCGCCCTCATCGTTCGATCTCGTGCTGCTCGACGCCTTCGGCACCCTCGTGGCCATGGACCCCCCGGCCCCGGTGCTGCGCGCCGAGCTGGCCGCCGCGGGCCACCACTTCGACGAGCAGGCGGTGCAGCGTGCGCTCGACCTCGAGATCGCCCACTACCGGGCACGCATGCACATCGGGCGCGACCGCGCCGGCCTCGATGGCCTGCGCGCCGAGTGCGGGCAGGTGCTGGCCGATGCCCTCGGGCCCGGGGCGCCCCCTGCGCCCGAGGCCACGCGCATGCTCGTGGCCTCGCTGAGGTTCCGCCTGCACGACGACGCCCTCGGGGCCATGGACGCCCTCGAGGCCCGGGGGGTGCGCCTGGGCGTGGTGAGCAACTGGGACTGCGCGCTGCCCGACCACCTCGCGGCGCTCGGCGTGGCGCACCGGTTCGTCGTCATCGCTGTCAGCGCGCCCGTGGGTGCCGCCAAGCCCGATCCCGCCATCTTCCTGCATGCCACGACGCGGGCCGGGGTTGATCCGCGCCGCGTGCTGCACGTGGGCGACCGGCGCGTGGAGGACTACCAGGGCGCGCGCGACGCGGGGCTGCAGGCCCTGCTGCTCGACCGCACGGGTGCCGCCGCCGGCCCGGACGTGATCACGACCCTCGCCGACATTCCTGCGATCATCGGGCGGTGAGGCACACCCTCGTCAAGTATCTCCTCGTGGCCGCCACGCTGGCGTCGCTGGCCGCCATGTACGCCGTTGCCTTCGTGGTGGGCGCGGAGCCCCTGCCGCTGGCGATCGTGGTGGTGGCGCTCATCCTGGCGGTGACGGGCGCGACCATCGCCGTGCGCGCATCGGTCGCCGTGCCCCGTCCGAGGGTGAGCGACATCGCCGCCGCCGCCGCGGCAACCGCGCTCTGCCAGCTGCTCTGCCGCGACATGGGGATCCCCGCGCTCGTCACGGTGTCGATCGTGGCGATCATGATCGGCATGATGACCGCCCCCATCGGCCCACTCGACGTCCGCTCGGAGGGGGCGGCCTACGTGGGGGCCTTCGTGGGCCTGCTCGCGCCGTCCATCACCGTTCCCGCGGGCTGGGTGCTCCTCGCCGGCGCGGCCGCCGGCCTCCTCTGGTCGCTGATCGGCCTCTCCGTGCTGCCGGGCATCGGCGGTCGCCTCGGCCTCGTCGCATTCATGGGATCGGCCTTCATCTACTGGCTCGCGTCGGCCTTCGGCTATGAGCACCAGGCCGTACTCGTACCCGAGGTGCGGGGCATCGCACACATGGCGATGATCCCCATCGGGGGGGTGGCGGCGGTGCTCACCTGGCTGCTCATCCAGCGACGCGGCTGGGACTTCGCCCTGGCGTCGGGCCTCACCTCGCTGATCGTGTGCGGGGGCGTGTACCTCTCGGGCATGGGCGCCGTGGCGCCCGTGCTCGCCACGGCGTGGTTCGGCGGCACGATGGTGGGCCTGTCCACGCCGGCGCGCCTGCCCAACGCCGGGTGGGTGATGGCGGCGGGCCTCATGTACGGCGCCTACATGCTGCACTTCGAGGGTCCGCTCACCGGCCACGTGGGAGTGATCGGCGCCACCGGGACGATCGCGGTGTTCATCGCCATGGGGGCCCTGAGGGTGGGCGCATGGATCACGCCGCGCGCGATGCGGGTGGTCACGCGCCGCGCGGGGAGCACGCCAGCGTGAGGTTGAACGCGCTCACCTATGTCCTCGCCGCGGTGATGACCGTGGCGGCCACAGTCGTGTACGTGACGTCCTTCACGCTCGCGCCGGACATCGGCCTTCGCGTGGGCGTGACGGTGCTGGGCGTCCTCGCGCTGGCGGGCATCTACCTCGCCGTGAGGTCGTCGCGGCCTGCAGCGCGCCCCCGCGTCGTCGACGTGGCGTCGGCCCTGGCATCCACCCTCGCAACCTTCTTCATGGCCCGCGACCTCGGGGTGCAGCCCGTTGCCGCCGCAGCGCTGGTGCTGGTGACCATCGGCCTCGCTGCGCAGCCATTGGGCGCGATGGACGGCCGCGCGGCCCGCGCCGCATTCGCCGGGGCATTCGTGGGCCTCATCGGCCCGAGCATCACCGTTCCGTGGTACTGGGTGGCGCTCTCGGGCGCCATCGCCGGCTTCCTTTGGAGCCTGATCGGCCCGTCGATCATGCCGGGCTTCGGCGGCCGCATCGGCCTCATGGCATTCCTGAGCTCGGCGATCGCCTACAAGACCGCCGACCTCGTGGATGGCGCGGGCAACGTGGCGCTGCTGCCCCCGACCGCGGGCCTGCCCACATGGACGGTCGTGCCGGTGGGCGTGGCGAGCGCCCTCGTCACATGGACGCTCTACTACCGCACGCGGCTTCACTACGTGGCGTGCGTGGGCCTCCCCGCGCTCGTGGTGGCATCCGGCATCGCGGCGTCCCCGGGCCTGGGCAGCCACGGCGCGGTGCTCGCCACCGCATGGCTCGGGGGCGCCGCCCTGGCCGGCACCTCGCTCGAGCGGTTGCCGAATGCCGCCTGGATCTTCCTGGCGGCATTGGTCTACGCCGGGCTGATGGTGCGCTTCACCGGTCCGTATCAGGGACATGCGGGCGCGATCGGCGTGCTCGCCCTCATCGGTGAGCTCGCGATCTTCGCGCTGCGGCGCGCCCTGCAGCGCGTGGCGCCGTGGCTACCGGGAAAGCCGCGTGTGGCGTAGCAGGGTCGCGAGGCCCTGCTCGAGCTCCTGCGAGCACATCGTGCCGTCGGCCTGCTGGCACTGGCGCAGTCGCTCGCCGATGAGGTGCAGCCCCACCTGATCGAGTGCGGCGGTCACCGCCGCCAGCTGCACGAGGACATCCTCGCAGGGCGCGTCCTCATCGAGCATGCGCTGCACCCCGCGCAGCTGGCCCTCGGCCCGTCGCAGGCGCACCATGATCTGCTCGCGCGTGGGCGGGGTGGACGTGGTGGTGGCCACGGCCTAGTGGCCCCCGCAGCCGCAGCCGCCGTGCCCGCAGCCGCCACCGGATGGCGTGGATGGCGCCGCCGATGTCGAGGCCGCGCCGCCGGTGCCCGCCACGGCACCGGCCATCTGCGTGCTCGACCGCGCGGCCACGAACCCCGTGAACAGCTGCTCGGCGGGCTGCCCGCACGACGGGCATGCGCGGTCGCCGTCGCGCAGGAAGCCCTGCCGGAACACCTCGAACCCGGTGCCGCAGGAGCCGCACCGCAGGTCGTAGGTCGGCATGCCGTCAGCCGCCCAGGCCGAGCGCCTGCTCGATGCCCGCGCGCGGCATGGCGCCCACGGCGTTGCGCACCAGCTGGCCGCCCTCGAACAGCCCGATGAAGGGGATGCCCTGGATGCCGTAGCGCTGCGCGATGTCCGGCGCGTCGTCCACGTTCACCTTGCCCACCACGACGTCGTCGCGGTCGGCGGCGATCTCGTCGATGACCGGGGCGATCATGCGGCACGGGCCGCACCACGGCGCCCAGAAGTCCACCACCACCGGCTTCTCGCTCTCGAGCACGAGCCCCTGGAAGGTGTCGCTGGTGATCTCGATGACCTCGCCCATCTCGTCTCCTCGTCAGTCGGCGGACGCGCTCGCGCCCGCGTGGTCGCCGGCTCCGGCCTCCTGGGCCTCGAGCCATCTCTCGGCGTCGATCGCCGCCATGCAGCCGCTGCCCGCGGCGGTGACCGCCTGGCGGTACACGGTGTCCTGCACGTCCCCGCATGCGAAGACGCCCTCGATGTTGGTGTAGGTGCCGCCCGGCGACGTGCGCAGGTAGCCCTCGTCGTCCATGTCGAGCAGCCCCTCGAACAGCGCGGTGTTGGGCTGGTGGCCGATGGCCACGAACATCGCCGCGGCCGGGATGACGTCCTCCGCGCCGGTCTCGACATCGCGCACCTTCACGCCGGTCACCACGGTGTCGCCCTCGACGTCCTCCACCACGGCGTTCCAGCGCACGGTGATCTTCGGGTTCTCCAGCACGCGCTGGGCCATGATGGCCGACGCGCGGAACTCATCGCGCCGGTGCACGATGGTGACGCTCTCGCACATGCGGGTGAGGAAGAGGGCCTCCTCCATGGCGGTGTCGCCGCCACCCACCACGACCACCGGCTTGTCCTTGAAGAAGAAGCCATCGCAGGTGGCGCAGGCGCTCACGCCGCGGCCCATCATGCGGGCCTCCCCCTCGATGCCCAGCCAGCGGGCCGTGGCCCCGGTGGACACGATGATCGCGTTGCCCACGTACTCGTCGTTGCCGACCCACACGCGGAAGGGGCGCTCCGAGAAGTCGACGCGGCTGACGTCGGCCGTGATGAACCGCGTGCCGAACCTCTCGGCCTGCGCGCGGAACATCTGCATCATCTCGGGCCCCTGGATGCCATCCGGAAAGCCGGGGTAATTCTCGACGTCGGTGGTGATCATCAGCTGCCCGCCGGCGCCGTACCCCTCGATCACGAGGGGCTCCAGCCCGGCCCGTGCGGCGTAGATGGCAGCGGTGAGCCCCGCGGGCCCGCTGCCGATGATGACCACCTCGTTCACTTCCCCCACCTATACCCCCCCTCCGTATACCGAATAAAGGTATCAGGAACGCGAGACGGTGAAGACCAGGCGGTTGCCGGCGCCCCACGGGCGACGCGCGGCGGCCCAATAGGTGCGCTTCTCCTCGAGCTGGGTTCGGGCGATGCGACGGGAGTCCTCGAGGGTCACGAAGCCCCATGCGAGGAGCACGCCGACCACCACGCCCTCGGCGGTGCCGCCGCGGCCGAGCACGGCCACGAGGAACAGCAGCGTGGCGCCGGCCGAGATGAACAGCAGCAGGGCGACGAGCGCGGCGAAGCTGCGCCAGTCACTGGGCGCGGCCGAGAGGATGCGCCGCCCCTCGGCGGGCTGGGCGTCGGGCAGGCGGATGGACGGCAGGCCCCCCTTGCGCAGCCACACCCGCAGGATCGGGAAGAAGATCAGCCCGGTGATGCCGGTCATCGCCGTGAGCGTGCCGAGCCACCACCACGACCAGCCGTCCTCGGAGGTCGCCTCGAGGATGATCGCGACGACCACCAGCGCCACCGACACGCCGAGCAGCTCGATGCCGTACAGGCGGGCGAGCCGCGCGTAGTCCCAGAGCAGGTCGCGGTCGCCGATGCGGATGGCCTTCGGGGCCTTGCGGGTCTTCCTCGCCACGGCGGGGAAGGCTAGCCCCCCGGACCCCCCCGGGGTATACCCTCGGCGGGTGCGGGAGACCATGCTGCCAGCGCGCCTGATCGCCATCCGCGCGCGCCTGCGCGCCAGCCCGCGCTGGCGGTGGATGGCCATGACCGTCGTGGCCGGGGGCATGATGCTCTCGGTGCTGAACATCAGCATCGTCAACATCGCGCTGCCGGACATCTCGCGCGACTTCGACGCCAACGTCTCCACCGCCGGGTGGGTGGTGACCGGCTTCCTCGTGACGCAGGCCGTGCTGCTGCCCATCGCGGGCAGGGCCGGCGATCTCTACGGCCGGCGGCGCATCTTCGTGCTCGGCGTGCTCGTGATGGTGCTGGCATCGGTGCTCTGCGCCCTGGCCTGGAACGAGCCCTCGCTGGTGGTGTTCCGCATCCTCCAGGGGGTGGGTGCCTCGGCGATGGCACCGACGGCCTACGCCTACGCGGCCATCCTCTTCCCGCCCAACCAGCGCGGCCTCGCCATCGGGATACTCACCGCGATCATCACCGTGGCCCCAGTGGTGTCGCTGAACATCGCGGGCGTGCTCGTGGGGATCTGGGGCTGGCGGAGCGTGTTCTGGTTCACGCCGGTGGTGGGTGCGCTCGTGCTCATCGGCGCCGCCCTCGTGATGCACCGCCGCCCGCCCGGGCCCAAGCGCCCGTTCGACCTCGCGGGCGCCGCGCTCGCGGCGCTCGGCCTGTTCCCGATACTCACCGCGCTCACGAGCGCATCGCACTGGGGCTGGGCCTCGGGCAGGACGCTCGCGATGGTCGCGCTCGGCGTTCTGGGCCTCGTGCTGTTCGCATGGCGCGAGTCACGGGCCCCCGACCCCATGGTGGACCTCGGCCTG
>JAGWYY010000185.1 GCA_018969105.1 Acidobacteriota bacterium | reverse complement strand
GTCGCTCTGCCCTCGCGTGGCGAGAGGCCAACCTGTCTTCGACTTCGAATCGGGCCGGTGCCCGGGAGTACAACCCACGATGCGCACTCGACGTTCCTCCAGTTCGGCGCTCCTTCGCTCGGTCGTCGCCGCTGCCGCCCTGTGTGCTCTCGCGCCCGCGGTGGCGCACGCCGCCGTCCCTGCCAAGATCACGCACCAAGGCCGCCTCTACGACTCGGGCGGCGCACCCGTCGACACCACCCTCCCCGTCACGTTCAAAGTGTACGACGCGCAGGGCGCCGTGGTGTGGTCTGAAACGAACAGCGTGACGTTCACCGATGGCTACTACGCCGTCGAGCTCGGTACCGTTACCCCGCTCGACGTGGGGGCGTTCGCCGATGCGGGTGCGCTCGAGCTCGGCGTCACCGTGGGCAACGACCCCGAGCTGTCGCCCCGCGCGCCCGTGGGCAGCGTGCCGTACGCGCTCGTCGCGAGCGACGCCGTGGGCGACCTGCACCCCACCAGCATTACCATCAACGGTGTTCCCATCGTCGACGGCGACGGCAACTGGGTGGGCCCGAGCACCGGCCTCGTGGGCGCGACGGGCGCGGTCGGCCCCACCGGCCCCGCGGGCCTTGCGGGCCCGTTTGGCCCGATTGGCGCCACCGGTGCGACGGGCGCGGTGGGACCCACCGGTGCCGCTGGCGCGGATGGCGCGGTCGGTCCCGCGGGCCCGGCGGGAGTCGCCGGCGCGGTGGGGCCTGCGGGACCCCAAGGCCTGCAGGGCATCCAAGGCATCAAGGGCGCGACGGGCGCGACGGGCGCGACCGGCGCGACCGGCGCCAACGGGCTGAACGGAACGAACGGCCTCAACGGAGCGATCGGCCCCACGGGGCCCCAAGGTCCTGCAGGCTCCGTCGGCGCGGTGGGCCCCACAGGCCCGGCGGGGACAGCTGGCGCGGTGGGCCCCACAGGCCCGCAGGGCGCGCAAGGCGTGCAGGGCACGCAAGGTCCTCAGGGCCCACAAGGCCCTCAGGGCGCGCAGGGGCCGGCCGGAGCGGCGGGCGCGGTGGGCCCCACGGGTCCCTCGCTCGGCACCTACAACTTCTGCTCGGGCGGCGGCATGGTGCGCGCCGACGGCACCAACGACTTCCCCTGCTTCGTGCAGCCGCGCAACGACGGCGTGCTCACCACGTACGCCTGCCCCGTCAACGTGCCCGCCGGGTCCAACATCACGAGCGTGCTGGCGTACGGCTACCGGGCCAGCAACCAGCCGGGCTACTTCGAGGCGAGCGTGCACTCGTTCGGGGCCCAAACGTTTGGCCCCACATGCTGGAGCAGCAACGCGTGCGTGTGGCAAAAGACCTCCGGGCTACCGGTGGGGAACACCACACTCACCCTCCACTCCGGTTCGCACATCGTCGATGCGGCATCGCGCTACGTCATCGGCTTCGCGCTGAAGGGCTTCAACGGCTCCGAGTACGCCTACGGCTTCCGTATCACCTACATCGAAAGCGGAGTAACGAAAAACCTGGCGATCGCCAGCCACTCTTGCGTGCCGCAGCTCTGATCCCACGCCGAGCACCGCCGCGTCTCGCGCAAGAAGAGGAGGGCAGGGGCCACGCGCCACCTGCCCTCTTGCGTGGGTGCAGGCTGGCGCCCCCGCCGTCGCGGCCCTCGCGGCTCAGCCCACCAAGATCTGGTGCGGGTTCTCCAAAATCACCCGCAGCGCCTTCAAGAACGTGGCGCCCACCGCTCCGTCGATCACGCGGTGGTCGCACGAGAGGGTGAGCGCGAGCTTGCGCCCCGGCACCACCGCGTCGCCCTTCACCACGGGCTCGCGGCGGATCTGGCCCGCGGCGAGGATGGCCCCCTCGGGCGGGTTGATCACGGCGGCGAAGGCA
>JAGWYY010000058.1 GCA_018969105.1 Acidobacteriota bacterium | reverse complement strand
CAGCTTGGTGATGGGCACATCGCCCAGCTCACGGCGCAGGTCGGCCAGCGGTCGCCCCGGCACGTAGGGCTGCACCGAGGCCAGGCTGGGCCGTATCAGCGCGGGGTCGAGGTGCGGCGCGTCGGACACGAGGCGGAGGCTACACTCGCCGCCGATGCCGGAACTCGACGATCTCGGGCTCTTCCCTCTGGGACTGGTGCTGCTGCCGGGCGAGCGCGTGCCGCTGCACCTGTTCGAGCCGCGCTACCGCCAGCTCATGGCCGACTGCGTGCTGGACGACCGGCCCTTCGTGATCCTCCAGGACCACGGCGAGGGGGCGTCGCCCATCGGCTGCACCGCGCGGTTCGTCGCCCTCGGCCGCCGCTTCGTGGACGGCCGCATGAACGTCACGGTCTCGGGGGGCCAGGTGGTACGGGTGCTCGAGCAGACATCCGGCCGCACGTACCTCTCGGCGTGGGTGGAGGCGGTGCCAGACGACGCCCCCGACGCGCCCGATGATCTGCAGGATGACGTGCGTGCGCTGTTCGCGCGCCTCGTGGCCGAGATCGCCGGTGCCGATGCCGCGCCAGCCATCCGCGACGACGTGCCGCTGTCCTACGCCCTGGCCGGGATGATCGAGATGCCGGCCGAGCCCAAGCAGGACCTCCTCGAGTGCCGCGACGAGGAGGTGCGCCTCTCCATGGTGCGCGACATCCTTTCCGCGGCCCTCGAGGGCGCCGACCGCGAGCGCATCGCCGCCGCCCGCGCGCGCACCAACGGCAAGGTCGCCCTGCCGTGAGCCCGGCCGTCGCGGCCGTCGTGCCCCGGCGCATCGCGTGGGTGGAGGGGCCCGACGCACCGGCCCTGCTGCACGGGCTGCTCACCGCCGACATCGAGGCGCTGCCCGTGGGCGGCGCCACGCGCTCGCTCGTGCTCACCACCCAGGGCCACCTGGTGTCGCAGATGGCGGTGGCCCGCGACGCCGAGCACGCCTTCACCCTGCTGCTCGACCCACCACCGGCCGGCGACGGCGCCGCGGTGGTGGCCCAGCACCACGTGTCGGAGGACGCCCTGGTGCTGGGGCCCGAGGACGCCCGGGTGCTGGTGGTCACCCACGACCTCGCCGCCGCCCTCGCCGGGGCAGGCGACCTGCAGGTGCCCGGGGCGATCCCCGGCACCATCGAGGTGCTCGCCGACGACCCCGCGGCGCTGGCCGCGGACGCGGGCATCGCGCTCTCGCCGCCCGGCGCGCTCGAGGCGCTGCGCATCGCGCGCGGCGCCCCGGCCACCGGAATCGACACCGGCGATCGCACCCTCGTGCAGGAGGCCCTGCTGGACGACGCCGTCTCGTTCGACAAGGGCTGCTACCTGGGCCAGGAGACCGTGGCGCGGCTGCACTACCGGGGCCATGCCAACCGGCGCCTCGCGCGCATCGCGCTCGAGGGCCCGGTGGAGCCGGGGGCCGACGTGGTGGCGGGTGGCGCCGACGCCGCTCCCGTGGGGCAGGTGACGAGCGTGGCGGAGGTGCCGGGCGAGGGCTGGATGGCGCTCGCGATGGTGCGGCACGAGGTGCCCGACGGGACATCCGTCGGTGTCGGCGGCGTGCCGGGGCGGGTCCTGCCCCCGGGCTGATCACCCGGTGCTAGCGTCGCACGCGATGGGCATCACACGCGACGACCGCGCGAAGGCCGCCCGCCAGAGCTGGGTGGTGCGACTCTTCTACGACCGCGACGGCGACCTGCACGGCGGGCGGGCGCTCGCCGTGGTGGGCCTGCTGGCCGTGGCCGTGGTGCTCGGCACCGTGATGGTGTCGTTCGCCGGTGCCGCGTTCGGTCCCGAGACCCTGGCCATCGGCGCCCTCATCGTGTTCCTGGCCATCAAGGTGCCGCTGCTGATCTTCGTGTTCTGGGTGCTCATGCGCCAGGGCGGCGGCTACACGCAGAGCGACCTCAACACGACCGAGCGCTCGCGCGTGCTCGAGCACCTCGTGCAGCAGGCGCGCGAGGCACGGGGCAGGCCCGACGAGGCCGAGCGCCTGCGCTGGGCGGCGCGCGAGGCGTGGCGCATCGCCGACGAGGCGCCCGACGACGAGCGCCAGCAGGCCATCGCGGTGGCCGTGGAGATCAGCGGCATGCGGCCCGCGCCGCAGGACCGCACCGCCGCCTAGGCGAACACCAGCGCGTCGTCCACGTCGCCGGTGGCGAGGCCCTCCTCGATCTTGTCGAAGGCCATCTGATGCACCACGGCGGCGATGTCCTCGGCGGTGCCCTGCAGCGCCTCGGGGTGACGCGCCTGCACGCTCACGCGGCCGACGAAGCACGTCTTGATGGCCACCACCTCGCCACCCTCGCGCACCTGCACGTTGAAGCCCCACAGCGTGTGGGCGTCATCGGTGAGCGACGTCCGCGGCGGCTCGGCCACCAGCTCGAACGTCCTGTCCCCCGCCGTCACCTCGCGCGTGCTCACAGGTCCACCACCCGTCCCTCGTCGTCCACCCCGGCTGCGCCCCCGCCGCGACGCGGATCCCCCGCCGCCTCGAGCCCCCGGCCGGTCACCCCCACCGCGGACACGCCGCCGAAGTAGAGGTTCGACTCATCCCAGAGGCGCAGGTCGAATCCCGCCGCCTCGAGCGCCGTCACGGCGCCCTCGGGCACTCCGCCCTCCACGTCCAGCCCGCCGCCCTCGTGGTGCACGCGGGGCCTCTGCACCGCATCCGCGGGGCCAAGACCGCCATCCACCATCCCGGCGACGACCATGAGGATCGCAGAGCGCAGGCGATTGGAGCCCGCCGATCCCACGGCCGCCAGGGGCTCGTCGCCGCGCAGAAGAAGCGTGGGGGCCATCATCGACGTCATGCGCACGCCCGGGGGCAGCGACCCGAAGCCGCCGGGGTTGAGGTCGCTCTCGCCCAGCATGTTGTTGAGCAGCACGCCCGTGCCGGGTGCCACCACGCCTGAGCCCGAGCCGTTGGACGACGACATGCTGGCCATTCCGCCCTCGGCGTCGATGGCGCTCACATGCGTGGTGCCGGTGGGCTTGCGCGACGGCGGCGCGCCATCGGCCTCGGCCGATCGCAGGGCCGCCCAGAAGCGCTCGAGGAAGTCCTCCTCGCCGAGGCCATCGTGGAATCCCGGTCCACGCATGGCGTTGGCCGTGGCCTGCGCGCGGGCCATGGCCACATAGGACGCCTCGTCGTCGTAGGACGCCTCGTCGTCGCCCGTGACCGGCTGACCCTCGAGGGCATCGAGGGCGGCCGCGATGAGCACTCCCCCACTCGACGGAGGGGGGTTCGTGAGCACGGTGACCCCGCGGAACGCCATCTCCACCGGGGCACGCTCCACCACCCTGTAGGCCGCCATGTCGTCGCGGGTCACGAGGCCGCCCGTGGCCGCGAGGTAGCGCAGGATCTCCTCGCCCACCACGCCGCCGTACATGCACGCCGCGCCCTCGCGGCCGAAGCGCTCGAGCGTGCCGGCGAGGTCGTCGAACACCAGCGTGGCCCCGGGTGCGGCGGGCCGCCCCTCCGGGGTGAACTGCGCGGCCGAGGCGGGCGTGTGGCCCAGCATGTCCTCGAGGATCGCGTGCAGGTAGGCCGCCTCCTCCCCCACCACCACGCCCTCGCGTGCCAACTGCACCGCGGGGCGCACCAGGTCGGCCATGGGCAGGCGCCCGAACCTGCGCGAGGCCTCGTCGAGCCCCGCGAGCATCCCGGGCACCGCCACCGACGCCGGCCCGATGTGGAACACCTGCTCGGCGGTGCCGAAGGGCACGGTGAAGGCATGCAGGTCGTCGGGGTCGAGCGCCCGCCCGTCGGGCCCCAGCCCGGGCACCGCCACGAAGAAGTCGAGCACCGTGGCGGGTCCGCCGGGCGGTCGCACCAGCAGGAAGCCCCCGGCGCCGGGGCCGGTGAGCACGGCCTCGGCCACGGCGGCGGTGAGCGCGCCGGCGATCACGGCATCCACCGCCGTGCCCCCGTCGGCCAGCGCGCGTGCGCCGGCCCGGGCCGAGAGCGGATTGCCCGCGGCCACCGCGCCCGTGATCATCGGGCGCGAGCCCCTAGGCGGCGGATCCGCCGTCCGGGTCGGAGGATCCCTTGTCGTCCTCCACCGTGAAGAGCCGCGTGGACTCCTCGCCGGGAGGCGTGACCGCGGTGGTCTCGGCTGCCGACGGCGCGGGCGCGGCCGGCAGGTTGGGCTCCGGGGCCACCGAGAGAGACCGCGGTGCCTCGGGCGGATCCTTGGGCGCGGGTGCGGGCGGGACGTCGGCGGACAGGTCCGGCGCCTCGGGCGGCTCGGCGATCTCGGACGAGCTCGCGAGCGACGCCGTGCTCTCGGGGCGCGGCCTGCGGCCCCGCTCCACGCGCGTGGCCGGCGTGCGCGAGCCGATGCCCGCCACGCTCGTGCTGCCGCGCGCCGGCGTGCCCGAGAGGCCCGCGGCGATGACGGTGACCCACACCTGGTCGTCGAGCTGGTCGTCGATGGTGGCGCCGAAGATGATGTTGGCGTCGGGGTCCGCGGCGTCGGCCACCACCTGGGCGGCCTCGGTGACCTCGATGAGCGACATGCTCGGGCCGCCGGTGATGCCGAGCAGGATCCCCCGCGCGCCGTCGATGGGTGTCTCGAGCAGGGCCGACGAGATCGCCGCCGTGGCGGCGTCGGTGGCGCGGCTGCCGCCCGTGGCGTAGCCGATGCCCAGCAGCGCGGTGCCGGCGTCCTTGAGGATCGTGCGCACGTCCGCGAAGTCGACGTTGATGAGGCCCGGCAGCGTGATGAGGTCGCTGATGCCCTGCACGCCCTGGCGAAGCAGGTCGTCGGCCACCGCGAACGCCTGGATCACGCTGGTGCCCCGCTCGAGCACGCTCATGAGGCGGTCGTTCGGGATGACGATGACCGTGTCGGCCGCGTCGCTGAGGTGCGTGATGCCCAGATCGGCGGTGGTCGCGCGCTTGTTGCCCTCGAAGCCGAAGGGCCGGGTGACCACCGCAACTGCCAGCGCACCGAGCTCGCGGGCAACCTTGGCCACCACGGGCGCGCCGCCGGTTCCGGTGCCGCCGCCCTCGCCCGCGGCGATGAACACCAGGTCGCTGCCGCGCAGCACGCGGCGCAGGTGCTCCTCGCTCTCGCGGAAGGCCATCTCGCCGATGGCCGGGTCGCCGCCGGTGCCGAGCCCGCGCGTGACCTCCGCGCCCACCGGGATGACCACGTCGGCGCGACTGCTGTCGAGCGCCTGGCGGTCGGTGTTGATGGCCACGAACTCGACGCCGTGCACCCCGGCCTCGATCATGCGGTCTACGGCGTTGCAGCCACCGCCGCCCACGCCGACCACCCGCACCACGGCCTGGCCCTCAGCGCGCAGCGGCACCTCCTGGCGCGTCTCGGCCGGCGCCTCGGACTGCATGCCCTGTGCGCCGCCCTCGCCCGGGGTGGTGCTCCTGAAGAGATCCGCGAGCGGACCCTCGCGCATGGACTGCTTCTTCACGAGGCCAGTCTAAGGTTCGGCCCGGACTGCGGCCTCACGTCACGCACCGGACGGCGCATCCTCTCGAGGTCGTCGGTCCACACGCCGTCGCGCTCCAGCACCTCGCGGCCCAGCTGGCGGTACCACCGGGCCGCCTGCCCGGTGCCGTCGAAGGCCAGGATGCTCTTGCCCTGCACCGGCGCCTCGGCGAAGCGCACGGTCTTGCCGATGCGGGTGCGGAACACCACATCGCCGAAGTTGTCGACGAGCACGTCCACGGCCTCGCGGCAGTGCATCGTGCGCCCGTCGTACATGGTCGGGAGGATCCCGAAGATCTCCACCTCGGGGTTCAGGTGCTCGCGCACCTGCTCGAGGGTCTGGGTGAGCTGGGCAAGGCCGCGCAGCGAGAGGTACTCGCACTGCACCGGAACGATCACGCCCTGCGCCGCCACCATGGCGTTGATGGTGAGCAGCCCCAGCGACGGCGGGGTGTCCATGATGATGTAGTCGTACTGTGAGCGCACCGGCTCGAGGGCGCGCTGCAGCGCCCGCTCGCGACCGATCATGCTCGACAGCGAGAGCTCCGCGCCGGCCAGTTCGATGCCCGCCGGCGCGATGTCGATCTCGCGCACCTGGATGATGTCCTTGATGGGCAGGCTCTTCACGAGCACGTCGTACATGCCGTCGCGCAGGTTCTCGACGTCGATGCCCTGGCTCATCGAGAGGTTGCTCTGGGGGTCGAGGTCGACCACCAGCACCCGCTGCCCCTTCTCATGGAGGGCGGCGGCAAGGCTGAGTGACGACGTCGTCTTCGCGACCCCGCCCTTCTGGTTCGCCATCGCAAGAACGCGTGCCTGACGCGCCATCTGAAGTCCTCCAGGGAGTGTGCCGGTGCGCCTCACGTTTCCACGCGGGCGGGCCGACTCCTCCCGCCCGATGGTCACCCGGGGCGCGGAACCAGCGCTGCGGGCGGAACGGGGCCCCCGGAGTACCCCGACACCTCGGCCGCGCGCACCATCCGGGCCATCGCACCTGGGGCGATATCGGTGGTGGGCGTCATGTCGGCCAGCGATGCCAGCAGCACGTCCTCATCGATCTCCTTGCCGGTCGACTCGGCCAGCAGCGCGTTGAACCGGCGCGCCACGGCCAGGCGGTCGCGGCGGGCGCGGGCCACGGCCTCGGCGTTGGCCTTCACCAGCGCCGCCGTGGCCTCGGGGTTGGCCCGCGCGAACTCCTCGGTCACCACGAGGATCGTCGCGGGGATCCTCCAGGCGTCGATCACGGCATCCACCCGCGGCACCGCCACGGCGTCGCCCTTGTCCACCAGCTTCTCGCCGTACGGCGCGGGAGCGAGCGCGGCGTCCACCACGCCCTGCTTCAGCGCCTCGCCCACCGCGGAGTTCTTCACCGGCACCACCTCGACGTCGCCGCCCTGGTCGCCCGCGCGCAGGTCGGCCGTGTCGAGGAGCAGTCGCAGGGTGAGGTCCTGCGTGTTGCCGTGCGATGGCACGGCCACCCGGCGCCCCCGGAGGTCGGCCACCGTGCGGATGCCGGACCCGGGGCGCGCCACGAGCGACTGCCCGCCGGTCACCACGCCGGCCAGCAGGCGCAGGCGACCGGGGGCACGGCTTTCGGCCAGCACGTACGGCCCCGGCCCCAGGTAGCCGGCGTCCAGCGACCCGCCGAGAAGGGCGCTCACCTCCTCGGGGCCGCTGGCGAACACCTGCTCCTCCACGGGAAGGCCCGCGAGCCCCTTCGCGAACTCCTGCTGAAGGCCGATGAGCGCGGGGCCGTGGGTCACGTTCAGGAACAGCCCGAGGCGCACCGCATCGGCCGGCCCCGACCCGCCGCACCCCGCCACCAGCATGGCCACGACGGCCAGTGCCACGGCGAGCGCCGCGGCGGCCGCCCGCCTAGCGCGCACCCACGAGCCCCCAGCGCCGGTTCACCCAGCGCTCCAGGCGCGTGAAGAAGAGCTGCTCGGTGACGATGCCCACCACGAGGATCACCAGGATCACGGCCATCACCACGTCGATCGCGCCGATCTCGCGCCCGAGCTCGAGCACGCCGCCCAGCCCGGCCGCGCCGGTCACCACGATCTCGGCGGCCATCAGCGCGCGCCACGCGAACGACCAGCCCATCTTCAGTCCGGTCACGAGGCTCGGCACGATGGCCGGGAAGATCAGCGTGCGCTGCATGAACAGCCCGCGCGCGCCCAGCGCCCGGCCGGCCATCATGAGCGTGGGCGAGATCTGGTGCATGGCGCCGTAGGTGGCCAGTGCCATCGGCTTGAAGGTGCCGAAGGCGGTGATGGCCAGCACCGCGGTGCCGTTGAACCCGAACCAGAGGATCGCCAGCGGCAGGAACGCGATGGTGGGAACGGCCTGCAGGCCGGCGATCACCGGCCGGATGCCGTCCTCGAGGAACCTCGAGCCGCCGGTGAGGATTCCCAGGAGCACGCCGGCCACCACGCCGATGGCCCACCCCTCCACCAGCCGCAGCAGCGTGGCGCCGAGGTCGTCGAGCAGCGCGCGGTCGGTGAACAGCGTTCCGAGCGTGGACAGCACGTCGCCCGGTGCCGGGAGCTTGTACGGGTCCACCAGTCCGCTGGCCGACACCGCCCACCACACCACGAGGATGAGGATGACGAACCAGCTCTTGCGGAAGAGATCCATGGCCACGGCGCCCGCGCCTCGCGCCGCGCGCGTGGCCGCCCCTGGCCGCCCGCCGGTGTCGCCCGTGCCTCCCGCGGCGCCATCCCCGGTCGCAGTGCTCACAGCGCCGACACCTCCGCCACCTGGGCGCGGCGCTCGGCGGCGTCGTCCACCTCGGCGCGCAGCCGGTCGAGCATGTCGTGGCGCAGCTCCAGCAGGGCCGGATCGGCCTCATCGCGGGGCCGCGGGATGTCCACGTCGTATGTCTTCACGATGCGCCCGGGCCCCGACGAGAGCAGGTGCACGGTGTCCGAGAGGAAAGCCGCCTCGATGAGGTTGTGCGTCACGAACACCACGGCCGGCCGTGTCTCGAGCCAGATGCGCTGCAGCTCGTCCGACAGGATCGTGCGCGTCTGGGCGTCGAGCGCGCTGAACGGCTCGTCCATGAGCAGGATCTCCGGCTCCATCACCAGGGCGCGGGCGATGGATGCGCGCTGGCGCATGCCGCCCGAGAGCTCATACGGGTGCTTGTCGGCCACGTGGTCCAGGTGCACGAGCCGCAGCGCGTTCTCCACCCGCTCGCGGCGCTCGGCCTTCGGCACCTTGTGCGCCCGCAGGCCGTACTCCACGTTGTGGAACACCGTGAGCCACGGGAACAGCGCGGCGTCCTGGAACACGATCGCGCGTCCATCACCCGGCCCGGTCACGGGCTTGCCGAGGGCCTCGATGCTGCCCTCGTCCGGCGCGAGCAGCCCGGCGATCATGCCGAGCAGCGTCGACTTGCCGCAGCCGCTGGGCCCCACGAGGCTCACGAACTCGCCGCGCGCCACCTCGAACGACGTCGGCAGCAGCGCAGCGTGGTCGCTGCGGTCATACGTCTTGCACGCGCCTGAGACGCGAAGAGCAGGCTGCTCCACTGGACCTCCCCGGAACACGACTCCGGTGGGTTGACCGATCACGGCGCATACAAGCATTGCTTATGACAGTAATCAAGAGTGCTTGTCCGTCCGATGTGTGGTCCCGACGCCCGGGGGCGGCCATATCGCCCTTCGACCGAGGACGGTCGTGCGCACGATGGGGCATCGGGACGCCCGGGACCCCTGGACATCGCCCTCCTCCCTTCTGAACGGTCGTTCGGACGATGTCCAGGGGTCCCGAGCTGCGCGCCGCACCTCGGCCGCACAAGCATGGAAGCCCCCCGAACCGCAGGGCGAAGATCGGCGGGGACCGCCGTACCGGGCGCTCGGCCCGCAGCAGCCCTTACTCCGGCGGAAGCTCGAGCCGGCGCTCGCCAGCCCACGCCGCCGCCTGCGAGCGACGCTGGAAGCCAAGCTTGCGAAGCAGCTGCGACACGTGGTTGCGCACGGTCTTCTCGGAGAGGTGGAGCACCTCGCCGATGGCGCGGTTGGTGTAGCCCTCGGCGATGAGGGCGAGCATGCGGCGCTCGCGGTCGGTGAGCCCGGCGAGCTCGGCCTCGGCCTGCTTGGCCGAGAGCTCGCGGAACTGGCTGAGAAGGGCACCCGTGGCGCGCGGGTCGAGGGTGGAGGCGCCCGAGGCCGCGTCGCGGATGGCCTGGGTGAGCCGCTCGGCGTCCGCCTGCTTGAGCAGGTAGCCCGAGGCCCCGGCCATGACCGAGCCGACGATGGCCTCCTCGTCGGAGTACGAGGTGAGCATGACCACGCGGATGTCGTCGTTCTCTTGCTTGATGCGGCGACAGGCATCCACCCCGCTGCCATCGGGCAGGCGGATGTCCATGAGCACCACATCGGGCGTGAGCTGGGCGGCCATCTGCACCGACTCGGCCACCGACCCGGCCTCGCCCACCACGCGGAAGCCGCCGGTATGCGAGAGCAGGGAACGCAGGCCGAGGCGCACCACGTGGTGGTCGTCCACGATGAGCACGCGGATCGGGTCTGTGGGGCTGGGCGTCATCGGGTGACCACCTCGTCTGGGATCCCCGGCGTTGTCGCCGGCATCTCGGTTGCCTCTACGTCGTCCAGCGGAACGGCCAGCACGACCCTCGTGCCGCCGGCGGGATTCGGCTCGACCACCAGTCGGCCGCCGAGCCAGCGTCCGCGCTCCCGCATGTTACGGACACCGTTCCCGTGTCCGGGCTCTGATCGGTCGTTGCCCTCCTCGGGCAGTCCACTTCCGGTGTCGGCGATGACCAGGTTGATCTCGTCGGGGTGGAACGCCAGGGTCACATCCACGGTGCACGGCCCGGCATGGCGGGCCACGTTGGCCAGGGCCTCGCGGGCCACGTGGCACAGGTGCTGGCCGGCGTCGTCGGGCAGCGGGCCACAGGTCTCGATGCCGGTCACGTGGTACGTCACCTCGCACTTGGTATCGGCTGCGAACTCGGTGACCGTGCGATCGAGGTCGGACGCGATGCCCGCCGGACCGCCATCCGGCGCCTGCAGGCCGCGGATGTACCCGCGCAGCCCATCGATGGTCGCATTGAGGCTGCTCACCACCGTGCGCACCTCATCACGGGCTTCCGGGTCGGACGTGTTCAGCGCGATGGCCTCGAGGTGCAGCCCCGAGGCGTAGATCGACTGGATCGTGCCGTCGTGCAGGTCACGCCCGAACCGCGCGCGCTCCTCGGCCACCGCGCGGGCACGCTCGAGCGACTCCTCGCGCTGGGCCGCCTCCACCTCGAAGATGTCCAGCAGCTTGATGAAGGCCAGCAGCAGCACGAGCACCACGAGCGTGCGCACCACGGCGAGGGGGAAGCCCGTGGCGTCGAACCAGCCCACCTCGTTCGCGATGCCCCCCGGCGCCCAGGGAGCGGGCTCCACGATGAAGCCGCCCACCAGGGCGTACGCCAGGAACGCCCACGAGGCGATGGCGGCGTACGGGCGGATGCCCGTCATGCCCTCCCGCGTGAGCTCCTCGCGCTGCACCCACATGCCGTAGGCCGAGAGCAGCGCGCCGGGGATCACGAACAGGTAGCGCGACAGCGCCGCCGTGGAGGCCTCCCACTGGAGCACGCCCCAGCCCTCTTCCCCGGCCACGAGGGTGGCGAGCACGAGCACGCCCCCCCACGCCACCACCGAGACCGCCGTGAGCGCCGCCAGGTGCCGGCGCGTCCACGGCACGAGGCGCAGGCCGAACTGCAGCAGGAACACCACGGCCACCGTCTCCAAGACGGCACGGATGACCACCAGCGCCTCGATGACCTCGGGCGCGAGGTAGGTGGCCTGGATGGGGATGAAGACGTACCCCCACACCACCAGCCCCGAGAGGAAGGCGAACGACGCCAGCCAGATGAGCGACGACGTCAGCGCAAGGCGCGTGGCGCGGCGGCGCTGGAGCCACAGCGCGAACCCCAGCGCGAACAGCACGACCCCGTGCACGAACACGAGGAGCGTGTCGTTCTGCTCGAAGAATGTCTCCATCGACTGACCTGCTCCCGGACGGGGCTGGCCACTCTAGTGCGTCAGGACCCGGCGATCTCCTCGAGCCGCGAGCGCATCTCGTCGAGCGCCTCGCCCTGCGCGGCCTCCACCACTGCGGGCTCCTCGAGCAGCGCGCGGCGCTCGGTGGGGTCGAGGCGATTGGTCACGTACGGGTCGTCCATAACCTCGTCGAGCGGACGGCCCTGCGACAGCTGCGCGACCACGTACTCGATGAGCCGCTTATGGGCCGCGCTCTCGTCGGTGATCATGCTTGCGATGGTGTCCTTGATGCTCATGCGATGGCCTCCTGGGGCCGGGCCGGCATGGTGGCGCCCATGGCGCGGAGGCGCCGGATCCGCTCATCCATGGGCGGATGGGTGGAGAAGAGCCTGGTGATGCCGGCGCCATGGAACGACGCGAA
>JAGWYY010000057.1 GCA_018969105.1 Acidobacteriota bacterium | reverse complement strand
AAGGGCCTGAACGGCCTGCGCGTGGCCCCGTACTACGGCTGCCAGCTGCTGCGGCCGTCGTCGGTGATGGGCTTCGAGGACCCGGACCGCCCGCAGTCGCTCGAGCGCCTCATCACGGCGCTGGGCGGCGAGGTGGCCGACTACGACGGCAAGACCCGCTGCTGCGGCTTCCCGATCATCCTCGCCCGCGAGGAGGTCGCGCTTCGCGAGAGCCACGTGGCCCTCGCCGGAGCCCGCGACGCCGGCGCGCAGGCGATGGTCACGCCCTGCCCGCTCTGCCACCTGGCCATGGACGCCTACCAGCGCAAGACCGAGCAGCTGATGGGCGAGGAGTACGCCATGCCGGTGCTGCACCTGCCGCAGCTCATCGGCCTGGCCCTGGGCCTGCCCACGCAGACCATGGAGTTCAAGCGCCACTTCACCTCGGTGGACGAGGTGCTGGAGACCGTCGGCGCGTAGTCCAGGAGAGGTGACTGTCACCGAATGGTGACTGTCACCGGGGTAGACCTGAACGGCCCGGGCACAGCCCGGGCCGTTTGCGTTCGTGCGCTCGGAGCGACATCGGTGACAGTCACCGAAGTCGCTCCGAGCGGCTATTCGGTCACGTCTTGCGCGTCGCCTACATTGACGGCGTGCGACCCGTCCCGCTCACGCGCGCGTCCGTGCGCGACCTCCCGGCATGCTGCACCGACTGCGTGTTCTGGCAGACGCTGCGCGGCGGCAGCGACGAGTCGGAGCGCGATCGCTGGGCCCACCGCACCGAGCGGCAGTTCGGGCCGTGGGGGCGCATGCTGAGCGACGGCGACAGCGTGATCGGGGTGCTCCAGTACGGCCCCTCCTCGGCATTCCCCCGGGCGCGGGTGCTGCCCGCCGGCCCCCCGGGGCGCGACAGCGCCCTCATCACCTGCGCCTACGTGCAGGGCTCGGACCCCGCGGGGTCGGTCGAGCGCCTGGTGCTCGAGGCCCTCGCGGACATCAAGGGTCGCGGCATGCAGGCCATCGAGGCCTTCGCCATGCGCTACCCCGATGAGGTGGACGCCGAGGAGCGCGCGGCGCTCGGCCACACGCTGTTCGACCTCGACATGCTCGAGCGCCTGGGCTTTCGCGCCGTGCGCAGCCGCGGGCAGGTGAGCCTCATGCGCATGGAGCTCGGCGGGCTGGTGCCCGGCCTGGCAGAGCGGGCCCGCGCCGCGATCGGCGACCTGCGACCCGCGCCGGGTCGCGCACCGCTGCCCGCGTGATCCGTCGCGCGGCCGCCCTGGTGGCCGCCACGCTCGCGGCCCTGCTCTCCGCGCTGGTCGTGGCGGCACCCGCGCTGGCCGATCCCGCCGTCGATGCCCTGCAGCAGGGATCGGCCTACGTGAGCCCCGCCGTGGGCGGATCAGGAACCGCCGACGCCCAGGAACGCCTTCAGGCCGTGGCCGACGACCTCGAGCGCGCCGGGCGCCCCGTGCGCATCGCGGTGGTCACCGGGCCCGCCGGCGCGGCGTCCATGCGCGACTACGCAGCCGCGCTCCGCCGGCGCCTCGGCTTCCCCGGCCTGGTGGTGGCCGTGGCCCCGGACCGCGCCACCGGCGTGGCCGGCCCCAGGTCGCAGGCCGCCATGACGCGCGACCTGCGCGCCGCCAAGGTGGGCGCCATCGCGGACCCCATCCAGCGCGCCGACGCCGCCGCGCGCGCAGCGGCCGGTCCTCCGCTGGCGCCGTCCACCAGCGACTCCACGCGCGCCCTGCTCGGCCTGCTGGGCATCGCATTGATCGGCGGGGTGTGGGCTGCCGCATTCGGCATCCGCCGCAACCGCCGCGTGCGCCGCGAGGAGATGGTGGACCGCACCGCCCTCGCCCGGGTGAGGCTCGACGCCATCGGCGTGCGCCTCGACGTGCTCGCCGTGCTGCCCGAGCACCATGCCCGCGCCGATGATCGCCTCGACGCCGCAACCCGCGTGGCCCGCCGGGCACAGGCCGAGCTCGACCAGGCCACCACGCCCGACGAGGTGCCGCCCGCAGAGGCGCTCATCGTCGAGGCCTTCGGACTGCTGCGCGACGCCGAGCGCGAGGCCGGCATCCCGTCCCCCGATGACTACTTCGCGGGGCTCTGCCACTGCGACCCGGCCCATGGCCCGGCGAGCACCGAGGCCCCGATGCGCCCCGACGGCATCACCCGCCCCTCATGCGCCGCCTGCCGCGACAAGGCCGAGGAGGGCCACCCCCAGGCACGCCGCATGGTGCCCACCCCAGCAGGCCCCATCCCATTCGACGAAGCCATGGATGCGCCATAGGCCCACGCGGCCCCGACAGGGGTGGAACCCGGACGAACCCGCATCAGCAGCCTGCCGTCGCCGACCAAAGGCAGAGGCCGGGCCGCTCTAGATCACAGCCACCCGTTGGTGACGAGGCTCTCGGCGATCTGCACGGCGTTGCTGGCCGCCCCCTTGCGCAGGTTGTCGGCCACGATCCACATGGCCAGGCCGCGGGGGTGCGAGGCGTCCTCGCGGATGCGCCCGATGAACACCTCGTCGCGGCCCTCGGCGTCGCGGGCGAGCGGGTAGGTGTTGCTGGCCGGCTCGTCGTGCACCACGGCGCCCGGCGCGAGCATGAGCAGCTCCCGCGCGGCCTTCGCGCTGATGGGCTCGGTGGTCTCGATGTGCACCGCCTCCGAGTGCGAGCGGATCACCGGCACGCGCACGCAGGTGGCCGACACCGCGAGGTCGGGCAGGTGCAGCATCTTGCGGGTCTCGTTGGCCACCTTCACCTCCTCCCCCGTGTAGCCGCTGTCGTCGAACACGTCGATGTGCGGGATGGCGTTGAAGGCGATGGGGTGCGGGTACACCTGCGGGGCGGGCTCGTCGCCCGCCAGGTTGCCGGCGGTCTGCGCGCGCAGCTCGTCGATGGCGGCCACGCCCGTGCCGCTCACCGACTGGTACGACGACACGATGACCCGCTCGAGCCCCACGGCGTCAGCGATGGGCTTGAGCGCAACCACCAGGGGCGCCGCCACGCAGTTGGGGTTGGCGATGATGCCCTGGTGCCCCTCGATGTCGGCCTCGTTGACCTCGGGCACCACCAGCGGCACGGCCGGGTCCATGCGGAACGCCGAGGAGTTGTCGATGACCACCGCACCGGCCTCCACGGCCGCGGGCGCGAAGTCGCGGGCGCGCTGGCCGCCGGCCGAGAAGAGGGCGATCTGGATGCCCTCGAACGACTGCTCGGTGAGCTCCTGCACCTCGAAGGGCTTGCCCAGGTACTCCACGATGGTGCCGGCGCTGCGCGCAGAGGCCAGCGGGCGCAGCTCGGTGACCGGGAAGCCCCGCTCCTCGAGCACGCGGACCATCGTGGAGCCGACGGCGCCGGTGGCGCCGACGACGGCCACGTTAAACACTGCGGCGCTCCGCCTCACTGGCGAGGTCGAAGGCGTCATGCAGGGCGCGCACGGCGCGATCCACCTCGCCGCGGGCGATGACCACCGTGATGCGGATGGTGGAGGTGTCGATCATCTGGATATTGATGCCCTCGGCCGCGAGCGTGCGGAACATCAGCGCGGCGATGCCGGGGTTCGACCGCATGCCCTCGCCGATGAGCGACACCTTGCCGATCTGGTCGTCGGAGATCGTCTCGCGGTGCGGGAGCGTGTCGCCCATGGCCTCGATCACCTCGAGTGCCTTGCGCAGGTCGCCGAGCGGCACCGTGAACGACAGGTCGGCCCGGCCGTCCACCCCGACGTTCTGGATGATGGTGTCCACGTTGATGAGCGCATCGGCCAGCGCGGTGAACACCATCGCCGCCACGCCGGGCTGGTCCTCCACGCCGAGCAGGGCCACCTTGGCCTCGTCGCTCTTGTGCGCGATGCCCGACACGAACGCCCTCTCCATCATGGGAGTCTCCTTGGTGATCCAGGTCCCCTCATCGGGGGCGAATGATGACCGCACGTGCAGCGGAACGTCGTGAAGGCGCGCGACCTCCACCGAGCGCAGCGCCAGCACCTTCGAGCCCGAGGCGGCCATCTCGAGCATCTCCTCGTGGCTGATGAGCGGCAGCTTGGCGGCCCCGGGCTCGATGCGCGGGTCGGCGGTGAACACGCCCGTCACATCGGTGTAGATCTCGCACACCCCGGCGTCGAGCGCGGCCGCCAACGCCACCGCCGTGGTGTCGCTGCCACCGCGACCGAGCGTGGTGACGTTGCGATCGGTGGACATGCCCTGGAAGCCGGCCACCAGCACCACGTGGCCCTGCCCCAGCTGCTCGCGCAGCCGGTCGGGCCTGATCTCGATGATCTTCGCCTTCGTGTGCGCGGTGTCGGTGAGGATTCCCGCCTGCGAGCCGGTGAACGACGCCGCGTCGTGCCCGAGGTCATGCAGCGCCATGGCCATGAGCGCGCACGACACACGTTCGCCGGTGGAGAGCAGCATGTCCATCTCGCGCGGCGCGGGCGCCTGCGAGATCTCGTCGGCCAGCGACACCAGGCCGTCGGTGGTCTTGCCCATCGCCGAGAGCACGGCCACGACGTCGTCGCCCTGCTCACGTGCAGCGGCGATGCGGCGTGCGACATTCCTGATCTTCTCCGCGTCGGCGACGGACGAGCCGCCGAACTTCATGACCCTGATGGCGATGGGGACCTCCTCGGGGCGGGCCAGCGGGCGATTGTAGTCGCCGCGGCCTGCCGTACACTCATGCCATGGGAGTCGGCGAGCGCATGCGCAGCAAGGGCGGTGACGCCAAGAGGTTCCGAACCATCGGCCTCGGCATGTTCATCGGCCTCGCCTGGGGAACCATCATGTGGGCCATCACGGGAGCCCAGGGGGGCGCCACCGTGTGGCTCTACATCTCCCTCACCATGGCCATGATCGGCGGCGGTGTGGCCGCCATATTCGGCGCCATGAACGCCCGCAAGAAGGGCGAGCGCATCAGCCCGCGCATCATGCCGAAGGACTCCGCGGAGAAGAAGGCGGAGGCCAAGGCGGCCAAGGCCGAGGCCCGCGCGCAGGCAAAGGCAGAGGCCGATGCGCGCAAGCAGTCCGGCTGAAGTATCCTCACCCCGTGACCGTGCTAGGCGGGGAGCTAGCGGTGCCCTGTATCCGCAATCCGCTACAGCGGGGCTGAATCCCCGCCCGAGGGTCCTTCTCGGAGGCATGGGCTCGGATGACGAAGCATTGAAGGCGAGGTCCCATTCGGTGGGCGACCGCGAACCAGGTCAGGTCCGGAAGGAAGCAGCCTTAAGCGGAACCGCCCACGCGCAGTGGGGCTCCCTCGCCGGAGCCAAGTCCCCGGGCACCACCTCCCGGCAGGTATTCGACGGCGGGTGCACGGTCACACCTCATCCCACGTGACAGACCCAGGACAGAGCCTCTACAACCGTTACCGGCCCCGCCGATTCGAGGATCTCGTCGGCCAGGAGCACGTGGCGCGCACCCTGGGCAACGCGCTGGAGCGCGGCACGATCGCCCACGGGTTCCTGTTCGCAGGGCCCCGCGGCACCGGCAAGACCACCACGGCGAGGATCCTCGCCCGGTGCCTCAACTGCCAGGCCTTCCCGGCACCCACGGCCACCCCGTGCGGCGAGTGCGATTCCTGCGTGCGCATCGGCCGCGATGACTGGCTCGACGTGGTGGAGGTGGACGCCGCCTCGAGCGCGCGCCGCATCGACGAGATGCGCGACTGGCTCGAGAGCGTGCGGTACGCGCCGGTGGCCTCGCGCTACCGCGTGACCATCATGGACGAGGCCCACCAGATCCAGGAGGGCGCGGCCAGCGCGCTGCTGAAGACCCTCGAGGAGCCGCCACCCCAGCTGGTGGTGATCCTCTGCACCACGCACCCCTGGGACATCCTCCCCACCATCCGCTCGCGCCTGCAGACCTACACGTTGCGCAAGCCCGGCGTGGCCAACCTCATGACCGTGCTCGAGCGCGTGGCGCAATCGGAGGGCATCGAGGCCAGCCCGCAGGCGCTCGACCTCGTGGCGCGCGCCGCCGACGGGTCGTACCGCGATGCCCTGGGGCTGCTCGACCAGATCGCCACCTTCGGCGACGGCACCGTGGACGTGGCGGACGCCCTCGACCTGCTCGGCGTGGTGGCGCGCGAGACGCTCTTCGACCTCGTCGACCTCATGGCCCAGGGCGACGCCGCTGGCGCCTTCGAGCTGCTCGAGGGCACGCTCGATGGCGGCGCGGACCCCGAGCAGCTCATGCGCGGGCTCATCACGCACCTGCGGTACGCCTGCCTGCTGCAGCAGGGGGCGCAGGCGCGCGAGGAGTGGGCGCTGGCGCCGGAGGAACTCGACCGCCTGCATGCCCAGGCCAACCAGCTGAGCCCCACCCAGGTGATCCGCGCCATCGACCTCATCGGCGACGCCCAGGTGCGCATCCGCCACGGGCAGGCAGACCCGCGCATCCAGGTCGAGCTCGTGGCCGCCAAGCTCTCGCGTCCCTACCTCGATGCCGGCATCGAGGGCGTGGCCACCCGGGTGGAGCGCCTGGAGATGGGCGCTCCCGTGGCGCCCCCGCCTGCACAGGCGCCCACTCCGCCCCCGGCGCCGGCAGCAACCCCCGTGGCACCTCCGCAGGCCGCGCCATCGGCGGCACCCGCCGAGGGCGCCTCGGAGACCCCGCCTGCAGCCGATGCCGCGTCCGATGCGCAGGGCGCCTCCGCGCAGGGCGCCCCCGCTCCCGATGATCCCGGCGCCTCGGCCGACGCGGCGCAGCCCGCTGGCGCGGAGCCCGTGCCGGCAGAGCCCGTCGGGCCCATCCCCGCCGATCGCGAGCACATCGGCCGGGCATGGCCGCGCATCCTGGGCATCCTCGAGCAGCGCTCACCGCACCTTCACGCATTCCTGCAGGGGTCGGAGGTGGCCGCCGTCACCGACGAGGCCATCACCGTCGCGGTGAGCGGCAACGTCGCCGTGGCCATGCTCTCGCGACCCGACGAGCGCAACGGGGTGGCGGGAGTGATCCGCGACGTCACCGGGCACGACCTCGCCGTGGAGTTCACCGAGCTCCCCGACGCGGCGCCCGCTGCTCCGGTGGGCACCGATGCGGGCGGGGCGGACGCCGATGACGGGCCCGTGGACCACCAGAAGATCATCGAGGAGATCCAGGCGGCGTTCGACGCCGAGCTGATCGACACCGAGAACAGGGAGTAGCCAGCCGTGGCGATGAACCAGCAGAAGCTCATGAAGCAGATGCAGAAGATGCAGGAGGACATGGCGCGCGTGCAGGACGAGCTGACGCGCGAGACCGTCTCCGCGTCGGCGGGCGGGGGCGCCGTGACCGCCACCGTAACGGGCGCGCTCGAGGTGGTGAGCATCGAGATCAGCCCCGATGCGGTGGACCCCGAGGACATCGAGATGTTGCAGGACGTCATCGTGGCGGCCACCAACGAGGCCCTGCGCGCCGCCCAGGAGCTGGCCAACCAGCGCCTCGGCGCCGTCACCGGCGGCCTCTCCGGGCTGGGGCTCCCGGGCTTCTAGGCCGACCGCCGCCGCATGTCGTCGATCCTCACACCGTCGGTGGACGCCCTGGTGGCCGAGCTCGCGCGCCTGCCGGGAATCGGCCCGCGCAGTGCCCAGCGCCTGGCCTTCCACCTGCTGAAGGCGCCACCGGAACGCCCGCAGGCCCTGGCCGAGGCAATCCAGGCGGTGGTCGAGAACATCCGGCCCTGCACGGAGTGCTTCTCGTTCGCGGAGGGCGACCTCTGCCCCGTGTGCGCCGATCCGCGTCGTGACCCCACGGTGATCTGCGTGGTGGAGGAGCCGTCGGCCATCGTGTCGATCGAGCGCACCCACGAGTTTCGCGGCCGCTACCACGTGCTGGGAGGCGCGCTGTCGCCCATCGACGGCGTTGACCCCGAGGACCTCCGCATCGCCGAGCTCGACCAGCGCATCGAGCGTGACGGCGTGACCGAGCTGGTGATCGCCACCAACCCCACCATGGCCGGCGAAGCCACGGCGCTGTTCCTGGCCGATCGCGTGCGCGACCGCCTGCGGGTGACGCGCCTGGCCAGCGGCCTGCCCGTGGGAGCCGACCTCGAGCACGCCGACGAGCTCACGCTCGGCCGCGCCCTGCTCGGGCGTCGCGATATCTGAAGGACCGCCCTGTAAGTGAGGGCCCGCTGGGCCTAGACTCGCGTGGGAGAGGTAACCCGCTTCGTACCGACGATGCGCTTTGGCTCTTCCGATCCATACGAGGTCGCCCTGACTCCACGCGAGGACCCACCCGAAGTTCCCCCGATCGCCGGCGTGGTCGCCGACGACGAGGCCCTGTGGAAGCTCTTCTCGCAGTCGCGCAATGGGATGCTCATCGCCGATGACGACCGCCGCTACGTGAATGCCAATCCTGCGGCGCTCGCCCTGCTCGGCTACGAGCTCGCGACCTTCCGCACCATGCGCATCGACGACATCACGATCCCGGAGTACCGGCCGTTCCTCGACGACATCTGGGCTGACTTCCTCGCGCGTGGCGGAACGGTGGGCAGGTTCGCGGTGCTCCGCTCCGATGGCACGCCTGTGGAGATCGAGTTCAACGCCACCGCCAACGTGGCTCCCGGCCTGCACATGACGATCTTCATCAACCCACAGGTGACGGGCGATGCGGCCGGCCTGGACGACGACGACGTGCCGGACAAGAACTTCGACGAGCCCGTGCCCGCCGTGGCGCGCCGATCTGGCCGAATGCTCGATGGTGACGAGCGGCGGGTGGTGACCCTGCTGGCGCTCGGGCTCAGCTGGCATGAGGTGGCCGACGACATGGGCACCGACGCGGCCAGCGTGCGCGAACTGATGGAGTCGGCGATGGCCACGCTCGGTGCCCGCACGCGGGCGCACGCCGTGAGCATCGCCCTGCGCGCGGGTGAGATCGACCCTGCCGACCTCACCGAGGGTCCGGCCTAGCCGGCCCGCCGGCCGACCGCGGCGAGGCCCGCGATGTCCACGGTGCCGAGGCCCGTGGCCATGTCGTAGCCGGGCGACGCCCAGCAGCACTGGCGGGTGTCGAGCACGTCGTTGTTCCCGAGGGTCACGTCGGTGATCGCCGGGGCGCCCACCGCGCCGGCCGCGTAGAGCAGCGGGTTGAGGAACCCCAGGCGTCCCGTGCTGGCCCGGCGGCCCACCTGGTTGGCAAGGGCCACGCCACCCGCGAGCAGCGGCGACGCGAAGGAGGTACCGGCCACCGAGAACCACCCGCTGCCCACGAGCGGAGCGGGGCATCCGGGGCCATCGAGGCCCGTGGACTGCGGCGCGCGCGCCGAGCAGTAGAGCGCCAGCGAGCGCGCCGCGAACATGCTCACGTCGGGCGTCTTGCGCCGCGCGCCGGGGATCCCCACCTGCGCCTGGTACCAGGGCATCGCGTAGAACAGGCTCGGTCCCCCGGTGCCGCCGCCGGCCGGGAACGTGGTGACCGCCACGCCGTTCTGCGTGCCCGGTGCCATCGGCGGGAAGCCGATGGTGGTGCGGTCGTTCCAGGCCCACTGGCGCCGCAGGGTGTTGTCGCGACGCAGCACCATGTCCGTGCCGCCGACGCCGGTCACCCACGGGGACGACGCCGGGTAGCCGGTCCAGTTCGTGGTGACCTGCGCGAGCAGGTCGGGCTGCGTGACGGGGATTCCGTTCACGTCGTGCGCGCACGACTGGGCACCGGAGTCACCCGCGGCGGCCAGCACCGACACGCCCGACGCCGCGGCGGCGGCGGTCACCCAGTCGGCGAGCACGCGGCTGCCCGATCCCGGGGTGCCCGGCTCCTGGCTCACCTGCACGAGGAACTCGCAGTAGCCGTAGCTCGATGAGATGGCATCGGGCAGGCCGCCCATCTTCCGGGCATCGAGTGCCAGGGAGAACAGCTCGGCCGTGGAGGCGTTCGCGCTGCCCTCCACCACGCTCACACGCGCATCGGGCGCGCCGGTGAGCACCGACTGGATGTCGAGCGTGGCCTCGGCCGTGCCCGGGGACAGCGCGGGGTCGTTGGCCACGGGGATGTCCCCGAGCACCGTGCGCACGTCCGGCGTGCCGAGCCCGAAGCAGGTGGCAAAGGCCGTGATGTCAGACGCCAGGTAGCCCGCCCCGAACTGCAGCACGGCCACGTGCGACCCCTGGCCGCGGATGCCCTGGCGGTGCAGCGGCGCGAAGCCGAAGGCCGTCTGGAACTGGTTGGGCACATAGGCCAGCGAGTTCGGGTACTGGGCCTGCTGCGCCGCCGCGCGTGGCGCGGGGATGGACGTGCCCTCGGCGCATCCGCGTGCCGTGCCCGTGCGCGTGGGCCAGCCACCCGGGGTGGGCGTGTTGGCGATGCCCCGCGGCACCGGCGCGCGCGCGCTCATCTCCACGCCGGTCACGAGGGGCCCGAGCGACGCGGCGGCGCGCTGGAGTTCCTGCGCGCGCTGCGGGGGCACCGGGACGGTGAGGAACCCGCGCGTCACGTCGAGGCGCGCTCCGGTGAACCCCGCCCGCGCGAGGCGCGCGCGCACGGCGCGCACGGCGGAGGGGCGCGCGCCGAACCGGGCTGCCACCTGCGCCACCGTGAGGTAGTCGCGGTACTGCGCGTTACCGGGCGTCGACACCCTGCGCGCGTAGGCCTGCAGCCCGGCGGTGTCGCGCGCCACGCCCACGTCGGCAGTGGCGTCCGGAGGCGACTGCTGCGGCGCCCCCGCGACGGCCAGGGCCGGAAGCGCCACCAGGGCACCGGCACAGGCTGCCACGGCGATCACGGAGGTCCTGGGCATGGGATGAGCCTACCCGGCACGGAGAGGGTCCGGGGTCACGGTTAGCCTGATGCGCGATGGGCCTGGACCAAGACGCACACGCCGCCTACGCCGACCTCAGCAGCTCGGAGCGCAGGCGCGTGATCACCCACGCGACGCTGCGCACCGCGCTGTCGCTCGCGGTCATCATCATCGTCTTCATCATCGTCCCCGCCGGGGACCTGGCCAGCGGCACGCCGGGGCTGGGGCTCACCGTCGGCGTGGTGCTCATCGTGGGGATGATCGCCCTGGAGCTCTTCCGCACGGTGCGCGACCCCTACCCGGAGGTGCGCGCCGCCACCAGCCTGTTCGTGCTCGTGGCCCTGCTCGTGACGATGTTCGCCCTCACGTACGCCGCGATGTCCGTGTCGAACCCGGCGGCGTTCACGGAGCCACTCGACAAGAGCAACGCCATCTACTTCACGGTCACCACCCTGTCGACGACGGGCTTCGGTGACATCGCGGCCAATTCACCGACCGCCCGCTGGGTGGTGACGGTGCAGATGCTCTTCGACCTCATCGCGGTGGTGGGCCTGGCACGCGTGTTCGTGCTGGCCGCCAAGGCCGGGCGCGCACGCCGCACCAAGAGTGCTGCCGCGGGCGATTCCGGGGGCGACGCGTCGTCCTGACGCATCAGGGGGAATGGGCAGTACTGGGATTGAACCAGTGACCTCCCGCGTGTGAGGCGGGCGCTCTCCCGCTGAGCTAACTGCCCGGGGCGCGAGAGAGTACCACCCCCTCGCACCCCGGTCAGCGGAGAGGGAGGGATTTGAACCCTCGAGCCGGGGAATACCCGACTACGCGATTTCCAGTCGCGCTCCTTAGACCGCTCGGACACCTCTCCGGGCCGCGGCATCGTATAGGACGGGCGCTGGTACGCTCCCGCGCGGAGAGGTGGCAGAGCGGTCGAATGCGGCGGTCTCGAAAACCGTTTCGGGCTTTAGAGTCCGACGGGGGTTCGAATCCCCCCCTCTCCGTGGGGCCGCCGGGCGCGGGCCGCGCACCGACGCGGCCCGCGCCCGCGTTGCATCGGGGCGCACCCACTTGCCATAACGAGCATTGTTCGCTTGCATAACCTCTGTCAATGGGCCGCCGGGGCCCGACAGGAGGACGCATGGGACTCAGCATCAACCAGACGGTGCCCGACTTCACGGCCGAGAGCACCGAGGGAACGATCAGCTTCCACGACTGGATCGGCGACTCGTGGGCGGT
>JAGWYY010000184.1 GCA_018969105.1 Acidobacteriota bacterium | reverse complement strand
CTTGAGCGCGTGGTAGATCTCGGTGCCGGCGCGAAGGCCCTCCTCGAAGGAGTCGAAGCCGATCGGCTGCACCATGAACTCCTGGAAGTCGACCGTGTTGTCGGCGTGCTTGCCGCCGTTGAGGATGTTGAGCATCGGGGCGGGCAGCACGTGCGCATGCGCCCCGCCGAGGTACCGCCACAGGGGAAGCTGGCTCGCGCGGGCCGCGGCGTGGGCCACGGCCATGCTCACGGCCAGCAGCGCGTTCGCGCCCAGCCTGGCCTTGTTGGTGGTGCCGTCCAGCTCGAGCATGAGCCGATCGATGGCCTGCTGCTCCCGGGCGTCCATGCCGCCCAGCGCCGGGCCGACGACCTCGTTCACGTTCCGCACCGCCTTGCCCACGCCCTTGCCGCGCCACTGGCGCCTGTCTCCGTCGCGCAGCTCGACGGCCTCGTGCTCGCCGGTGCTGGCGCCGCTGGGCACGGCCGCACGGCCGGCGGCGCCGCCTGCGAGCACCACCTCGCACTCGAGGGTGGGGTTGCCGCGGCTGTCGAGGATCTGGCGGGCGTGAACCGAGTCGATGGCGAAGTTCATGGGGGTCTCCGAAGGGGCCGGAAGTGTACGGAGTGGCGCGATCAGGCGGGGCAGTCCGGCTCCCGGCCTTCCAGCACCGCCATCACGTCGCGGACCACCCAGCTCATGCGATCCATCGCGGTGCGGGTCCGACTGGCCAGGTGCGGGGCCAGGTGGGCGTTGGGAAGTTCCAGCAGGGGGTGATCCGCGTCGAAGGGTTCGGGCTCGTGCACGTCCAGCAGCGCCATGGCGCCGGCGTGGCCGGACAGGAACGTCGCCAGCGCCTCGTGGTCCAGCACGAAGCCCCGGCAGGTGTTCAGCAGCAAGGCGTCCGGTCGCATCGAGGCGATCAGGCCGGCGTCGACGAAGCCGCGGTTCGAAGGCCTTCCATCGATGTGCAGCGTGATCACGTCGCTGGTGCGGAACAGGGTGGGGGTGTCCACGGACTCGGCGCCGTGCCGGCGTGCCGTCGGCACCTCCACCAGGTCGCTGTACAGCACGCGGAACCCGATGGCCCTCGCCACCTCGGCCACCCGCGAACCGATGCGACCCATGCCGAGGATGCCGAGCGTGAGCTCGTCCATCTGCCGCTCGCCGCACACCTCCTGTCGCAGCGATTCCCATCGTGCCATGTCCACGGGCCGCTGCAGGAACAGCCGGGGACGCAGGGCGTCGCACAGCAGGGCGACCACGTACTCGACGACCGCCTGCGTGTTGGCGTCGGGCGTGTGCACCACCCGAACGCCCCGACGCCGGCAGGCCTCGAGATCGATGTTGTCCAGCCCCACGCCGGCGCGCCCCACCACCTGCAGCGACGGGAAGTGCGCCAGCCAGGCCTGGTCGACCCGCGTGAGGGTGCGCACCACCGCGGCAGCCACCCGCTCGGGGTGCGCGATCGAGGCGACCTCCGGCGAGGCGGCCAGCACGCGGGCCCGGCCCCGCAGCCAGGCCATCGCCGCGTCGGCCAGGGGCTCGGTCACCGCGACGAGGGGCTGCATGGCCCCGAAACTAGCGTCCGCCGGGGCGGTTCGCGTTTCCGGACCCGACTTCTTGCCTCCTGCCGCCCGGATGGCACATTTCCCGCCGAATGCGGCGCATCTGCCCCTGCCGCGAGCACCCCGTGCGACTCACCTCCTCGATCGCCTTCCTCCTCACGCTCACCGCCGCCGGCCTCGCGATGGCCGACACCGACGGTGGCATCGCGGCCCTCCGATCGCGGCTTGGCGCCCTGACGCCCACCGGCGCGGGCGTGGCCGTCGTGCAGGTGGAGGCGCCCGAAGCCACCAACGCCTACGCCCCGGACACCGCGGACCCGGAGTTCCTGGGCAAGGCCATCACGAAGGTGACCTCGCC
>JAGWYY010000056.1 GCA_018969105.1 Acidobacteriota bacterium | reverse complement strand
CGCCCGCGTGGTGAAGGCGGCCGGCGCGGCCATGCTGCGCGGCGGCGCCTACAAGCCGCGCACCTCGCCCTACACCTTCCAGGGCCTGGGCAAGCCCGCGCTGGAGATCCTCGCCGAGGCGCGCGAGGAGACCGGCCTGCCGATCGTCACCGAGCTCATGGACATCCGCCAGCTCGACGACGTGCTCGAGGTGGCCGACGTCATCCAGCTCGGCGCCCGCAACATGCAGAACTTCGACCTCATGCGCGAGGTCGGCCGCACCGACAAGGCCGTGCTGCTCAAGCGCGGGCTCGCCAACACCATCGAGGAGTGGCTCCTCTCGGCGGAGTACATCGCCAAGGAGGGCAACGAGCGCATCATGCTGTGCGAGCGCGGCATCCGCACGTTCGAGACCGCCACGCGATCCACTCTCGACCTCTCGGCCGTGCCGGTGGCCAAGAACCTCTCGGCGCTTCCGGTGATCGTCGACCCGTCGCACGCGATGGGCCGCCGCGACTTCATCCTGCCCATGGCGCGCGCCGCCGTGGCCGCGGGCGCCGACGGCCTCATCGTCGAGGTGCACCCGGCCCCCGAGCACGCCCTGTGCGACGGACCGCAGGCCCTGTACGCCGACTCCTTCGCCGCATGGGTCGCGGACGTGCGCCGGGTTGTCGACCTCATGGGCCTCGTGATGGCGGGCGGAGAGCCCGTGCCCGCCGGGGTCTAGTGGCTACGGCCGGGCTGGGCGGCCCGGTCGCCCTCATCGGGGTTGGTCTCATCGGCGGGTCGCTGGGCCTCGCCCTGCGCGCACACGCCGGGGTGGCCGAGGTGCGCGGGTTCGACCCGGCAGAGGGGGCGCTCGAGGGGGCCCTTGGGCGCGGCGCCATCACGGACGCCGCGCCGGACGTCGCCACGGCGGTCACGGGCGCCGATGTGGTGGTGGTGTGCGCGCCCGTGGGCGACATCCCGGGGGTGGTGAGCCAGGTGCTGGCCGTCACCGACGCGGGCACGGTGGTCACGGACGTCGGCTCGGCGAAGAGCGAGGTGCTGCACGCCCTCACGCCTGCGGAGCGCGAGCGCTTCTGCGGCGGGCACCCCGTCGCGGGCGCGGAGCTGTCGGGCGTGGCCAACGCCCGTGACGACCTCTTCGTGGGCGCCACGTGGTTCCTCACGCCCACGGCCGAGACGCGGCCGGAGCTGCTCGAGCGCGTGCACGGCATGGTGGCGTCGGTGGGCGCCGTGCCCGCGGCGGTCGACCCGGACGTGCACGACCAGCTGATGGCGCTGGTGTCGCACCTTCCCCACGTGATGGCCTCGGCCCTCATGCGCCAGGCCGCGGCCACGGCACGACAGGGGCGCGAGGCGCTGCGCTCCGCCGGGCCATCGTTTCGCGACCTCACGCGCGTGGCCGGGTCGAACCCCACGCTCTGGGCCGACATCCTGCTCAGCAACCGGGGAGCGGTGCTGGAGGAGACGCGCCGCCTGCGCGGGGAGTTCGCCGATGTGGAAGCCGCCCTCGAGCGCGGCGATCGCACGTGGCTCGAGGGCTTCTTCGCGACGGCCGTCGAGGGCCGCGACCGGCTGCTTCGCCAGGACGACGTCGTGGGCGGCGAGGTGGTCCGCATCACGGTCGAGGTGCCGAACCGCCCGGGGGTGCTGAGCGAGATCGCCACCGCGCTGGGGCACGCCCATATCAACATCGAGGATCTGCACCTGAGCCCGTCTCGGGCCGACGAGCCGTCGGGCCTCCTCGAGCTGGATGTCGCCGGCGAGGACGCCGCGCGCCGTGCCGCGACGCTCATCACCGAGCGGGGATTCCGGGTCACCGAAGGCGCGTGAGCCCGCCCGCCGAGGGCCTAACCTTCCACCCGAGGTCGAACGGCATGCGGGAGGAACGATGGGCATCTTCGGACTTGGCAACCCCACGATGGTGACGGAGGAGGACGCCCTCCCCGGGCGCACCGAGACCATCCGCGTGCCGGCCGCGCATGAGGTGCTGGGCAACCCGCTGCTGCCGCCGTTCCCCGATGGCATGGAGCAGGTGGTCATCGGCATGGGGTGCTTCTGGGGCGCCGAGCGGATGTTCTGGCAGCTGCCGGGCGTGTGGACCACCGCCGTGGGCTACGCGGGCGGCTTCACGCGCAACCCGCTGTACGAGGAGGTGTGCACGGGCCGCACCGGGCACACCGAGGTGGTGCTCGCGGTGTTCGATCCCACGGTCACCTCATACGGCGAGATGCTGAAGACCTTCTGGGAGGGGCACGACCCCACGCAGGGCTTCCGCCAGGGCAACGATGTGGGCACCCAGTACCGATCGGCCATCTACTTCATGGACGACCGGCAGCAGCAGATCGCGGAGGCCTCTCGCGAGATGTTCCAGGAAGCGCTCGACGCCGCGGGCGCAGGGCGCATCACCACCGAGATCGCCCCGGCCGGGCCCTTCTACTACGCCGAGGGCTACCACCAGCAGTACCTGGCCAAGAACCCGAACGGCTACTGCGGCCTTGGCGGCACCGGGGTCACCTGCCCGGTGGGCATCGCCGAGATGGCCTAGGCGCCCGTGGACGGGCTGGCGCCCCCGCGCCCGCTCGAGGCCGCCGACTTCGACGCGGCCCGGGCGGTGGCCGATGACTGGTTCGGGCACCCGGTGGGCCTCACGCTGCACCGGCTGTTCTTCGACCAGCTCGGGCCCCACGGGGTGTGGATCGCCCGGGAGGACGGCGCGCCGGCCGGTTTTCTGCTGGGCCTGGTGAGCGCGTCCGAGCCCGACCTCGCATACGTGCACCTGCACGCGGTGGATCCCGCGCTGCGGGGGCAGGGGGTGGGCGCGGCCCTCTACCGCGAGTTCGGGCGCCGCGCCGCTGAGAGCGGGTGCACGCGCATGCGGGCCCTGGCGGCGCCGCACCGCGAGGGGTCCATCGCCTTCCATCGCGCCCTGGGGTTCGAGGGCCCGCTCGAGGCCGGGTATCTCGGCCCAGGCGAGGACCGCGTCGTGTTCGAGCGCGCGCTGCCCATTCCGTGAGCGTGCTCCCGCAACCGCAGGTGGGCTGGGAAGTCGACTGGGTGCGCGAGCACCTGGACGGGCTCTTCGGCGGGCCCGACGGCCCCTCGGGGCGGTTTCGCGGCGGGCAGTCGGCGGCCGACCTCGCGCTCGACGCCTTCGACGTGCGCGGATACGCATCGCGGCGCAACGAGGTGTGGCCCCCGGGCGCGCGGGGTGCCTCGGGGCTCTCGCCATGGATCCGCCACGGGCTCATCACGCTGCCGCGCGCCTGGAAGCACGTCGACGGCGGCCCGGCGCGGGATGTCGAGAAGTTCCGCGACGAGCTGATGTGGCAGGAGTACGCGCGGCACCTCTACGCGCGGTTGGGCAGCGGCGTCGGACGGCCGCTGCGGGCGTCGCAGGCGCCCGATCGCGGGTCGTCCCCCGGCCAGGTGATCGATCGCGATATGGCCTGCATCGACCTCGTGGTGGGCGAGCTCGAGGACGACGGCTGGATGGTGAACCAGACGCGCATGTGGCTGGCGTCCCACTGGTCCGTGCGCCACGGCGCGGCGTGGGATCGCGGCGAGCTCTGGATGCGCCGGCGGCTGCTCGATGGCTCGCGCGCGGCCAACGCGGTGGGCTGGCAGTGGACGGCCGGCACGGCCACCGGCAAGCGCTACGGATTCGCGCGCGGGCAGGTGGAGCGCCGTGCGCCCGGCATCTGCGATGGGTGCGCCCTGCGCCACGCGTGTCCCATCGAGCGCTGGCCGGCCGATGACGTGCCCGTGCGCTTCGACCCCGACCCACGACTGAGGTCGGATCCCGACCCCGGCGCCACCGCGGGGCCGTCCGCGCCCGAGGGGCACGGCGAGCCCGAGGCCGTGTGGATCACCGCGGAGTCGCTGGGCGACGACGACCCGGCGCTCGCCGCCCACCCCGGCCTGCCCGCGGTGTTCGTGTTCGATGAGGGCTACCTCACGCGGCTGAGGCCGGCCCCAAAGCGCCTCATCTTCATCGCGGAGTGCCTGTCCGACCTGGCGACGCGCCGGCCGGTGGAGGTGCACCGGGGTGATCCTGTGCAGGTGCTCGCCGGCCGGGCGGTGACCGCCACCTTCACGCCCGTGCCGGGCTGGCGATCACGTGCACGTGAGATCGCCCCCGTGCAGGTGCATCCCTGGCCATGGCTCCGCCGACCGGGTGGCGGCAGCGTGGCGTCGTTCAGCGCGTGGCGCGGGGGGTCATCCCGGCCCCGGCGAGGAACCCGGCGATCACGCGGCTGAGGCGTCCGCCCCGCCACGCCAGCGGGCTCTCGGCGTCGTCCTCCACCATGAACTGCGCGCCGGGAATCGCCTCGGCCCACCGCTCGGCAGTTCGCAGGGGGTGTTCGGGGTCGAGCCGGTCGTGGCTGCCGATCACCAGGGTGGGGCAGGTGATGCCCGCGAGGGCGCCCATTCCCTCGAACGCCGCCCCGCGCGGGGTGCACCGCAACGCATCGGCCACCGCCACCGGGTGCGCGTGGCGCGAGAGGCGCTGGCGCATCACCGTGCGGATGAGATCGAGGCTCTTCGCGTCAACGCCCGGGTCGCCGTAGGCCTGCACGAAGCCATCGGGGCCGCCGTCCTGCAGCCCCTGCGCCAGGCGATCCCATCGCGCCGGGTCGGCCGTGGGCGTTCCCAGGTGCGCCGGCGTCACTGCCACAAGCGCCTGCACGCGATCGGGATGCCCCAGCGCCACGGCCGTGGCCACGGCCGCGCCCATCGACATCCCGACGAGCGCCGCCTTGTCGACGCCCCGGTGGTCGAGCACGCGCATGGCGTCGTCGGCCAGCTGGTCGTAGCGGTAGTCATCGGGCGTGGGGGCAGGCGACGATTCGCCGTGGCCACGGGAGTCGTAGGCGATCACCCGGTATCCGTCGCGCTCGAGCGCCGTGGAGCCGTGCACCACGTAGCGCCGCGTGGCCGACAGGCCGTGCAGCAGGAGGATCGCCGGGCCCTCGCCATCGTCGTCCCCGCGCAGGGTCATGCCCCCGGCGGCGACCTCGAAGGCGCTCACGCCGCCTGCTGCAGCACGTCGAACAGGCTCGCCGCGTGGCGCTCCACGAACGCCGGTCCCACGCCCTTTACGTCGAGCAGCGACTGCTCGTCCGACGGCCGGCGCACCGCGATGGTGCGAAGCGCGGCGTCGGCGCACACCGTGTACGCCGGCTTGCCGTCGGCCCGCTCGCGGCGCCACTCGCGCAGCTGCTCGAACAGCGCCTCGTCCGCCGGGGCAAGAACCACCTCCGGCGTGGGCTCTGCATCGGGCGCCCGATCGTCTCGCCGAAGGCGAATAGATCGGCCGCCGGCCTCCAGGTCGGCCGGGGGGTCGCACACGTCGCAGCAGCGGCCCGCGGCAGCGGCCGGGGCGGCGTCACCGAAGTGATCGAGGATCGCCTGGCGCCGGCATGTGGGCGACTCGATGTAGGCGTTGATGGCCCGGTAGGCGGTCCACGCGCGGTCGCGCGCCACGCGACCGCCGTCCGGGCCGTCGTGCTGGTTCGCGAACCGGATGAGCCGCCCGAGGTCGGCGCGCATGGCCAGCAGCACCGCGCGACCCGGCAGGCCGTCACGCCCGCCGCGCCCGGCCTCCTGGTAGTAGCCCTCGAGCGAGGTGGGGATCGACCAGTGCCACACGCCGCGCACGTCGGAGCGATCGATGCCCATGCCGAACGCGTTGGTGGCGGCGATCACGTCGGCCTCACCCGACATGAAGGCGTCCTGGGCGGCGATGCGCTCCTCATCCGGCAGCCCGGCGTGGTACCCGACTGCGCGGAAGCCCCGTGCCTGCAGGCCCTCCGCGACCTCCTCGGTGGCCTTGCGCGTGCCGCAGTACACGATGGCCGGCGTGCCGTCGGGCGCCGACAGGCCCGCCTCGAGCATCGCCCACTTGCGGGCCACGGCCCCCTTGCCATCGAGGCGCACCACGTCGAACGCCAGGTTGGGGCGGTCGAAGCCCGTGCGCACGGTCACCGGATCGCGCAGCGCCAGCCGCGCGGTGATCTCGTCCGACACCCCGGGCGTGGCGGTGGCCGTGAGGGCCATCACGGCGCGCGGGCGCAGCACCTCGCGCAGGCGGGCCAGCTGGAGGTATTCCGGGCGGAAGTCGTGGCCCCACTCCGACACGCAGTGGGCCTCGTCGATGGCCAGCAGGTCCACCGGGTTGGCCTGCACGGCGCGCGTGAAGGCCTCGTGGGCGAAGCGCTCCGGCGCGCAGAGCACAAGGCGCACGTCACCGCGCTCGATACGCGCGATGGCGTCGTGCATCTCGCGGCCCGACTGCAGGCTCGTGACCATGGCCACAGGCAGGCCCGCCGCGGCCAGCCGGTCGTGCTGGTCCTGGATGAGCGCGATGAGCGGGCTCACCACCACGGTGAGGCCGCCGGAGGCGAAGGCCGGGGCCTGGAAGCACAGCGACTTACCCGATCCGGTGGGCATCACCACCAGGCTGTCGGCACCGGCGAGCGCGGCGAGGATCGGCCGGTCCTGCCCGGGGCGCAGGGATTCCACGCCCATCTGCCCGAGTACCTCGCGCAGCGCGCGCGGGGCCCCGCCGCGTGGCGTGGCGGGGGCGTCGAGGGCATCGCGTCGGGCGCGAAGAGGCGCGGCGATGCGCCCGAGGGCGGCCCGGGGCTCGCCCTGCATGTCGCGCCAGTCGTCGCGCAGGGCATCGAGCAGGCGGTCGGCCGTGGAGGCGTCGTCGGGGGCGATGCCGCCTGCCGCCTCGGCCCGCGCGACCACCATGGCCAGGTCGGCCACCGGGTCAACGGGAAGGTGCGGCATGGCGCTCACGGGCGGCCGAGGGTAGCGCCGCGCCCGGACCCCTAGGATTGGGCCGGATGACCAGCCTCACCTTCCGCCCGGCCACCGCCGTCGCGGGCACGATCGCCGTGCCCCCGGACAAGTCGCTCACCCACCGGGCCTTCCTGCTCGGGGCCATCTCCGACCGGCCCGTGGTGGTGGACGACCCGCTCGACTCCGAGGACACCCGGGCCACGCTCCATGCGGTGCGCGCCATGGGCGCCGGGGTGGAGGGCAGCATCGAATCCGGGCGCGTGGTCATCACCGGGCGCGGCGTGCGCGGGCTCACCCCGCCGCCGGTCATCGACTGCTGCAACGCGGGCACGCTCATGCGGCTGGTGGCGGGCATCATCGTGGGGCAGTCCCCCGGCGAGGTGACGGTGCTCGACGGCGACGACTCCCTGCGCACGCGGCCCATGCGGCGCGTGGCCGATCCGCTGGTGGCCATGGGCGCCGCGGTGATCCCCGCCGAGGGCGGCACGCCGCCGATGGCCGTGCGACCGGGCCTCCCCCTGCACGGCATGGTGCACGAGCTGCCGATGGCCAGCGCGCAGGTGAAGAGCTGCGTGCTGCTCGCGGGTCTCAACGCCGACGGCGAGACCTGGGTGCGCGAGCCGGTGCCCTCGCGCGACCACACCGAGCGCATGCTGCGCGCTGCGGGGGTGGACGTGCTCGAGCGCGACGGCATGGTGGGGGTGGCCGGGCCGGTGCGCGGCCTGTCACTGCCCGACGTGCGGGTGCCCGGCGACTTCTCATCTGCGGCCTTCGCGATCGTGGCCGGCGTGCTGCGCGGGGATCCCGCGGTGCGCGTGACGGGCGTGAACCTCAACCCGGGTCGCACCGGGCTGCTCGGGGTGCTGCAGCGGATGGGCGCCGATGTGACGGTGGAGCCCGGCCCCGACGTGGCAGGGGAGCCCTGCGGAGACGTGCTCGTGCGCCGGGCGTCGATGCTGCACGCCACCGAGGTGACCGCCGACGAGGTGCCCTCGATGGTGGATGAGGTGCCGCTCGTGGGGCTGCTGGGCGCCCTGGCCGCCGGCACCACCACCGTGAGCGGCGCAGGCGAGCTGCGCGTGAAGGAGAGCGACCGCATCGCCACCGTGGTGGAGCTGCTGCGCGCGGTGGGCGCCGATGCGGACGAGCGCGAGGACGGCTTCGTGGTACGTGGGCAGATGTCCATCGCGGGCGGCGAGGTGCATTCGCACGGTGACCATCGCCTGGCCATGCTGGGCGCCCTCGCGGGCCTCGTGAGCGAGCAGGGGGTGACGGTGCACGGCATGGAGGCTGCCGCCGTCTCGTACCCCGGCTTCACCGACGACATGCTCGCCCTCGGGGCGGTGGCCGCGTGATCGTGGCCATCGACGGCCCCGCCGGCGCGGGCAAGAGCACCGTGGCACGGGCCGTGGCCGATGCGCTCGGCGTGGGCTACCTCGACACCGGCGCCATGTACCGCGCGCTCACGTTGGTTGCGCTGCGCGAGGGCGTGCCCACCGATGATGGCCCGGCGCTGGCCGAGATGGCCCGCGAGCACCCGGTATCGCTCGAGAACGGTCCCGCTGGCGTGCGCGTGATAATGCGCGGCGATGATGTGACCATGGCCATACGCGAGGCCGACGTGACCGCCGCGGTGTCCGAGGTGGCGGCGCACCCGGAGGTGCGGCACGAGATGGTGGCCCGCCAGCGGCAGATCATGGGCCACGGCGACTGGGTGTGCGATGGCCGCGACATCGGCAGCGTGGTGTTCCCGGAGGCCGAGGTGAAGGTGTTCCTCACTGCGTCGGTGGACGAGCGCGCCCGTCGTCGGCACGCGGAGCTCACGGCCCGGGGCGAGAGGGTGGACCTGCGGGTGATCCGCGACGACGTCGCGCGCCGTGACCATGCCGACTCCTCGCGCGCGGCCAGCCCGCTGGTGGTGGCCGATGGCGCCGTGGTGGTGGACACCACCGGCATGGGCATCGACGAGGTGGTGGGGCAGATCGCATCGATGGCCCGGGAGGTGCCGGCATGAGCGACGCCTCCGGCAACGCCCCCGAGCCCTCGTACGACCGCCTCGCGAACCCGCAGTCGGCCGACGACGTGCGCATCACCTCGTGGTGGTGGTGGATCGGTCGCAACATCCTGTCGGTGTACTTCCGCACGAGGTACCGGGCGAAGAAGGTGCGCGGCAAGGAGAACATCCCGCGCCGCGGCGGCGTGCTCATCGTCAGCAACCACATGACCAACAACGACCCGTTCCTGGTCGGCTGGTCGGCCATCCCGCGCCGGGCCTTCTACATGGCCAAGTCGGAGCTGTTCGAGAACCGCATCCAGCGCGCGCTCATCGGCACGCTCGGCGCCTTCCCGATCCGCCGGGGCGAGGCCGACCGCACCGCCATGCGCATCGCCAAGGGCCTGCTCGCGCGCGGCGAGCTCGTGATCATCTTCCCCGAGGGCACCCGCTCACGCGACCAGCGCCTGCGCAACCCCTACCCCGGAGCGGCATCGCTCGGGCTGCCCGACGACGTCACGGTGATCCCCGCCGCCATCTGGGGCATCCAGGAGAAGCACGGGCCCTCGCGTGTCATCTTCGGCCCGCCGGTGTCGAAGGAGGGCCTCGAGGGCTCGCGGGGCCAGCGCGCGGGTGAACTGGCGTTCAGGATGATGGCCGCCATCGCCGAACTGCTCCCCGAGATCGGCGGCCCGGTGCAGGACCCACCGACCACCCTTGCGACGACGGACGACGAATGAGCGACGGCACGGGAGACAGCGGCGGCCCTGGCGAGGGCACGGGCCGCGCGCCACGGGCATCGCGCCCGGGCATGCCCGACCGTCCGCTGGGGCGCGAGCGCCATGCGCCCCGCGGCAGCACGGTGGCCCTGGGCCAGCCGGTGGTGGCCGTGGTGGGGTATCCGAACGTGGGCAAGTCGACGCTGTTCAACCGCCTCACCGGACGCCGCGAGGCGGTGGTCGACTCCAAGCCCGGCGCCACGCGCGATCGCCGGCAGGGTGGGGCGGAGTGGAACGGCGTGCAGTTCCAGGTGCTCGACACCGGCGGAATCGACGACGCCGACGAGTCGACCATGGCACGTGACATCTCGGCCCAGGCCATCCGCGCGATCGACGAGGCCGACCTCATCCTGTTCGTGGTGGATGCCGCCGTGGGCGCCACCCCCGGCGACCTCGAGGTGGCCGAGCGCCTTCGCCGCTCGCACCGTCCGGTGATCGTGGTGGCCAACAAGTGCGACAACGCCGAGTCGGAGATGCGCGCGCAGGACCTCTGGGGCCTCGGCCTGGGCGAGGTGGTGACCGTGTCGGCCCTGCATGGGCGCAACATCGGCGACTTCCTCGACCTGCTGGTGGAGAGCCTCCCCGAGGTGGAGCCGCCCGACGAGTCGGTCGCCCGCCTGCCCGCCTTATGCATCATGGGCCGCCCCAACGTGGGCAAGAGCTCCATCCTCAACGCCCTGCTCGGCGAGGAGCGCATGATCGTGCAGGACCTCCCGGGCACCACGCGCGACCCCGTGGACACCATCATCGAGTGGGACGGCCAGGAGATCGTGCTCATCGACACCGCGGGGCTCAGGCGCCGCGGACGCATGCGCGAGCGGGTGGAGGTGTACAGCCAGCAGCGCGCGCTGGAGTCGGCCGAGCGCTCGGACGTGGCGATCGTGGTGGCCGACGCCACCGAGGGCATCACCGAGGCCGACCTCGCCGCCTGCGACCAGGCCGCGCAGAACCACTGCGCCACGCTGCTGGTGCTCAACAAGTGGGACCTCGCGCAGCCCGACCTCACCGACCTGGCCGGCCGGGTGCGCCGCAAGAGCCGCCAGCACCCGCCGATTGTGGCCTGCTCGGCCGTGACGGGGGAGGGCATCGACCGCATCATCCCGCAGGCGATGAAGCTCTACGAGAAGAGCTGCACGCGCCTCTCGACGCACGAGCTCAACGAGGCCCTGCGCGAGCTGGCCGAAGAGCGGCCGGGCCCGCGCAAGGGCAAGCGCCGCCTGTCCATGCGCTTCCTCGTGCAGACCGGCGTGGCCCCGCCGGTGTTCCGCCTCGAGGTGAACGACCGCTCCCTCATGACCCGCGACTACGGTTTCTGGCTCGAGAACCGCCTTCGCGACCGCTTCGACCTGGCGGGCGTGCCGGTGGACATCGAGGTGAGGAGCCGCCGGTGAGCGACATGGTGGTGATCGGCGCAGGGGCCTGGGGCTGCACGTTCGCGCGCGTGGCCGCGCTGGCGGGCACGCAGGTGGCGCTCGCCTGCCACACGGCCGAGCAGGCCATGGTGCTGCGTGAGACCCGCCACGACCGCATCCACCTGGGCGACGTCGCGCTACCGGACGAGGTGCGGGTAACTCATGTGGCAGCCCCCGACGCCCTTGACGGTGCCTCGATCGTGGTGGTGGCCCTGCCGAGCCGCGTTGTGGCGGCGGAGGCCGCGGCCCTGGGCCCGCGCATTCCCGACGGCGCCGGCGTGCTGTCGCTCACCAAGGGGCTCGAGCCCGGCACCGGGCGCGTGCTGTCCGACGTCTGGGCCCAGGCCGCCCCCGGCGTGCCGTTCGCGGTGCTGTCCGGGCCCAATCACGCCGAGGAGATCGCCCAGGGCCAGCCCGCGGCCGCCGTGGTGAGCGGCGATGCTGCGCTTGCCGCCCGCGTGCAGCAGGGGGTGTCGGGCCCGGCCTTCCGCATCTACGTGAACGACGACCTCGTGGGCGTGGAGCTCTGCGGCGCCGCCAAGAACGTCATCGCGCTGGCCGCGGGGATGTCCGACGGCCTCGGCTTCGGCGACAACGCCAAGGCGGCGCTCATCACCCGGGGGCTGGCCGAGATGACGCGGCTCGGGCGCGCCGCCGGGGCCAGTGACGCCACCTTCCGGGGGCTCGCGGGGATGGGCGACCTCATCGCCACCTGCACCAGCCGCCACAGCCGCAACCGGCGCGCCGGAGAGCTGATCGCCAGGGGCATGCCCGCCGACGCCGTGGAGCAGGAGATCGGGCAGGTGGTCGAGGGGCTTGCGACCGCACGGGCGCTGCTCACGCGTGCGGAGGCCGCCGGGGTGGAGCTTCCGATATCCGAGCAGGTGGCGGCCGCGGCCTTCGAGGGCCGCCCGCCCGCCGAGTGCCTGCGCAACCTCATGGGACGCGCACCGGCGTCGGAGGGGTGATCGGGGCGGCGTGTGCCGTCACAACCTCGTGAGTCTTCTGAACCGAGCCTTTACCCGCGCGTTGCGGGCGCATTGCCAGGCCGTTCTACCTTTCCCGGCGTAATCAGTCGACGG
>JAGWYY010000183.1 GCA_018969105.1 Acidobacteriota bacterium | reverse complement strand
CGGGTGTCCACCACCGTGCCGTCCAGGTCGAAGAGCACCGTGCCGAAGCGCGGCACCGGGTCAGGACACCCCTGCCACCGACTGCAGCAGCGCGTCGAGCTCCCACCGGGCCATGCGGTCCATGCCCTCGAGATCGGTGAGGTCGAAGTGCAGGGGCGTGACCGACAGGAACCTGTCGTCGATGGCCGAGAGATCGGTGCCCGGCTGCATGTCGTGGCTCATGGGCTCACCGTAGATGCGGAAGTGCCGGGCGGAGCCCTGCGTGCCCTCGAGCACCAGGGAGTCGTCGTACACGCGGCGACCGAGGCGCGTCACCTTCGCACCCGCGAGCTCGCCGGGCGAAACGCCCGGCCCGTTGACGTTGAAGATCACATGGCGCGGGAAGCGCTCCTCGCACGCGAGGGGCACCAGCTTGGCCGCAAACGCCGTGGCGGCCGAGAAGTCATACTCGAGCCCCGGCCCGCTGCCGCCGCCGAGCGCGTCCTGGCTCACCGCGATGGCGGGGAGCCCGAGCATCACGCCCTCGAGCGCTGCGGCCACGGTGCCGGAGTACGTCACGTCGTCCCCGAGGTTGAGCCCCAGGTTCGCGCCGCTCAGCACCACGTCGGGCGGATCGCCGATCAGACCGAGCGCCCCCAGCCGCACGCAGTCGACGGGCGTGCCGCTCACCGCGTAGGCCCCATGCCCATCGGCCATCTCCACCTCGTCCACCACCAGCGGATCGTGGATCGTGATGCCCCGGGCGATCGCGCTGCGGTTGGCGTCCGGGGCGATCACGAACACCTCGCCGAGGTGATCGACGGCCTGCCGAAGGGCGAGGATGCCCGGCGCCTGCACGCCGTCGTCGTTGGTCACCAGGATCCTCACAGACACCTGATGGTAGCCGCGCGCGCGGAGTTCCCAGATGCGGAGTGGGAGGCCGCCTCGGGCCACGATGGCAGGGTGACCAACACCGGGTGCCGACTGCCTGACCCCCGACGCCCCCCTAGGACGTACAGACCCAGCCGTAGTTTTCGTACTTGCAGCGCTGCCGGAGGTCGATCATGCATGGGTGCTCGGCCGGATAGTTCACCAGGCCGAAATAGCATCTGGGCCGGGGCAGGAGAGGAGAGGCCTGCCTCCGAATCGGCTCGGGCGCGCACTCGGAAAGACCGAGGGACCATGCCGCTGCCACCTCCGCCGCGTAGAACCCGTTCGCCTTGGTGACATCGTCCTCGAGCGTGGTGGTGTCGATCGCGCCGTTCGCCAGGCCCTCGGCGCGCGTGAGCACCGTGCTGAGAATCGCCGTTGAGCGGTCACTCGCGCTCACGAGGTCCTCGTGCCGGCGCGCGAGGGCTGCGGGTGGCATCAGTGCCTTGAGCTCCGCCGCGGCCTTCTTGGCCGCCGCCAGGCCGGCGGCTGCATCGGCGCGCCCCTCGGGCGATGCGAGGCCCGGCTGCAGCCCCACGCGCGCGCTGTTCGCCGCGGCGCAGATGGCATTGGCCTTCTGGAAGTACTCGGCCTTGGTCAGGGGTGTGGTGCTGGATGCGCCATCGGAGCTGCTACCGCACCCGATGACGATTCCTGCCGCGAGCACCGCGGCCAGGGCAGCGGCTCCGGCGGATCTGATCGTGAGGGACGGCGGGCGCATCGGATGGCCTCCGGGGCCGGGGGCGGACGTGGGGAGGTTCTTCAGGGAGCGTAGTGGCGGGGGCGATGCGGCGGCCCGGGTCGGCGTGCGGGCACCGGGAGACCGGGGCCCGCTCCGCGACCTATGCCGGATAGCGCACGGCGACGAGCGTGAGCGGGTGCGGCGGTGCGGTGGCGCCGGCGGCCGAGCGCGGGGCTCCATCGAGCAGGGCGACGTAGGAGTCCAGGTCGCGCACGCCCCGGCCGACCTCGAGCATGGTGCCCACCACCACGCGCACCATGTGGCG
>JAGWYY010000055.1 GCA_018969105.1 Acidobacteriota bacterium | reverse complement strand
GCACCCTCGCGCCGCCACCGCGGAACCCGTCTACACCTTGAGGAAGCGGCGCAGCGTGATGCCGCTGCCCACGGCGCCGAGCAGGGCGCCGGCGCCCACCAGCACGAGGGTGAGCAGCGGGAACGCGATGGTGCCCGCGGCAGAGCCGGTCTTGGTGAGGGCGGTGTCCGCGCCCGAGGCCCAGGCGTCCACGACGCCCACCTTGATACCCCAGAGCATGGCCACGGCCACGACGGCGCCCACGAGGCCGCAGATCACGCCCTCGATCATGAACGGCCAGCGGATGAACCAGTTGGTGGCCCCCACCAGGCGCATCACCTCAACCTCACGCCGTCGGGCGAAGATCGAGAGCCTGATGGTGTTGCCGATCAGCAGCACGGCCGCGAGCAACAGGATGCCGATCAGCACGAAGCCCGCCCACTGCACGAACTTGGCGGCGGTGAGCAGCCTGTCGGCGGTGGTCTCGGGATAGACGATGCCCTCGGTCGGATCGAGCGCGGGGTCGTCCTTCACGGCGGCCACGATCACGTTGGCGTTCTCGGCCTCGGTGGGCTGAACGTTGAACTTCGCCGGCAGCGGGTTGCTGGGCAGCTCGTCGAGCACGGAGGGGTCGCGCAGGCGCTCCTTCATGATGCGCAGGGCGTCCTCCTTCGACACGTAGGTCACGGAGGCGACGGTGCCGTCGGTGCGCAGGCCATCGAGCTTGCCGCGCAGGGAGTTCACCTGGGCCACCGTGGCGGTGTCGGAGATGTACACGTCCACGTCGACCTTCGACTTCTGCGCATCCACGGCCGAGCGCACGTACATGAACGACGGGATGAAGGCACCGAGGATGAACACGGCGATGAGCGCCGTGACGGTGGCGGCCACCGAGATGGCGGCGTTGGCGCGGATGCTGCGGAGCGCCTCGCGGAAGAACATTCCGATCCTCATGCCAGGACCTCCCCGGTCTCGTCGTGGTAGCCGGCGGACTCCTCGTCGCGCACCACGCGCCCCTCGTCGAGGGCGATCACGCGCATCTGCATGCGGTCAACGGTGTGCTGGTCGTGGGTGGCCACGAGCACGGTGGTGCCGGTGCGGTTGATGCGCAGCAGCAGGTCCATGATGCCCAGGGACGTCTCGGGGTCGAGGTTGCCCGTGGGCTCGTCGGCGATCAGCAGGCGTGGGTGGTTCACGAGCGCGCGCGCGATCGACACGCGCTGCTGCTCGCCGCCCGAGAGCTCGCGCGGGAGGCGGTCGAACTTGCCGTCGAGGCCCACCAGCGAGAGGATCTCCGGCACGCGGCGGCGCACCTCCTTCTGGCTGTGGCCGGTCACCTGCAGGGCGTAGGCCACGTTCTCAGCCGCGGTGCGGTCGGGCAGCAGGCGGAAGTCCTGGAACACGCACCCGATGGCGCGGCGCAGGTACGGAACCTTGCTGCGGCGCAGGGTGGCGAGGTCGCGGCCGCCCACGATGACCTCGCCCGTGGTGGAGCGGAGCTCGCGGATGATCAGCCGGATGAAGGTCGACTTGCCTGACCCGGACGGGCCGACGAGGAACACGAACTCGCCGGTGCCGATGCGCAGCGAGACCCCATCGAGTCCGCGCGAGCCGCCGTCGTAGGTCTTGGTGACCCCGCGGAACTCCACCATCGGGCCGGGGCCCGGGCGGAAGATGTCGTTCTTGTGGCGCTTCCCGTCGCTGACGGGCTCCGTGAACATCGGCGCCATCTCCTCCTCGGGGGATGGGGCGTCTGCCACCTGCACCAGCGTGAACTCCGGGCGGCCCGTGTCCTGGCCGTCGCTCATGTCGAAACTCCCGATAGGGGTCGGTCTCTCGTTACCGGGTGGGGTTTCGCCGCCGCGGCGGGCGCCCCTCCCACGCGACCGGGGGACGTGCAATCGGCCTTACAGGTAGCGAAGCCCGCTGCACGCGATGCCGCGAGGGGTTCCGCCGAACCCCCCCGGGGTCATGCCCCGGTGCATTCCTCAGCGATTGCGCGGGCCCATGCGGTGATCTCGTCCTTCGGGCGGTAGTCGCACTCCTTCACGCGGAGGGTGATGCACATCGCGCGCTCGCGGGGGCGCAGGTTGGGGGTGTCGATGCGGCCGGGGAAGCACCGGTGCTCGCGGGCGTCGGTCCACTCGAGCAGGCGGCCGTACTGCACGGAGTCCTCATCGGATGGGAACGGGGGACCGCTCACGGGGCCGCTCGAGAAGATCCAGCAGGGCATGGCCCTGAGGGCGTCGGAGTGTGCGCGGGTCCACTCGCGCACGTTCTCCACCCACCGCGCGGCGTACACGGCGCCGCCCACCACCGCGAGGTCGTAGCCCTCGGGGCCCGGGGCATCCTCGGCATCGAGGAGGTCGGCGTCCACGCCACCCGCCCGCAGGCCCTCCGCCACCCATTCCCCCATCTCCATGGTGCCGCCGTGGCGCGAGCCCACCACCACCAGCGCGCGCATGGCTAGTCGTCCCCCACGATGGCCAGGCCCTTGGCCCGTCGCTCGAGCTCCGCGCGCATGAACGGGTCGAGCGCGCCGTCGAACACCGCCTGGGTGTTGCCGGTCTCGTGGCCGGTACGGAGGTCCTTCACCATCGAGTAGGGATGGATCACATACGAGCGGATCTGGCTGCCGAAGCCGATGGTCATGCTCTCGCCGCGCTCGCGGGCCGCCTCCTCCTCGCGCTTCTGCAGCTCGAGCTCCAGCAGGCGCGAGCGCAGCATGTTCATCGCGGTGGCGCGGTTCTGGGTCTGCGAGCGCTCGTTCTGGCACTGCACCACTACGCCGGTTGGCAGGTGCGTGATGCGCACGGCGGAGTCGGTCTTGTTCACGTGCTGACCACCGGCGCCACTGGCACGGTAGGTGTCCACGCGGATGTCCTTGTCCTCGATCTCCACCTCGGCCTCATCGGTGACCAGCGGCGCCACCTGCACGGCGGCGAAGGAGGTCTGCCGCCGGTTCGCGGAGTCGAAGGGCGACAGGCGCACGAGGCGATGCACGCCGCGCTCGGCGCTCATGAGCCCATAGGCATTCGTGCCCTCGAGGGTGAAGGTGGAGCTCTTGATGCCGGCTTCCTGGCCGTCCTGGCGGTCCTGCACCGTGGCGGTGAACCCGCGGTCCTCGGCCCACCGCAGGTACATGCGCAGCAGCATCTCGGCCCAGTCCTGGGCGTCGGTGCCGCCCTCGCCCGACTGGATCGTGACCACCGCGTCGCCGGCGTCATGCTCGCCCCCGAACAGGCGCGACTCCTCCAGCACGAACAGGCGATCCTCGGCGCGCGCGAGGCCATCGGTGATCTCCTGCGTGAACTCCTCGGTGAGCGAGCCGGCGCGCTCCTCCTCGCGGGCCATCGCGGCGAGCTCGCCGAGATCGGCCACGTCGTCCGACAGCGACCGGTACTCGGCAAGGCGCTGTGACTGGCGCGCATGCTCGGCCGACACCTTCGCGGCGCGCTCCTGGTCATCCCAGAAGTCGCCGGCCCCCATCTGCTGCTCGAGCTCGGCCACCCGCGCCTCGATGACCTCGGGGTCGAGGTAGTCGCCGAGCAACTGCACGCGCTCGGCCAGGCGGCCCGCCTGCTGGGCCAGTGCGTCGGGATCCATGCTCATCGGCGCGCCGGGCCTACGTGGCGCCGCAGCACTTCTTGTACTTCTTGCCCGACCCGCAGGGGCATGGATCGTTGCGCCCGATGCGGTCCTCGTCGTCGATCACCACGGTCTCGACCACGCCGGGGAGCGGCGCCTGCACGGCGGCGTCCTCCTCGAAGTGCGCGGGCTCGGTGGCCTCGAACGCCACCTCATCGGGCGACTCGATGACGCCCTCGGTGAGCCCGGCGAACCCCTGCACGGGGTCCTCCTGGGCGGTGTAGGTGACGCCGTCCACCGGCGCCGCCTCCACGGGCTCCGGCGGTGCCTCGAGCTCCACGTGGAACATGTACCGCACGAACTCGCGGGTGACGTTCTCCATCATCTCGTCGAACATCTGGTGGCCCTCGAGGCGGTACTCGCTGAGGGGGTCCTTCTGCCCGAGCGCGCGCAGGTGGATGCCCTCGCGCAGGTAGTCCATGTTGAGCAGGTGCTCGCGCCAGTCGACGTCGATGAGCTGCAGCAGCACCCAGCGTTCGAGGTCGCGCACCATCTCGGCACCGAGCTCGGCCTCGCGGCGGTCGTAGGCGTCCATGGCGTCGTCCTCGAGGCGGTCGAGCAGCTCGTCGCGCGTGAGGCCATCGTGGCGCACGTCATCCACCCCGAACGACATGGGATAGAGCTGCCCGATCTCGGCGAACATGCTGTCGAGGTCCCAGTCGGCCACGGCGGCGTCGGTGTCCTCGTAGCGGTCCACCGTCTCCACGAGCACCTCGGCGATCCAGTCGCGGGCGCTCTCGGAGAGGTCCTCGCCCTCCAGCACCTGGCGGCGCTCGGCGTAGACCACCTCGCGCTGCTTGTTGAGCACGTCGTCGTACTCCAGCACCCGCTTGCGGATGTTGAAGTTGTATTCCTCCACCTTCTTCTGGGCGCCCTCGACCGTCTTGGTGAGCATCTTGGAGTCGAGCGGCAGGTCGTCGCCCGGCCCCAGCCGGTCGAGGATCTTGTACATGCGATCGCCCGAGAAGATGCGGATGAGGTCGTCCTCGGCGGAGAGGAAGAACTTGGTGAGGCCCGGGTCGCCCTGGCGCCCGGAGCGGCCGCGCAGCTGGTTGTCGATGCGCCGGCTCTCGTGGCGCTCGGTGCCCAGCACGTACAGCCCGCCGAGCTCGGCCACGCCCTCGCCCAACTTGATGTCCACGCCGCGGCCGGCCATGTTGGTGGCGATGGTCACCGAGCCGCGCTCGCCGGCGCGCTCGATGATGTGGGCCTCCTTCTCGTGCTGCTTGGCGTTCAGCACCGTGTGCGGTACTCCCCGCCGCTCGAGCATGCCCGAGAGCATCTCGGAGATCTCCACGCTGATGGTTCCCACGAGCACCGGCTGGCCGCGGTCGTGGGCCTCCTTGATGTCCTCCACCACCGCGTTGAACTTGGCGTCCCTGGTCTTGAAGATCAGGTCGTTCTGGTCGTCCCTGATCATCGGGCGGTGCGTCGGGATGCTCACGACGTCGGTCTCGTAGATCTTGTTGAACTCGTTGGCCTCCGTGGAGGCCGTGCCCGTCATGCCCGAGAGCTTGTTGTACATGCGGAAGTAGTTCTGCAGCGTGATCGTGGCGAGGGTCTGGTTCTCCTCGCGGATCTTCAGGCCCTCCTTGGCCTCGATGGCCTGGTGCAGGCCCTCCGAGTAGCGCCGCCCCTCGAGCACGCGGCCCGTGAACTCGTCGACGATCAGCACCTCGCCGTCGCGGACGATGTACTCCTTGTCCTTGCGGAAGAGCGCCTCGGCCTTGAGCGCCTGGATGAAGTGGTTCACCAGCTGGCCGTGGATGTCGAGGTAGAGGTGCTCGATGCCCAGCGCGCGCTCCACCTTCTCGACCCCGCTCTCGTGCGGCGCCACGGTGCGGTGCTTCTCGTCCACCTCGTAGTCGTCGCCCTTGCGCAGCGTGGGCACGATGCGCGCGAACCGGTAGTAGGTGTCGGCGGCGGCCTCGGGCACGCCCGAGATGATCAGCGGGGTGCGGGCCTCGTCGATGAGGATGGAGTCGACCTCGTCCACGATGCAGAACTCGTGGCCGCGCTGCACGCAGTCCTCGAGGCGCACGGCCATGTTGTCGCGCAGGTAGTCGAACCCGAACTCCGAGTTGGTGCCGTAGGTGATGTCGCAGGCGTAGGCCTCACGGCGCTGGTCCTCGGGCATCATCGACTGGATCACGCCCACGCTCAGGCCGAGGGCCTCGTACACCGGGCTCATCCACTGGGCGTCGCGGGATGCCAGGTAGTCGTTCACGGTGACCAGGTGCACGCCCTTGCCCGTGAGGGCGTTCAGCGCCACCGCGGCCGTGGCCGTGAGGGTCTTGCCCTCGCCCGTCTTCATCTCGGCGATCTGGCCCTCGTTCAGCACCATCGCGCCGATCAGCTGCACGTCGAAGTGCCGCATGCCGAGGCTGCGCCACGATGCCTCGCGCACCAGTGCAAAGGTCTCCTCGAGCACCTCGTCGGTGTCGGCGCCGGCGGCGAGGCGCTCGCGGATGTCCGCCGCGCGCTCGCGGATCTGCTCGTCGGAGAGCTCCTGCATCTCGGGCTCGAGCGCGTTGATGCGCTCCACCCGCTTGACGCGCTGCTTCATCCCGCGCCCCTCGCCGAAGCGAAGGACCTTGTTGATCATCTCAGTGCTCATGCAGGCAAGTCCGAGCGGCCGCTTATCCGAGCCACAAGGGTACCAACGGCGGGGGTGCCTACCCCACGCGGGATGTCATCAGCGACCCGCTGCGCTGGATGAGGTCGGCCCACACGGCGTCATCCGTGCTCGGGCCACCCACCAGGCCACGCTGCGCACGGTAGGTGGCCAGCGCGTTGAGGGTGGTCACGCCGAAGTAGCCGTCCACCGGCAGCGAGACGCCCTGGCCGCGCAGGAGCTGCTGCAGGCGGCGCACGGCGTCGCCGCGGCTGCGCAGGCCCATCACCGGGTAGCGCGTGGCGCCGGGCTTCGCGAGGGGCACCTGGCAGGTGAGCGGCGACGCCAGCCACGGCCACTGGCCGATGCGGGTATTCTGCCAAGCCCACCAGCTCTCGCCGCCCACGCCGGCGGCCTGCGAGGCGCACCGGAACTGGCGGATCGTCGTCGCGCTCTCGCGCATGTAGGTGCTGCCGAGCAGCGCGATGGGCTTGCCGTAGATGCGGTTCCAGCGCATGGTGCGCTCCACCGCGGCGGCGGGCGACACCCGGAAGGCCTTCCAGTAGACCTGCGGCATCGTGAACTGCGCGGCGTCGCGGCCGTTGAGGAACGCCGTGTACGGGAACGGCCCGTGCAGGTCGACGTACGGGAACGTGGTGAGCCCCACCGGATAGGCGCTGCCCACCTGGGCGCGGAGCGCGCGCATGTAGCGCGTGGTGCGCGCGTAGCGCTGCGGGATGCGCTCGAACTCGATCTCGGCGTCGATGAGGAAGCAGTCGGCGCCGGCGCGCACCGCGCGGGCGGCCACGGCGGCCTCGGCCACGGGCCTGCGCCCGCGCACGTACTGCCATGCGCACACGCGGAGGCCCGCGGCCTTGAGGGGCCCCACGGCGCGGTCGAACTGGCTCCAGTAGCTGGTGCCATCACCCGACTTGATGTGCACGGTGCGCACGCCGTAGGTGCGCGCCCGGTCGATGATGCCCTGCAGCGACTTCTCGGACTGGCTCACGTACCAGATCCACATGCCCGTGCCGCGCACGGGCTCGGGCAGCTCGCCCGCGGGAACGGAGCCCGGAAGCGGCGCGCCGGGGTCGCCGGCCGCGCACTCCGACGCGAAGCCCCACACCTCGCGCAGGGCCACGGGGATCGACGGGCATCCATTCGGGAAGCCCACGGTGGCCTCGGCGCGGTAGGTGGATGCGTCGACCGCGCGGAACAGCCACCACTCGGGCGTGCCGGCCCGGCCCATGTCGGCCATCACCCAGGTGCCGCCGTCGATGCGCGCGGCCAGCATGCTGCCCGCGGCCTCCTGGCCGGTGCGGCCCGCGGCGGTCCACGCCGCGCGGATCTGCAGGCGCAGGGCGTCGGACACCGCGAGCTCCTCGGCCGTGCCCGGGGCCGGCGCCGGGATGAGCGCCCACGCGGCCGTGAGGCCGTTCACCAACTGCTGGAGGTCCTGCGACGCGCCGCCCGGGCGCACGGTGACGGTGCCCACCAGGCGCGCCCCGCGCGAAGCGATGGCCAGGGTGCGCAGGCCACCACCCGGCATCGTCACGATGACCACCCGACCACCCGGCGTGGCCTCGAGCTCGCTGTTGAGCGCGCTGGTGGCGCCGGCCTCGGCCAGCAGCGCCAGCACCGACCGGCGCACGATCGCGCGCGCCGACGGTGCCGACGGGAACGCCACGGCGAACGACGTCGCGGTGCCGCCATCGGCGAGAGCCGACGTGCGGGTGAGCGTGGCCTGCGCCCCCTGCGCGGCGATGGCGTTGCGCAGCACCGCGAACTGCGGGTCGCCCGCGAGCACCACGGCCGTGGCCAGGGGCTCTCCCCCGTCGGCCGATGCCTCGGTGGCAGGGCCGGCTCCCGCCACCACCGGCGCGGGCGTGATGCCCTGCAGCTCGGTGATGAGAGCCGGGTCGGCGGCCACCGCCCCGCCCGCCGTGCCGAGCACGACGAGCAGGGGGATGAGCCACCTGATCAGGCGGCGGATCGCCTCAGGCCCCTTCGATCAGGCCGAAGTCGCCGTCGCGGCGGCGGTAGATCACGCTCATCTCGCCGCTCGCCTCGTTGCGGAACACGAAGAAGGCGTGGTCGATGAGCTCGAGGCGCACCGCGGCGTCCTCAGGGGTGAGCGCGGGCATCTCGAAGCGCTTGCTGCGCACGATGCGGATGGGCGGCGGGCTCTCCACCACCTCGGTGGCGTCCTTGCCCAGGCGCTCGAGCGCCGCGATCTCGGCCGGCGTGGATGCCACGGCCTCGATTCCGGGCCCGTGGTGGTCCTTCCGGCGCTCGCGCAGGCGCTGGGCCGCGCGCTCGATGCGATGCGCGGCGAGGTCGATGGCCGCGTACATGTCGCTGTCGGCCTCGCGCACGCGGATGATCGGCCCCTTGGTGCGCACGGTCACCTCGGCGATCTGGCTCTTCGCGATGCTCGGGTTGTGCTCGACCGACAGCTCCACTTCCACCTGCGCGCTGTCGCTCATCGGTCCCAGCACCCTCTCCAGCTTGTGCATGCGCTTTTCTGCGTGGTCCTCGAGCGCGTCGGTGACCGGGAGGTTGCGTCCCCTCACGTGGAGTTCCATGTGCTGCACCCCCTGTATGGATCGTCCGTCACCCGACTCTAGTGCGCCCGCCCGCGAGGACAACCCGCGCAAGTGACACGGCACCCACGCGGGCGCATCCGGCCCTCCGCAGCGCACGCGCGGCGGCCGTGAGCGTGGCCCCGGTGGTCACCACGTCGTCCACCAGCACGGCGTCCAGGGGAACCTCCCCGGGGGCCATGAAGGCCCCCTGCACTTGGGCGTGGCGGGCCGTGGCGCGCGATCCGCGCTGCGTGCCGGCCCCGGGGGCGCGCTCGAGGCAGTCGCTCACCGGCGTGCCCCACGTGCGGCCGAGGGCGTCCGCGAGCAGCGCGGCCTGGTTGAACCCGCGATCGGCGTGGCGCTGCGGGGCAAGCGGTATGGGCACGAGCACGGCTCCGCGCGGCGGCGGGTCAAGGTGCTGCGCCATCAGCCCTGCGAGCGGGTGAGCCAGGAGGCGCCGGCGGGAGTCCTTGAGGGCGCGCACCACCTCGGGCACCGGCGGGTCGTAGCGCAGCGCCTGGCGCGCGTGCGCGATTCCCGCGATGCACTGCGGGCACGAGGGGCGGGGCGTGGCCCACGGATGCCCGCACCGTGCGCAGCCCCGGGGACCCACCTCCGGCATGCCCCCCGCGCAGGCATCGCAGAGCGGCGGACCCGGCATGCCGCACGCGGCGCAGCCGTCCCCGATGAGCACGTCCATCACCGCCGTGCCGATGCGCCGCCAGGGCATGGGGCGATCATGGGACGCCCCGGCGCACGCGCATCGCGCGGATCGCGGCAAATCGGTGCCGAAATCAGGCATCCGCGCTAGCGTTCCCGCCAGAGGACGGGCACCCGCGCCCATCCACGAGACGAGAGGACTGGCTACGGCTCCCACCGAGAAGGAGCAGGCGATCGAGTTCGAGGGCGAGGTCACCGAGGCCCTGCCCAACACGTTCTTCCGCGTCGAGCTCGACGGAGGCCATGTGGTGCTGGCCAAGCTGGCCGGCCGCATGCGCCGCAATTACATCCGCGTGAACCCCGGCGACCGCGTGAAGGTGGAGGTCTCCCCCTACGACCTCACGCGCGGGCGCATCACGTACCGGCTCAAGTAGTCCCCCTGCCCCCCGAGAGTCCCCTGACGGTCGGCGACCGGCTGATCGAGGCCATCTGGGCGGCCGGCTGCGACCGCGTGTTCGGGGTGCCAGGGGACTTCACCCTGCTGCTGAACCACATGCTCGACCAGCACCCGGGGTTCTTCGTGGGCACAAGCGATGAGCAGGGTGCCGGGTTCGCCGCCGACGCCTATGCCCGCCTGCGCGGCATCGGGGTGGTCATGGCCACGTGGGGCGTCGGCGGGCTCAAGCTCGTGAACAGCACGGCCCAGGCGTGGGCCGAGAGCGTGCCGGTGGTGGTGATCTGCGGCTCGCCGGGCCTGGGCGAGCGCGAGGGCGACCCGCTGCTGCACCACAAGGTCAAGGACTTCGACACGCAGATGCGCGTGATGCAGGACGTCACCGAGTACGCGGCCTACGTGCACGACCCCGCGACGGCCCCCGGCATCATCGCCGAGGCATTCGCCATCGCCGCGCGCGAGTGCCGCCCGGTGTACCTCGAGATACCCCGCGACGTCGTGGGGCTCCCCTGCGGTCCGCTGCCCGAGGTGCCGCCCCCGGCAGATGCCGATCCCGATCCCCAGGTGCTGGAGGCCTGCCTCGACGACATCCAGCGCGAGCTCGCGGCGGCGGAACGCCCTGCGATCATCTCGGGCGTGCTCGTGGCCAGGCTCGGCCTCCAGGCGCAGCTTGACGCGCTCGCGCGCACCGCGGGATACCCCGTGGCCGAGACCCTGCTCGGCAAGTCGTCGGTGGGATCGGATGACCCGTGGTTCAAGGGGGTGTACGCGGGTGCCATCAGCTCCGATCCCGAGGTGCGGCAGCTCATCGACGACTCCGACCGGGTGCTGGTGCTGGGCGCGTACATCAGCGACCTCAACACGGGGCTGTTCACCACCGGCATCGACCGGGCAGACTCGATCATCTCCCACCAGAAGATCACCTATGTGGGCGTGCGCGGCTACGACGGAGTGGGCGTGGCCCATGTGGTGCCGGGGCTGGTTGAACGCCTGGGCGCCACCGTGCCCGACCGCCAGCCCGCTCCGCGCGCGCGCCCGCCCTTCACGCCGTCCCCCGGCATGCCCCTGAGCGCTCGGGCGCTGTTCGAGACGCTGCGCTCGCGGCTGGGCCATGGGCACACGATCATCGCCGAGGCCGGGGACTCACTGTTCGGCAGCGCAGACCTCCGCCCCGAGGAGTCGGGGTTCCTGGCCACCGCGTACTACGCCTCGCTGGGCTACGCCGTGCCCGCCGCCCTTGGCGCGGGGCTCGCACGCCCCGATCGCCGTCCGGTGGTCATCGTGGGCGATGGGGCGTTCCAGATGACGGGGCTCGAGCTCGGGGGCATGGCCCGGGTGGGCGTGCACCCGGTGGTCGTGGTGATCAACAACGACGGCTACGCCACCGAGCGCCCGATGATGAACGGCGCCTTCAATGACATCCCCCGCATGCGCTACGCGATGTTCCCCGATGCCCTGGGCTCGGGCATGGGGGTGAAGGTGGACACCGAGGACGCCTTCGTGGCGGCCCTCGACGACGCCCTGGCCGACGCCTCCCAGCTGCGCCTCATCGAGGCGGTCACCCCGCCCGACGACATCTCCCCCCAACTGCGCAACCTGACGACGGAACTGGGCAAGCGCGTGTAGCCAGGCGGTGACAGTCACCAGAGCCTTGTGGTGACTGTCACCGGTTGCCCCCCGTCTTGCCATCCGAGACAGCCAGTAGCGTTTCCGGCGTCGGCGTCCCCCCTTGGATACCGACAATGGCGTTCGCGCCAGCAGGCCCCGCGGTTCTCGGCAGGCTGCGGGGCCTGTCTACGCCAGGAGGCGGTGGGCCTCAGTGCCCGGCGGCGTCCCAGGCGTCGCGGAGTGAGCGCTCGTAGGGCGCGCGGTGCACGCCCTGCTCGGTGACGATCGCGCTCACCAGACGGGCGGGGGTGCGATCGAAGGCGGGGTTGGCCACCGGGGCCTCGGGCCACGATGCCGGGCGACCGAACAGCGACAGCCCGCGCACCTCGTCGGCGGCGCGCTCCTCCACGGGGATCTCCGCGGCCGACGGCATGGAGAGATCGAGGGTCGAGGTGGGCGCGGCCACGATGAAGGGGATGCCGTGCTCGCGCGCGAGGATCGCCACGCCGTAGGTGCCGATCTTGTTCACCACGTCGCCATTCGCCGCGATGCGGTCGGCACCCACCACCACGTGGGTCACCCTCCCCTGCGACATGAGCATGGCGGCCATGTTGTCGCTGATCAGCGTGAAGGGGATGCCGTCCTGCGCGAGCTCCCACGCCGTGAGGCGCGAGCCCTG
>JAGWYY010000182.1 GCA_018969105.1 Acidobacteriota bacterium | reverse complement strand
CGGCGGCGGGCCGAGAAGTACGTGGCCTGCGGGTGGTGCATGATGATCGCCGCGGTGCTCTGCTCGGGCGTGAGCTGGAAGGCGCTGGTGAGGCCCATGCCCATCTCGTCGGGGTAGGGCGCGAGCAGGCGCAGCACGTCGACGTGCTGCTCGATGTCCGGGCAGGCGGGGTAGCCCCATGAGTAGCGCCGGCCCTGGTCGGTGCCAAGGCCCAGTTCCCGCTTGATGCGCGCGTGCACCAGGTCGGCCATGCCCTCGGCGGCCTCCACGGCCAGCCCGTGGGCGAAGTAGGCCTCGGTGTACTCCTCCTCGGCCTGCAGGCGGTCCAGGTACTCGGTGGCCTCCTGGCCCACGGTCACGGCCTGGAGGGCGATCACGTCGCGCACGCCGTCCTCCACCGGGCGCAGGTAGTCGGCCAGGCACAGCAGCCGGCCCTCGTCCTGGCGCGGGAACTCGAAGCGCGCGGTCTCGTCGCCCGTCTCGGGGTCGAAGATCACCACGGCGTCGCCGTCGCGGTTCGCGGGGAAGTACCCGTAGGTGGCGCGCGGCACGATCCAGCCGTCCTCGATGGAGCGCTTCTCCATCTCCTTGCGCCGCGGCAGGAACTCCTCGGCCACGATGCGCTCGAACTCGGCGTCGTCCTGGCCCCGGCCGCCCCACGACATCTTGTAGAGCGACTTCTCGTCCATGCGCGCGAACATCTCGTCGACGTCGAAGTCGGTCACGCGCACGGCGCCCCAGAAGGGCGGATCGGGCACGGGGGCCTCGTCGAGCACCACCGGCTCGGCGGCCGGGCGGGGTCGGGCCTTGGCCTCGGCCACCTTCTCGTCGCTCTCGGCGGCTTCGTCCAGGCGCTCCTGCAGGAACACCGGCCGGTCGTCGGGATCCTGCAGGCGGTCCACCGCGGCAAGCCCGTCGAAGGCGTCGTTGCAGTAGAACACCCCGCCGGCGTACGGCTGGCCGTCCTCGAGGAACAACGTGCGCCGCCCGAACTGGCGGTTGATCGCCGCGCCGCCGATGAGCACGGGGTAGTCCATGTCGCGCGCCGCGAGCTCCTGCACGAGCAGCGGCATCTGCTTGCTGGTGCTCACGAGCAGCGCCGACACGCCGATGACATCGGCGTTGTGCTCCACCGCAGCGTCGATGATGGCCGTCACCGGCACCTGCCGGCCGAGGTCGTGCACGGTGTAGCCGTTGTTCTTGAGGATCGTGCCCACGAGGTTCTTGCCGATGTCGTGCACGTCGCCGTACACCGTGGCCATGATGACCGTGCCCTTGGTGTAGCCCTCCACCTGGTCGAGGTACTGCTCGATGTGGGCGACGCTCTTCTTCATCACCTCGGCGCTCTGCAGCACGTAGGGGAGGATCAGCTCACCCCGTCCGAAGCGGTCGCCCACCTCCTTCATGGCGGGCAGCAGCACCTCGTTGAGCACCTCGATGGCCTCGTCGTTGGCGCGCGCCCCGCGCTGGTCGAGCGCGGCGTCCACGTCGGCCTCCACGCCCTCGGGCACCCGGTGCAGGATGCGCTCGAAGATGATCTCGTCGGGCGGCATGCCCTCGAAGCGCGCGGCGGGGTCGGGAGCCTCCTGCTCCTCCACGCCCTCGTACTTGGCGATGAAGCGAGGGAGGGCGTCGTCGCGGCGGGCGAAGATGAGGTCGTCGGCCAGCTCCACCTCGTCGGCGGGGATCTCCCCCAGCGGCCGGTTGTGCGTGGGGTTGATCATCGCGAGGTCGAGGCCGGCCTCCACCGCGCGGGCCAGGAACACGCTGTTCAGCGTTGCGCGGGCCGCCGGGGCCAGCCCGAACGACACGTTGCTCACGCCGAGGCTCGTATAGACGCCCGGCAGGTTCTCCTTGATCAGCCGGATGCCCTCGATCGTGGCCTTGCCCGACTCCCGGTACTCCTCCTCGCCGGTGGCCAGCGTGAAGGTGAGGGCGTCGAAGATGAGGC
>JAGWYY010000181.1 GCA_018969105.1 Acidobacteriota bacterium | reverse complement strand
GCCGGCCAGGTGATGAGCACCGCGAGCAGCGTGAACCCGATGACCACCAGGGCCACCTCGAGAATGATCCTCACTGCGCGGGGGTTCACCAACGGATTATCGCCCCGGAGGAGCACCCGGGTGCTCACCCGACGGGCTGGTTACACCGGTGTCCCACCGGCTTTTGCGGGGTTATGCGGCAGCGCCCGTCCGCAGCGCAGCCCACCCGGCCTCGCCCATGGCGGTCTCGTTGAACTCCGCCGCCTGAGCTGCCGCCGCCCTCCCGAGCCGATCGGCATTCGCCGGATCGAGCGCCTCGCGTATGCCCAGCGCCAGCGCGTTGGGGGTGGGGTCGGTGATGATGGCCCCCTCGCCGGCGATCTCCGGCATGGCGCCGCGGTTGCTTGCCACCACGGAGGCTCCGCACGCCATGGCCTCGAGGATGGGCAGGCCGAAGCCCTCGTAGAGCGACGGCACGCACACCACCGCGGCGGCGCGGTAGAGGTCGGCGAGTTGGTCGTCGGTCACGTGGCCGAGCCAGTGGGCGTTGGCGCCACGGACGATCTGCTCGCCGCCCAGCGCCGGGCGTCCGACCAGGGCGAGCTCGAGGTCGCGGTCACCCAACAGCGCCATGGCCTGGGCCAGGGCCCCGATGTTCTTGCGCGGGTGGATGTCGCCCACGGCGAGCACGTAGCGTCGGAGCCCGAAGCGCGCGAACACCCTGTTGGCGGCGTCCCCCACGGGATCGGGCGTGAACACCGGCGCGGGGTAGGTGCGCACGACGTGCACCTTCGCGGGGTCGATGCCGAAGATCTCGGTGATCTCGCGGGCCTCGGCGTGGCTCACGCCGATCACCACGTCGGCCTTCTTGATGGCGCGGGGCACAAGACGCCCGAGCATCTCGCGGTCGCGGCGACTGAACCAGCCCGGGTTCGTGACGAAGGCGGCGTCGTGCACCACCACGGCGCTCGGGGTGCGGCCGCGGAACGGCACCACGTAGTTGAACACGCCGATGTCTGCGCGGGCGCGCTCCATCACGCGGGGCGCTCCGCGCAGAAGGCGCGGCACGTTGCGGTCGGTCACCTCGATGAGGGGCACGGCGGGGTCGATGCGCTCGCGGGCCTGGTCGTGGGCGATCATCGCCAGCACGGAGTCGTCGGGGCCGGCCGTGGCCACCAGCGCGTGGATGAGGTTCTCGATCCACCTGGCGTTGCCGGCGTCACCCGGGGTGGGCTGCGCCACGGCGTGGGCGTCCACGGCCACCCTCACGGCGTCGGCCTCCGGCATCGCTTCCTCACCCCGGCAGCCCCAGGGCCTCGCGCCACACGTCGGCGGTCTTGCGGGCGGTCTCGCTCCACGAGAGCTCCGCGGCGCGAGCCTTGGCCGCCGCACCGCGGCGGGCGAGCTCCTCGCGGTCGGCGAGTACCTCCTCGAGGCGCGTGGCGATGCCCTCGGGCGAGGCGTCGTGGATGAGGAACGCCCCCTCGCCCGCCACCTCGGCCTGGGACGAGTTGTCGGCCACCAGCACGGGGCACCCGTGGGCCATGGCCTCCACGATCGGCAGGCCGAAGCCCTCGTACGCCGACAGGCTCACGAACAGCGTTGCCCGGCGGTAGAGCTCGCTGAGCTCCTCGTCGCTGATGAAGCCCAGCATGTCGCAGCCGATGCCGCGGCGCTCCTGGGCCTCTTCCTCCTGGCTTCCGCCCGCCCCGGCGATGACCAGCCGGCAGATGGGCGGGTAGGTGGGGGCGGTGGCGAAGTAGCGGTCGTGCCCGCGCATGAGCTCCAGCACGCGCTTGCGCGGCTCGAACTCACCCACCGCCAGCACGAAGGGCTCGCGCAGCACCTCGAAGTCGTGTGCGTCGGCGGCGCTGCCCAGGTGCACCACGCGGATGCGCTCCTTAGGCACCCGGTAGATCTCCTCGATGTCGCGCGCACCGGCCTCGGTGGTGGCCATCACCAGCGTCGCGCGCTTGGCCGACCGGC
>JAGWYY010000180.1 GCA_018969105.1 Acidobacteriota bacterium | reverse complement strand
GGCGGGCTGGCGGCCACGATCCGCCTGTGCATCTCGCGGGTGTGCGGGGTGGGGTTCACCGAGCCCGTGCCCGATGGCACCGCGGCGGCGCCCGCGCTGTCGGCCGGGGGTGAGGTGGAGGACCTGATCGCATCGCGCATGGTGGCGGCCGGCATGGGGCCGCTGGTGCGCGCGCTGCCGCAGGGGGCGCTGGTGGTGGATGTGGGCGCGGGGTCGGGGCTGCGCGCGCGGGTGCTGGCCCAGCGCGGGCTGCGGGTGATCGCCGTGGAGCCCGATGCCGTGGAGGAGATGCGTGCGCACGCGGCCATGGCGTCGCTGCCGCCGGGGGCGGTGGAGGTGGTGCGCGCAGGCGTTGACGACCTGGCGCACGTGATGGATGGCCGCACTGCCGATGCCGCGGTGATGTGGCACGTGCTCGAGCACCTGCCCGACATGGACGCCGGCCTGCGGTCGGTGGGCGCCGTGCTGCGCACCGGCGGGCTGCTGAACGTGGCGGTGCCCAACCGGGCGTCGGCCGAGGCACGGGCGTTCGGGCCGCGCTGGCACGGGTGGGAGCCCTCGCGCCACCGCTGGCACCTCGATGCCGACGCGCTGCGCATCGTGCTGGGCGCGGCCGGGATGTCGGTGCGCGAGATCGGCAGCCGTGGGGGCTGGGGCTACCCCGCGGGCATCGCCTACTCGGTGGCGCCGGGCGCCGACCCCCAGGTGAACCCGCGCCGTGGCGTGCTGGGCCGCGCGCTGGCCGCGGCGATGATCCCCGTGGCTGCCGCCGCGCGCGCCGTGGGGCATGGGGGGCAGCTGGTGGCCCTGGCCACGAGGCCCTAGGCCCCGACCCCCGGGCGCAGGCCCCGGGCGGGGCTACTCGCCCTTGCGGTGGTTCTTGTCGCGCGGGGGCGCGAGGGGGGCATCGACGTACTCGATGGCCGCCGTGATGCCCTTCTTCGTGGACTGCAGCCATGCCCAGGTGGGGCGGGGCTCGTCGGCGGTGCCCTCGCCCACGCTGCCGGGATTCACCACGAGGCGCCCCTCCACCCAGCGAATCATGGGGGAGTGCGTGTGGGCCGTGATGAGCACGTCGGCGCCGAGGGCGTCCATGACGGCGATGATGTCGTGATCGGAGGCATCGTGGTCGACGAGGCCGGCCGGCACGGTCTGGTCTCCGTGCACGGCCACCACGCGGTGGGGGCCGAGGGTGGCCTCCACGACCGCCGGCAGCTCATCGAGCCAGTCGAGTGACTTCTGGCTGAGCATCGTCTTGGTCCAGGTGCGCGTGCCCGGGCGCATGTCGCGGATGTCGGTCTTGGGCTTCACCTTCTTGCCCACCACGCGGCGGTCGGTGTTGCCCTCCACGCAGGGCCAGCCGGTCTTGCGCACGCGCGCGACGCACTTCTCGGGCTCGAGCCCGCGCAGCACGATGTCGCCGGTGATGATGGCCCGGGTGATGCCCGCGTCGGCGATCGCGGCGAGCACCGCGTCGAGGGCCTTGAGGTTGGCGTGTATGTCGCCGAAGACGGCCAGCCGGTCGACGTCGCTCACGGGCGCGACGATACCGGGTCAGGCGCGCAGGCGCGTCGCCGGTTTCAGTGATTTCGGAAGATGACCCGAGCGCCCGGGGGTGGGAGCAGCACCCCCGGGCGCAGGGGCCCTACGCCGCGCGCCTGGACGGCGTCGCGACGGACCCGGTGGCGATGAGGACCGGACGGAACTCATCGCGCGAATGCACGAGCACGGGCTTGGGCATGGCGGCCTGGCGGCGCGCCTCGAGGCGCTCACGGCGCAGCAGGGCGGCGCGCTTGCGCTTGAGGGCCACCGCGCGGCTGCGGAAGGCGGCCGCCAGGGCGATGCCGGCGGCGCCCGCCACCGGCAGCAGCACGATGGCGTAGTCGCCCGGGTGGGTGCCGAGCGTGGCGGCGGCGCCCAGGGCCAACCCCAGGGTGAGGCCCGCGGCCAGGGCGGCGATGCCGGC
>JAGWYY010000054.1 GCA_018969105.1 Acidobacteriota bacterium | reverse complement strand
CACATGTATGACGACCAGGAAGGCAACCACGGCGCGGCACAGTAGCAGCGAACGGCCGCCCGGCGGCGATCACGCCGGCGGCACGGCCACCCCCTCCGCGCGCAGCATCCGGCGCTTCGCCGCCGTGCCGCCGGCCGAGTAGTCGCCAAGGCGGCCATCCGATCGCACCACCCGATGGCACGGGATCACCACGGGAAGCGGATTCGCGGCCATCGCCGACCCGGCCGCGCGCGCCGCGCCCGGGCTGCCCGCCCGGCGGGCCAGCTCGGCGTAGGTGATCACCTGGCCGCGGGGAATCGCCCGGCATGCCCTGAGGGCGCGCCCGCGGAAGCCCCCGGGCAGGAGCGCCCAGTCCGGATCGGCCGGAAGGGAACGCGCGTCGCCGGGCACCACGCGGCAGGCACCGGCGGCACGGGCGCGGCGCATGGCCTCCGCGCGAGAGCGCCCCACGGCCACGATGCCGCCCGCGCGCCAGGCGATCCACCTGTCGCCGTGCTCGGTGGGCACGAGTGCCACCTGCGCCTCCCACTCGGACATGCGACGATGTTGCCATGAGCACGGACGCCGGAGAGCTCCTCAATCCGCCGGAGATCACGCACTGCTTCGTCTGCGGGTCCGACAACGAGTCGGGCCTCGGCCTGCACGTGTTCCGCGACGGCACCGACGCGGTGGCCACCTGGACCCCCGACGACCGCTATCAGGGCTGGCCCGAGCGCCTGCACGGGGGCATCGTGGGGCTGCTGGTGGACGAGATGCTCGTGTACGCCGGTGCGCCGCACGACCTCTGGGGCATGACCGCCAAGGTGCGCTACTGGCTGCGCAAGCCCGTGGCCCTCGAGGGCACCGAGTTGACGCTGCGGGGCCGGCTGATCCAGAAGAGCGATCGGGGCTTCCGCGCGGTGGTGAGCATCCACGCCGGCGAGGTGCTGGTGGCCGAGGGCGAGGGCATGTGCGTGCTGCTGCCCGATTCCCCCCGCCCCGGGTAGCGCGCGGCGATAGGGTTCCCCGGCCCGCACGCCGACCGGAGGAACAACCGCATGACGCTCATCCGCCTGGGTCACAGCCCCGACCCCGACGACGCGTTCATGTTCTACGCGCTCGCGAAGGACCTCATCCCCACGGGTGAGTTCGAGTTCGAGCACCTCCTGCGCGACATCGAGACCCTCAACCGCTGGGCCATGGAGGGCCGCCTCGAGGTGAGCGCGATCTCGGTGCACGCCTACGCCACGGTGGCCGACACGTACCGCCTGCTGCCCCACGGGGCGTCCATGGGCGAGCAGTACGGCCCCATGGTGGTGGCGCGCGAGCAGATCGATCCCTCCGACCTCCCCCGCATGAAGGTGGCGGTGCCGGGCACCCTCACCAGCGCGTTCCTCGAGCTGCAACTCGCGGCCGGTCGCATCGACGACCCCCTCATCGTGCCCTTCGACCAGATCCTCGACGTCGTGGAGCGCGGCGAGGCCGATGCCGGCCTGGTCATCCACGAGGGGCAGCTCACGTATGAATCGCAGGGCCTGGTGAACGTGCTCGACCTCGGCACCTGGTGGCACGAGCTCACGGGGGGCCTTCCGCTTCCGCTCGGCGCCAACGTGGTGCGCCGCGACCTCGGCGAGCCGGTGATGGTGGAGCTCTCGCACATCCTGCGCGAGAGCATCCGGTACAGCCTCGACCACCGGTCCGGCGCGCTGGCATACGCGGCCGAGTACGGCCGGGGGCTCGATGACGACCTCAACGACCGCTTCGTCGGCATGTACGTGAACGAGCGCACCCTCGACTACGGCGAGGATGGCCGCGAGGCCGTGCGCGAGTTGCTGCGCCGCGGGGTCGAGGCCGGCATCATCGCCCACGAGGTCCCCGTCGACTTCGTGGAGGACTGACCACTGGCCGCGCGCGACTGGGATGCCGAGATCGATGCCTGGACCGAGCGGTTCCGGCATATCCCGGACCCGCCACCGGTGTTCGCCGCGGCGATCCGTGACGGGTGGGACCCCGGGGAGCGCCGCGCGCTGGCCGATGGCGCCGAGGCGTATTCCGTGCAGCACGAGGGCTGGGTGGCGCAGATCACCGGTGCGGGCTGGGACCTCGTGAGGCTCGACACCCGCGGCGAGGAGTGCGGCGCCTGTGCGCGGTACTCCGGATCGCCCTACTCACTCACGGGCGAGACGCCCGGCGTGCCCCCTCCCCCGCCGCTTCCCATCTGCCCGGCCTGCCGCCACACGCTCAACCTGCTCACGCCCTTCTTCATGCAGAGCACGGGCATGGATGCCGGTGACCTGGTGCGCGACGCCGTCCCCTACGAGCCGGTGGACTGACGTGGGCACGTCGCAACCCGGCCCCTTCACGTTCGGCGAGCTCCTCTCGCGCGCATGGGCGATGTACCGCCGCGAGCCATGGCTGTTCATCGTTCTCACGGCCGTCACCGTTGTGCCCGTGGGGATCCTCTCGGCCGTGGCCGGCGCAGCGGTTGATGGGTCCACGGATGTGACCCGGGCCCTCACGGTGCTGGGCATCGTGCTCATCCCGGCCATCCTGCTGCTGCCGGTCAGCGGCGCGGCGGTGGCGCTGGCCACGGTGCGGCGCCTGCAGGGAACGCCCACGGGCATCAGCGCCACGCTCGAGCGGGTGGGCGTGCGCTTCTGGATCCTCTTCTCGGCGCTCGTGCTCGTGACCCTCGGGGTGATCGTGGGCCTGTTCGCGCTGGTGATCCCGGGCATCTTCCTGGCCATCCTCTGGCTGTTCGCCGGCCAGGCGGCGGTGATCGACGGCCGTGGCATCACCGATTCCCTGCGCCGCAGCCAGGACCTCGTGCGCGGCGCGTGGTGGACGGTGTTCCTCGCCTACCTGCTCATCCAGGTGGTCACGGCCATCGCGCAGCTGGCCCTGGGCATCGTGGGCGCGGCGATCCTCAGCCCGCTCGAAGGCGGCGCCTACACATGGGGTTCCGGCATCTGGAACACCCTCACGCAGCTCGCGGTGCAGCCCTTCACCCTCATCGCCATCGGCCTGCTCTACGCCGACCGGGTCATCAGGACCGACGGAGGCCTCCCACCGGCCACCTGAGATGTGCCGCCGCGACCAGGGGGGCCCGAAGGGCCGTCGCGGCGTGCAACCATGGGTGAAGGGCGCAGGGCCTCCATAAGTCCATAACAAGTGCCCATCCCCGCATGGGGAGGGGTGATCGGCCGGGTGCGCGGGCCGTTTGGCAACGCCAGCACCCCCATACCTCAATGGGGCCGTCACCGAGCGTTACCGGGGACCTCAAAGGTCTCTTACAACCCCCTGCGAGGGTGGACCCATGGCCACTCTCACACCACTTCCCGCACGCCAGTCCAACGGATCCACCGAGCAGGGGCGCCCCGCGCTCTCGCGCCTGGATCTCTTCGACGGCATCCCGCGCCGCGACCTCGACCTGCTTGACGCGCGTCTCCCGCTCGTCCGCTGGCCGCGTGAGGCCGACGCGCCCGCCGCGCTCACCCGCGGCGATCACGTGTACATCGTTCGCCAGGGCCGCATCGCCCTGAGCGACCTCAGCCTGCAGGGGCAGGAGGTCACCACGACCATCGTCGAGCCCGGCGCCGTGTATTCGTCGCTCGGCCTCGAGCAGGCCGCTCCTGCCGTCGCCCTCGAGGCGAGCGCGGTCACTCCGCTGCCCGCCCACGCCATCGAGGCGCTCATCACCCGCTACCCGCGGTTCGGCGTCAACCTCGCCGTCGCCCTCACGGGCCGGCTCGCGAACCTCCGCCAGACCGTCGGCATCGTCTCGGAGATGCGCGTGGAGGACCGGCTGCGCCGGCGCCTGCACCAGATCGCCGAGCAGATCGGCACGGCGGCGCCCGAGGGCGTACGCATCGGCCTCGACCTCACCCATGCCCAGTGGGCATCACTTATCGGAGCGTCCCGGGAGGCCGTCACCACGGCGTTCGGGAAGCTGCGGGCCGCCGGCGAGGTGGAGATGGAGGGACGCTCCATCACCATCCCGTGGGATGCCATGAACGCAGCGGACGCCCCGCCAGCCGCGTTGGCGAGCTAGGGCCCCCGGCCAGTCGCGGTCCCCAGGGGACCGGTGCGCTTCGTGCGCGCCGGTCCCCACGTGCATTATTAGGGGGATGCCCGCCGAGAGGACACCCTCGGGGCGCCGCCGTGATCCGCGTGATCGCCGGCCGCCGCCCCGCCGCCGCCGCAAGCAGAAGCGGCGCGTTCCGCCATTCGCGCTGGCGATCATCGCCATCGCGGTGGTGATCGGCGTCATCGCGCTGGCCACCCGAGGTGGCGATGAGACCGCCACCTCGCAGGCCACGGCTGAGCCGGTCATCCCCAAGGTGAGCGAGGCCGACATCGCGGCGGCCGCGCAGCAGCTCGGCCCGCGCGATCAGGAGCTCGTGAACATCGGGCAGACCGGGGTGAGCGTCAACAAGGGCGGCAACGGGCGCAAGGTCGTGGCCCTCACCTTCGACGACGGCCCCGGCCCGGACACCCCGGCGATCCTCGCCGAGCTCAAGCAGTTGAACGTGCCGGCCACCTTCTTCGTCATCGGGGGGAACGTGCAGGAGAACCCCGACACCTTCCGGCAGGTGGTGGCAGCCGGGCACGAGATCGGCGTGCACACCTGGGACCACAAGGACATGACCACGCTCAAGCCGGCCCAGCAGAAGGCCGAGATCGAGAGCACAGCCGGCGAGATCCTGAGCACAGGCGGCGTCGCGAGCCGCCTGTTCCGCGCGCCCTACGGCTCGGTGGACCCCTCGGTGCTGAAGCAGTCGCAGGACGCCAAGTTGCTGTCGGTGCTCTGGGACGTCGACACGGTCGACTGGACGCGGCCGACGCCCGACCAGATCGTGCAGACCGCGGTGTCGCAGGCGCAGCCCGGATCGATCATCCTCATGCACGACGGCGGAGGCGACCGGGCCTCGACGGTCGCGGCTCTCCCCCGCATCGTCAAGGACCTTCGCGCGAAGGGCTACCAGTTCGCCACGGTGGGCGACCTGGTCATCTCCAACCCGCCGGGACCCGACGACATCTCCGCGGAGTCGCGCAGCACCCAGCGCTAGCCGGCGCCGGCGCTAGCCCGGGGCGGGAGCCGCCGCCTCGTAGATGCGCCCGGCCTGCACGGCCGCCTGGTTCACCGACTGGGCCATCGCGGTGATGTCGCCCGCGGCCGCGCCCTGGGCCGCCTTGCGCAGCGCCGCGGCGAAGCCCACGTAGAGGGGGCCGATGAGGCGTCGCTGCTCCTCGAGGCGCTGGTCGTCGAGGCGCGCGGCGGAGATCTGGCGCGCGGCGAGCTCGGCGCGCGCGGCGGCCGCGGCAAGCCCCGGTGCCGCGCGCTTCGCCTGCGCCGGGGTGGGAGCGTCGGGCAGGGCGTCGAGCCGGATCGACGCGGCCCGCGCGGCCGCCACGGCCTCGCGCACCATGGCCATGTAGCGCGGCGGGGTGACGGTGCTGCCGGGTGACACCTCGCCGGTGGGCACGGGCTCGGGCGACCCGCCGCAACCGGCGAGCGCGCCCGCGCCGAGCACCGCCACGGCGGCGAGCATCAGGACCGGGCGGTTGATGGCACCTCCCGGAGCGCGTCGAGCAATTGGGTGGTGGCGTCGCGAAGCCCGGCGCGCGAGTCGCTGCGCAGGATCGCCCGCACCGCGCGCACGCGGCTCACCACGGGATCCATCGCGCGCAGCAGCCGCGTCTGCTCCATCCGCAGGGCCTCATCGCCGGGGCGGAGCGCGCGGAACTCCTTCACCTCGCGGGTCACGTCGTCCACGAGGCCATCCACCTCCACGGCCTGGGGCTGCGGGCCCTCCTCGTCGAGCGACGCCGTGGCCACCACGCCCATGCGCTCGGCCGGCTGCACCAGTTGGCGCACGGCCTCCACGAACTGCGCGGGGGTGGTGACGGGAACCGTTGCGGCGTCGGAGCCCGTGCCGCACCCCGCCAGCGCCAGCGCCGCCAGCGCGAGTGCCCCTGCCGGTGCGGTACGTCGCATCACCCCCCGAACACTACGGGGGCCGGTGACTGTCGTCCCCGGGTCGAGGCGGGGCGCGACAGCCCGCCACCGGCGGGCCGCCCCTACGTAGACTGCCCGCGCCACCGACACGGAGACCCACGTGACCCAGCCGGCATCGCCCGACCTCTGCATCGCCACCGTCCGCACGCTCGCCATCGACGCCGTGCAGCAGGCGAACTCCGGGCACCCCGGAGCCCCCATGGGCCTCGCCCCGGTGGGCTGGGCGCTGTACTCCCGCCTGCTGCGCCACGCGCCCGGTGACCCCTCGTGGCCGAACCGCGACCGCTTCGTGCTGTCGGCGGGCCACGCGTCCGCGCTGCAGTACGCCCTGCTGCATCTGGCGGGCTACGACCTCACGCTCGACGACCTCAAGGCCTTCCGCCAGTGGGGCAGCCGCACCCCGGGGCACCCCGAGCGCGGCCACGTGCCGGGGGTGGAGGTCACCACCGGGCCGCTGGGCCAGGGGCTCGGCAACGCCGTCGGCCTCGCGCTTGCCGAGGCCATGCTGGCCGCGGAGTTCAACCGCCCCGGGCACGACGTGGTGGACCACCGCACCTGGGTGATCGCCTCGGACGGCGACCTCATGGAGGGCATCTCGCACGAGTCGTGCTCGCTCGCCGGATTCCTCGGCCTCGGCAAGCTCGTGGTCATCTTCGACGACAACGCCATCAGCCTCGACGGCCCCACGGACATGTCGACGGGCGACGACGTGTCGAAGCGCTTCGACGCCTACGGCTGGCGGGTGCTGGAGATCGCCGACGCCAACGACCAGGGCGAGATCGACCGGGTACTGGACGAGGCCGAGGCGGGCGACGGGCGCCCCACGCTCGTGCGCTACCGCTCGGCCATCGGCTACGGCGCGCCGCACGTGCAGGGCACCAGCAAGGCGCATGGCGCACCCCTGGGCGCCGACGAGGCCCGTCTCGCCAAGCAGGCCTACGGCTGGCCCGAGGACGCCCAGTTCCTGGTGCCCGACGAGGTGGCGGCCTGGGCACCGGTGCTGCGCGAGCGGGGCGCCGAGATGGTGTCGGCCTGGGACGCCGCGATGGCTTCCTACGCCGCGGCCTTCCCCGACGAGGCCGCCGAGCTGCGCAGGCGCATCGCGGGCGATCTGCCCGAGGGCTGGGACGCCGACCTGCCCCGCTTCGACGAGGGGGAGTCCCCCGCCACCCGCGTGGCGTCCACGGCCGCGCTCAACGCCATCGCCGCGCGCGTGCCCGAGCTCGTGGGCGGCGCCGCCGACCTCGCGAGCTCCACCGGCACGGTCATCAAGGATGGCGGCGACATCGGCCCGGGGTCGTTCGCGGGCCGCAACATCCACTTCGGGGTGCGCGAGTTCGGCATGGCCGCGGCCGTCAACGGCATGGTGGCCCACGGTGGCTTCCGCGCGTACGGATCCACCTTCATGACGTTCTCCGACTACATGAAGAACGCCATCCGCATGGCCGCCCTGCAGCGCCTGCCGTCGATCCTGGTGTTCACGCACGACTCCGTGGCGGTGGGCGAGGATGGCCCCACCCACCAGCCGGTGGAGCAGCTGGCCGCGCTGAGGTCGATCCCCGGCCTCGTCACCCTGCGGCCGGCCGACGCCCGCGAGACGGCGCAGGCCTGGCGGATCGCGGTGGCGCGTGCCGACGGACCCACGGCCCTGGTGCTCACGCGACAGGGCGTTCCCGTGCTGCCCGTCGACGATCCCCCGGTGGATCGCGGCGCGTACGTGCTCGCACCGGGCGATGACTGCATCCTCATCGCCACCGGGTCGGAGGTGTCGCTGGCGCTCGAGGCACGCGACCTGCTCGCAGCGGACGGCGTGTCGGCCCGCGTGGTGAGCATGCCCTCGTGGGAGCTCTTCGCGGCGCAGCCCGACGCCTACCGTGACGAGGTCCTGCCGCCCGCGGTGATGGCGCGCGTATCGGTGGAGGCGGCCTCCACCTTCGGCTGGGCGCGCTGGACGGGCACCTGGGGGCGTGCCGTCGGCATCGATCGCTTCGGCGAGTCCGCGCCCGGCGGCACGGTGATGGAGCGCCTCGGCATGACCGCCGGGGCCGTCGCCGATGCGGCGCGCGAGTCGATCGCGGTGGCGCCCGCCTGATGCGGGTGATCATGCGCCCGGGCCCGGCGGCAGGCCTCGTGGAGGACGCCGTCGCCGACGCCGAGGCGCGTGGGCTGGTGGACCGGGTGCTGGCGGGCGACCCATCGGCCTGGGGCGACCACGCCGATGCCGCGCGCGACTGGACCGGCTGGATGCGCGCCCCGGCGGACATGCGGGCGGAGGTGCCCGCCATCGATGCGCTCGTCGACGGCGCCGCGGCCGGGGGCATCGACCACGTGCTCGTGCTCGGCATGGGCGGATCGAGCCTGTCGCCGGAGGTCACGCGGCGCACATTCGGGCACGGGCGGGGCATCGAGCTGCGCATCCTCGACTCCACCGACCCCGTCGCCGTCACGCACGTGACCGACGGCATCGACCCCGCCCGGTGCCTGGCCATCACGTCGTCGAAGAGCGGTACCACGGCCGAGCCGCTGGCGTTCCTGGCGCACGTGGAGCAGTTCCTGGCCGATGGCCTGGGCGACGCGGCACGGGGGCACCTCATCGCCATCACCGACCCCGGCACGCCGCTGGCGACGATGGCGCTCGAGCAGGGCTGGCGGCTGGTGGCCGAGAACCCGCCGGACGTCGGAGGTCGCTTCTCGGCCCTCACCCTCTTCGGGCTGATCCCCATGGCCTTCGCGGGCGTGCCGCTGGGCGCCCTGCTCGACACTGCCGCCGCCGCGCGCATCGACCCGCAGCCGGTGCGCATGGGCGTGGCGCTGGCGGCGCTGGCACGGGCCGGGCGCGACAAGCTCACGATCATCGCCGACCCCGGCATCGGATCATTCGGCCTGTGGGCCGAGCAGCTGGTGGCCGAGAGCCTGGGCAAGCAGGGGGAGGGCATCGTGCCGATCGCCGACGAGCCCCTCGGCCCCCCGGATGACTACGGGTCGGACCGGGTACTGCTGCACCTGCGGCTCACCGGGGAGCACGACGCCGATGTCGCGGCCATCGGGGCGACGGGCATCCCGGTGTTCGTGATGGACATCCGCGACCCGCTCGATGTCGGTGGGCTCTACATGGGCCTCGAGATGGCCGTGGCCACCGCCGGTGCGGAGCTCGGGGTGAACCCGTTCGACCAGCCCGACGTGCAGGCCGCGAAGGAGGCCGCCAACCGGGCGCTCGCGGGGGCCGGGGTGCCGCGCGACGAGCGCGGGGCACCCGAGGACATCGTGCGCGCCGTCGACATGCTCGAGCGCGGCGACTACCTGGCGATGCTCGCCTTCACCACGCCCACGCCCGAGGGCGACCGCCTCATGAGCGCCATGCGCGCCGCCGTCCGCGAGCGCACCCGCGCGGCCACCACCGCGGGCTGGGGCCCGAGGTTCCTGCACTCCACGGGCCAGCTGCACAAGGGCGGGCCCGGTTCCGGCGTGTTCGTGCAGTTCCTCGGGCCGGGATCACCCGACCTGCCGATCCCCGGGCAGGACCACACCTTCGGCGAGCTGCTGCGCGCGCAGGCCATCGGCGACGCCCAGGCCCTGGAGACGGCCGGGCGCCGCCTCGTGCGCATCGACCTCGGGGACGACCCCCTCATGGGCCTTCGCCGCGCCGCGGTGGCCGTGGGCGCCGCCACCCCTCCCTAGGCGCTCCCACCACCCCGCGCGCCATGGACTGCCCCGAGGGGTCCTAGGCGCCGAGGCGCGGGCCGAGCGCGGCCATCGCCGCCTCGGCATCCGGCACCGCGGTGACCATGGCGAGGTCGGCGGCATCCACCACCAGGGCGTCGCCGAGCGCGTCGATCACCGCGCGCCAGCCCTTCCCCACCACGATGAGCGGGCGGGGCGCCACGTGGGCGTTCTGCATGAGGTTCCAGGCGACGGCGATCTCGGCCAGGGTGCCCACCCCGCCGGCCACGGCGATCCAGGCGTCGGCGTCGAGCAGCATTCCCAGGCGCGCGAAGAGGTCTGCGGCGGGACGCTCCTCGGCCACCCAGGCATTGGGCGAACGGCCCTGCGGGCCGGGCATGGTGACGCCCACCACGTGCGCACCGGCCTCGCGCGCGCCGCGCGACACCGCGGCCATCGCGCCATCGTGCCCGCCGGTGGCCACGGTCCAGCCGGCCTCGCCAAGCAGGCGTCCCAGCTGCTCCGCCACCCGGTACTCGGCGTCCTCCGGTCCGATGCGCGAGCTGCCGAACACCGCCACCACGCGATCGCTCACGAGGCCACCGCCTGCGCCGACAGCTGCTCCACCAGCCCGCGCGTGATCGGGTCGGCCCCGAGCCGGTTCACGTTGCGCACGAGCGCGGCCACGGCGGGGCCGTCCGGTCCCCTCCTCTCGACCAGGCCCGCGAGCCGGCCGGCCGGATCCACGCGCTCCCCGCGCGGCCCCGTGACGAGATCGGCCACGTCGAGCAGCGCGAGCACTGTGGCGTCGGGCCCGGCGGGGCGCGTGAACTCCTCGTCCACGGGCGGGTGCCCCGCAAGGGCCACGCGCTCGGCGGCGTTGGAGTGGTGGGCGACGATGCGCGCGAGCCGCTCGTGCCCTGCCAAGCGCAGGGCGCGCGCGCCCGCGACGGCGTGATGCGCCCCCGGAAGGGCGTACCCGATGTCGTGCAGCCAGGCCGCGCAGAGCAGCAGGCGGCGCTGATCGCCCGGGGTGCGCAGGGCGCGCGCCGCCCGGGCGGCCTGCTGGGCCACGCCGCGCGCGTGCTCGTAGCGCGCGGGCGTGGAGAGCGCCTGGCAGAGGTCGTGCGCCCCGCGCGGATCCATCGCATCGCGCCAGGGGGTGGCGCGCGTGCTCAGAGCAGCACCTCGATGGCCTCGTCCACGGCGGCGTTTCCCTCCGCGTCGGCCGCGGCGCGCTCCGCCGCACCCACCTCGGGCTCGGGATCGCCCATGAGCAGCGGCGTGAGGTCGCTGCGATCGCTGCGCTCGGCGGCGAGCGCCAGCCAGTCGGCGGGCAGCTCATCCGCGGGCTCCGCGCCGGTCATCTCCGCGAACAGCAGCGCCCAGGCCCGCGGCAGCACGTCGACGTTGTATCCGCCGCCGCCGAGGGCGATCCACCGGCCTCCCGCGGCACGGTCGGCCAGGTCGTGCAGCACGCGCCACAACCGGGGGAACGTGGCCATGCGCACCTGCAGGTGCGCGAGGGGGTCCTGGTGGTGCGGGTCCACGCCATCCTGCGTGATGATGATGTCGGGCTGGAAGGCCATCACCGCCGGGGCGATGACCTCCTCGATCGCGCGCATGTACGGGCCGTCACCCGAGAACGCGGGCAGCGGGATGTTCACCGAGTACCCATCGCCGGGCCCGATGCCGCGCTCGGACACCGCCCCCGTGCCCGGGAAGAGGTACCGGCCGCTCTCGTGCACCGAGCACGTGAGCACCCGGGGGTCGTCGTAGAAGATGAACTGCGTGCCGTCGCCGTGATGGACGTCCACGTCCACGTAGGCCACGCGCTCGGCCCCGTTGTCGAGCAGCCACCGTATGGCCACGGCCGGGTCGTTGTAGATGCAGAAGCCATTCGCCTTGTTGGCGAACGCGTGATGCAGCCCGCCCGCCGCCGAGAACACGCGGTCGGCCCGGCCGTCCCACACGGCCCGCGCGGCCGTGACCGACGCGCCGCACACGGCCACCGCCGCCTCGTGCATCCCCGCGAACGCGGGGGTGTCGCCGCCGTGCGCGAGCCCCCAGGTGCCGGCCTCGAAGGCCGCGGCCAGCTGCGGGGTGCGGCTGTACCGGCGCACCGCCGACATGTAGGCGTCGGTGTGCACGCGCGCGATGAGGTCCTCGTCCCCCGGCTCGGGCTCGAGCACGAGCACGTCCGGGCGGTCGAGCATGCCGTAGGCCCGGATGAGGTCGATCGCCAGCTCCCGGTTCGCCGGCGCGAGCGGGTGGTCGCTGCCCAGGTCGTAGCCCGCGAGGCCCTGGCGGTCGACGAAGGCGATCATCCCCATGCCCCGAGGACTAGCAGACCACCGGCAGCACCGAGCAGAGCTGCTCCACCTCCTGGCGGAGCCGCGTGACCTCCTCGCGCAGTGCCTGCACCTGGTCGGCGGGGGTGCCACTGCCGGAGTCGATCTGCTGGGCGAGGGTGCCGACGTCGGCGCGCACCTGCGAGATGCCGGCCTCCACGAGCGACAGGCGCTCGTTCACGTCGGACGTGGATGCGATGCCGAACGATCCCGGTGACGCGATCATCGCGAACACCAGCACGAGGGCCAGCACCGCGACGCCAATGGACGTCGCGAGCGCCACCACCATGCGGCGGTCCGGTGACGCGGCGGCGCGCGCGGGCGGCGGCGCGGCCGCCGCGGGTGCGCGCCTCACCGGTGCGGTGACGGGCTCGACCCGGGTCGGAGTGGCGGGCGCGAATGCCGCCGCGCCCGGCACGGGTCGCGACATCGCGAG
>JAGWYY010000053.1 GCA_018969105.1 Acidobacteriota bacterium | reverse complement strand
TCCATATGACGACCGGCGCCTTCGGCCGGTTCCTCTTGCCCGGGGTGGGGTTGCACCAGAGGGGCATGTAGGGGTCGGCGTTCGCCAGGTCGCCCGGGCTGCAGGGCGGAAGCGGGAACGATGAGGCCGCCGGGAAGCACGTGGCCAGGTCGTTGGTCACCACACCGGGGCCGCAGGTGACGTCGTTGCTCACCATGCCCACGCCGTAGATGCCCGCGGAGAAGAAGGAATACGGATCGGACGGCGGCTGCGTGAGCACGCCGGCGTGGTTGTCGGCACCCGTGAAGTCGCTGCCGCTCACGTTGGCCCCGCCGAACTGCGAGGTGTCGACGCTGAACGTGCTGCCGCGGAAGCTGGCGTTCGTCATCACGGCGTTGGTGAAGTCGCTGTTGCTGAAGGACACCCCCGAGAGGTTCGCCCCGGTGAACGTAGCGAACTGGGCGTCGATGTCGGCGAGGTTGGCGCCGGTGAGGTCGACCCCCGTGAAGTTCGACCACGCGGCGTTGGCGCCGCTGAGGTTGGCGCCCCGCAGGCTGATGCCCGTGAAGTCGGCGCCGCCGAAGCCCACGCCCGCCAGCTGCGCGCCGGGTCCGGCGAAGATGCTCCCCGCCGCGCCCCACCCCGTGGGGAACTGCTGCGGGAAGTCCACGGGCTGCCCCTGGATGCCCACGAGGTTCGCGCCCGCCATGAAGGAGCACCCCAGGAAGGTGCCGCCCACCTGCGCGCCGCTCCAGCGCGTGTTGGTGAGGTCGGCCCCGGTGAGGGTGGATCCCGACAGGTTGGCGTTCGTGAGGTTGGCGCCCGACATGTCGGCCAGCGCGTAGTCGGCGTTCGACATGTTCGCGCCGGCCAGGTTGGCGCCCGCGAGGCCGTAGTTGAAGTCGTACGGCGTGGTGTAGGGGCATCCGCCGCCGTGGCTTGCGCGGGGCGTGCCCAGGGCGCCACCGCGCGTGTGGCTCAGGTTGGCCCGGCGAAGATCGGCCCGGGCGAGGCGGGCGCCGCGCAGATCGGCGTGATGCAGGTTGGCGCCGCGGAGCCGGGCGCCGCGCAGGTCGGCCTTCCGGAGGTCGACGTGGTGCAGGTTGGCCGCGCGGAAGTCGATGCCGCGCAGGTCCCTGCCGCGCAGGTTCATGCCGTGCAGGTCGGCGCGCAGGCACGAGGCCTTCGCGGAGGGTGTGCACGTCAGGGGCGTGGCCGGGGTGGCGGGGGCAGCGACGGCGGCGGCAGCGCCCGCCAGGGCGAAAAGGCCGGCCGTGGCCGCGGCCGCGATGTGGCGCGTGGTGCGTGAGGGGTTCATGCAAAAAGCCTAACCCGTGGCACGTATCGGAACACGCGGGCTTGTCCGCGTGCCGGATGCCCGGGTACCCTCGTCGACATGACAACCCCCTCATTCGCGCTGCGTGCCGCCGTGGCCGTGGCCCTCCTCGCCACCCCGGCCGTCGCACTCAGCGCGCCCGGCGACCTGTCATTCATCCCCGGGGATTCCGGCTGCTGGAAGCCCTGGGGCTGGGCAGCGACCGGATGCACCACCGGCAGCGCGGGCCTGGAGTCGCCGCGCGAGGTGGTGGTGAGCCCCGACGGCCGGTCGGTGTACGTGGCCGGAGGCAGCACCGCGGGGCGCCTCGCGGCGTTCTCGCGCAGCACGGCCACGGGTGAGCTCACCGCGCTTGCGGGCACCGCGGCGTGCGTGACGACCGATGGCAGCGGGGGCGAGTGCACCACCGACGCCAGCCTGGGGCCGGTGAAGGGCCTCGCGATGAGCCCCGACGGCGCAACGCTCTACGCGGCGGTGGATGCCGCGGCCACCAGCGGCGACGGCGTCGTGGTCTTCTCGCGCAAGTCCTCCACCGGAGCACTCACGCACGCGAGCTGCGTGAACGCCGGCGGCACGGCGGGCTGCGGCACCGCGGCGTGGCTCGCAAGCACCGCCACGGTCGCCGTGAGCCCTGACGGGTCATCCGTGTACGTGGGCACCTCGGGATCCGCGGGCAAGGGCACCGTCGCGGCGTTCACACGCAACTCCGGCACCGGCGCGCTGACGGCGCTCTCGGCCCCGAACGCGTGCGTGTCGAACATCAGCAGCTACAGCGGATCGTGCACGACGGTGCCCGACTACCAGGTGTGGAACCCCGTGGACCTGCAGGTGACCGCCGACAACACGCAGGTCGTCGCCTCGGCCGGTGGTGGCGTGAGCATCCTCACCCGCAACGCGGCGACGGGAGCACTGACGTCCCCCGCATCAGGGCCGGTCTGCTTCGAGACGGCGCTGACGCCGAGCGGGCCCTGCGACCGGTCATATGGCTTGTACGCCAACGTGGCCGTGACGGTGAGCGCCGATGGCAAGAGCATCTACGGATCGTCATCCCAGGCATCGGCGGATGCCGGTGTGGGAATCCTCGATCGGAGTCCGGCCACGGGCTTGGTCACGGTGCCCGCGGGCACGGGCAGCTGCCTCACGCAGAGCGGCCTGGCCCTGCAGTGGGCGACGTCCCCCTCCGCCTGCGGCATCGGCCGGTACACCGCGGAGTCGAGCGACGTGCTGGTGAGCCCGGATGGCACGAACGTGTATGCGGCGAGCAGGGGCGCCTACGGCGGCCCGCAGTCGGTGCCCGCCATCGACGTCTTCCGGCGCGACACGGCAACCGGGGCCATCACCCAGCCCGGCGAGGCCGCCGGGTGCCTCAGCCAGACCGGCTACTCCGGGCTGTGCCTGGCCGACGCCACGCGCACGAACTCCATCGCCGGGCCCACGGCGCTGGCCATCAGCCCCGACGGGGCCACGGTGTACGTGGCCGACTACACGGGAATCGCACTGCTGGTGCTGAGGCGCGAGCCGGCGCCCGCCACGCCATCGGGGGGTGGGTCGTCGTCCGGTGCGGGGGGCTCAGCGGCGGGGGGATCGACTGCGGGAGGAGGGTCGACGGCGAGGCCCAGGCGCCTTGCCGGCGGCTTCCTGCTGCGCCGGGGCACGGGCACCACATCGGGCACGGTGCCCCCGGGCGCCACGAGCGTCACCCAGACCGCCCGCACCGGGGGCAGCGCCGCCACGCAGGGCTTCCTCGAGATGGCCAGGGCGAGGACCGCCAAGGGCACGTGCCGCATCACCACCGTGCGCAACAAGAAGACCAAGAAGGTGACCAAGCGCACCTACCGGTGCACGATCCGCCTGGCCAAGGGCACCTGGACAGTGATCACCACGGCGCGGGGCCCGGCCAGGGTGGTGGCCGAGGGCAGCCGGCGGGTGGTGGTGCGCTAGCGGCGCGCCCCTAGCGGGAGTGCACGCTGAGGATGACGGGGGATGCCGAGAAGCCGGCCCCCGACACCTCGATCACCTGCTGGGTGGACATCCCGGCGGGAACGGTCGGGAAGTTCCACACCACGGAGCAGATGCCCCCGGTGGCGCTGGATGAGATCGCCGGGCCGGGCCATGGCTGCGGCGGAGTGACGGTGGCGGTCCAGGTGAAGGCGGCGGGCGGTGCGCACGTTGACGGGCCCTGCAGCTGCAGCATCACCATGTTGGGGCTCTGCGGCATGACGATGCGCGAGCCCGGGGCGAGGGACAGGTTCCGGGCATTGAGCAACACGAGGCCGTTAAGCACCAGCGTCGCCCCCGGCGCCACGTTCACCGTGCCGAAGTCGAGCGTGGCCGGCTGCCCGCCGGGCGTGCCGAAGGTGGCCGTGGTGCCCGGCGGCACGGTGAGCGTGCTTCCCGCCTGAACCGTCACCGTCTGCGGGAACGTGACGGCGTTGATGATCGGCTCGTACTGCACGGGGCCGCTGTTCACATAGGCACGGAAGGCGAGGATCGCCGACAGAGGAACGTCGTCCACCAGCAGGTTTGCCTGCGTGAGCGATGCGGGAACGCTCCCGCGAAGCGCCCGCATGCGGTAGCGCACGCCATCGGCGGTGCGCGCGGCCCGGGTGATGACGGCCACCACCCGCCGGTTGCGCCCCTGGGCGTCGCGGCCGGTGAGCACCGCGTTGGGTGAATCGGTGCGGAAAGCCCCGCGCCAGAGCCCCACGAACTTGTGCTCGGCGAGCGTTGCCGTGCGCCTGCCGGGGCGGTCCTCGAAGGCCAGCACCGCGCGGTGCCGGGTGCGAAGGGTCACGTCTGCCACCGACCCGCCGACCGGGCGGCTGGTGGCCGTGCCGGCGGCCTGCGAGAACAGCATCGACGGCACCGCACCCGCCGTGGCGGGCACGGCGGCGGCAGCGGAGACGAGCACTATGGCGATCGCCGGGCGCACGGGGAGGGCCATGGAATGACGCTATCACCGAGGGGTGACCGCGCCTGCCCGTGGTGGCGCGAGGCGACTGGCGCGCATGCGGGGCCGTTACCTCTCGCCCGCCCGGGGCGATAGCGCGCAGGATGACGGTGATCGACCCCCGTGTGACGCCTGATATTTTTCCGTCATGACCCCCTGGTTGCGCGTCGTGTTGGCCGCCCTCGCATCCATCACCCTCGCACCCGTCGTCGGCTCGGCGGCGGCGGCGCCCACGCCGCTTCCCATCACCACCAACGCGGCGGGGCAGCAGGTGGTCACCCTCCCGAGCGGCACGCAGCTGCCCGTCACCCCGGGGGCCAATGGCACCGTCAGCACCACGCTGCCCGTACAGGCCAACGGCTGGCTGCAGATCACCACGACGCCCGGCCTGCCCACCACCATCTGCAAGCAGTCATTCGCCAGCTCCGCGAAGCAATGTGCGCAGCGACCGGCGCTCGTGAAGATCGGCGTGCCGCTCTCGATCAATGTGTCCAACCAGTGGCTCTCGGTGGCTATCTTCACCGGCGCAGGCATCGAATGGGGACCGAAGGCGGGCATCCAGTTCAAGGGCACCGTGGCCTCGGTGACGGCCACCTGGACGCCCGGCGGCTTTGCGAGCGGCGCGCCCGTGTACCTGACCGCCACGATGACCGACGGGGCCACCGCGATGATGGCCATCACCAAGGGCTCCGGCACGTCGGCGGACGATGCCTCTGTGTGCACCACCCCGGTGGGTGGCACCACGCAGTGCACGCTGGTGCCGGTCACGGCGGGCGCGTCGTACACATTCAGCGCGCGCAAGTACCCGGTGACCGTCACCGGCACGCTGGGAGGGTCCCGCACCGTCACCGTGCCGGGCTCCAACCCGGTCACCATCACCGCGAATGGGTCCGGCGGCACCAGTTACTCGGTCACCCCCACCACCCGGAGCGGGTATGTGCTGGTGTCGCAGACGAGTGCCAGCGTGTGCAACGCCGACGGGTCGAAGTGCGCGACGCGGGCGATCTCGCTCCCCACGCTGCTTGCGCCCTTCAGCCTGTCGTACTCCACCGATGGCACGGTCACGGGCTGCCTCTACAACTACCCGGTGGCGTCGTCCCCCACGGTCGTCCCGAAGATCTGCAGCAGCCGCACGCAAACGCTCGGGGCCGTCACCAACGTCACCATTCAGCTGGCTCGAGGTGCGAAGGGCGCCGCGTTCAGCAACACCGGGCAGCTGTACTACATGGATGTGGGCGTCACCGTGACGGGTACCAAGGGCACGGCGCAAGCCACGTTCACGCCCATGTCGAAGCAGCAGCAGGCCGCCATCAACTCCATGTCGCTCGGCACGCTGTGCGTCACGCGAGCAGGGCAGTCCACCCAGTGCACGCTCTTCCCGCCCATCGTATCCATCGGGCCAGTCCGCACCGGACTGCTCCTCACCACCATCTGATCCATCAGGGGCCGCCCCGGGCGGCCACCGTCTTCCACCCCGACCAGTTGCCCGCGCCATCGGCCACGCGCACCGCCACCGTGCGCCCCTTCACCGCCGCGCGCACCGCAGGCGCGTACGCAACGGTGGTGCCCTGAACGCTCACGCTGCGTGCCACCTGCAGGCGCTGGGGCCCCGACACCGCATCGCGCACCCGCGTGCTCACGCGCACGGCCTTGGTGCTGATGCGCGCGGCGCTCACCTTCTGAATGACCGGCGGGGTGGTGTCGAGGATGATGTCGTCGGTGTAGGTCTCGCGGGCGTCGATGCCCCGGCCGCGGAAGCGCACGTACACCACGTGCGGCAGGCGGGCGTCGGGGTCGGCCTCGAGGGTGATGGCCGCCTCGGGGGCCACCGGGCGCCAGTCGGCTCCCTTGAATCCGCCGTCGGTGGCGATCCTCATGCCGGTGGCGCCGTCGGGCCAGGCGATGGCCAGTTGCACGCGGGGGTCGCGGGTGAAGCGCGCGCCGTCCTCGATGCTCACGCCGGGCTCGTCGGCCAGCGCCGCCGGGCGCACGTCGAGCGCCATCTCGGCCGTGGCCTCTCCCCCGCCGGGGGCGGAGGCGCGCACGGTCACGGTGATGTCCTTCTCAGGCGTGATGACCACCGTCGGCGTGGCGCCGGTCTGGGTGTCGAAGGTGCCGTCGCCGTTGGTATCCCAGGCGTAGGAGATGGCGCCGCCGTTGTCGGTGGACGCCGCCGCGCGCAGCGTGACGGCCCGGCCCTTCATCACGAAGGCCAGCGGATCCGTGAAGGCCACGCGCGGGATGTCGCGGATGGTGCGAGTGGATCCCGCCTGCGCCACGTTGCCCACGCGGTCGATGGCGCGCACCTCCACCTGGTGGTCGCCGTCGGGCAGCGCCGCGGGCGGCAGCGCCACCTGGCACTCGCTGGCGCAGGCGCCCGGGCCGAGCTCGGCCTGCACCGCTCCGCCCACCAGCACCTCATACCGGGCCATGCCCGCGCCGCCATCGCCCACCGGCCACCAGCGCACCGGGTCGGTGGATGCCGCCGGGCCATCGGGGGCAATCACCTGCGGGGTGCCCGGCGGGGTGAGGTCCACGGTGAAGGAGGCCGCCTTTCGCTGCTGGCCCCAGCTGCAGATGCCGCGCCAGGTGCACGTGACCACCGTGCGCATGTCCACGCGCACGGTGTAGGTGCCCTCGGAAAGGTTGCTCCACGAGCGCGTCACGTCGCCGCCCGGCGTGAACCAGCCGCTCCACCAGGCCACCGACGATCCCCTCATGAGGGCGTCGCTCGCCTGACCCGCCCACGACGGGCGGGTCCACGTGACCTCCGCGCCGTCGGGGCCCGTCCAGGTGGTGCCCCCGGCCTCGGCCGAGCGGCCAATGGTGATTCCCCACTCCGACGACTGGCCCATGGCGGCCGGCGCGGCGGCCGCGATGGCAGCGAGTGCGGAGGCCGTGATGGCAAGGCCCCGTGCGTGCATGGTGATCCCCCCCGTGCGTGTGGCGTGAAGGGAGGTCGCGAGAGCGATGCGGGGGCCTTACGGTGCTCGCGGGGGGCGGCGAAGCGGGGCTACCCCTGGAGGGCGACGCTGCCGAGGGCGAGGGCACGGGCGCCGACTGCGCGGGGGCAGGCGCAGGTCGGGAGCGTGCGTCAGCCCTGCGTGAAGCCCGTGGTCAGGCCGTAGCGCAGGGTGATGGTGGGCTGGGTGGGCGTGAAGGTGCCGGTGGCCGACGGCTCGCTCGGGAAGGGGGGCAGCGCGAGGATCCCATGGGTTCCGAGCACCTGCGTCACCCGCACGCGCAGGGTGGATGGCTGGAGGAACGCAGCCTGCGCCTGCGGGAACACCTGCGCTGCCACGGCGGGGCTGTTGATCCTCCCCCACGGGCTGCTGGCCGTGAGGGAAATACCCATGGTCTGGGGCTGCTGGGTGACGTTCATCAGCGACACCCCGTCACGGGGCCCGGTGCCGACCTGCTCGAACATGTACGACGGCGAGAGCATCATCGCGGTGCCCCACTGCGCAGCGGCGGTGGTCGTGGGGACCAGCAGCATGTCGGGCATCAGGCTCGTGAACGATGCGAAGGCACTCACCCCCGGGGTCACCGTCATCACCGTGCGAGGCGCGGGCGTGGCGGTCTGCCAGATGGGCGTGAGGCCGCCGGTGCCTCCCGCCGTGCCCTGCACCGGAAGCCAGTCGAACGCAAACGTCGCGTTCTCGAACATGAGATCGTCGACATCGGCGGGATCCGTGATGATGGATATCGCCTGCACTCCCGGCAGCACGACGTCGCCCCCACCCGCCGCGCCATTCTCCCGCGGGTGCGCCGTGCCGTCGCGCACCACGCGGTTGCGCCCCGCGCCCCCCACCAGCGTGTCGCCGCCGCGCCCCCCGTGCAGGACGTCGTTGCCGCCCTCGCCGAACAGCACGTCACGGCCCGCACCGCCGTGGATGCGGTCGTGCCCCCTGCCGCCGATCACCACGTCATCGCCCGGGCCGGCCGCGATCACGTCGGCGAAGCGCGACCCGCAGATGATGTCGGCGCCCGCGCCCGATCGCACGTGCCCGGGGCCCTTCAGCCGGATCACATCGCGCCGGGCCGTGCCGGTGATCTCACCGCGATCGGCCGTGGTGGTGACCGGCAGGCCATGGCAGGTGGCGCGTGCCTGCTGTGCCTGGGGGGTGGCGGTCGGGGCTGGGGCTGCCGGTGCCGCGACCGCCGGCGTGGCCGCGGCAATGAACATGGCGGTTACCGTGGCGAGCGCCGCGGGCGCGATTCGTGCGGGGGTACGAGGGGTCATATGGAAAGGGTACCCCGCCCGGCGCGTCAGTCGGCGCGGCGCAGGTCCTCGAGGTGGGCCATCACGCCCTCACGGATCGGCCCGCGAAGGTCGATGTCGAGCGCCGCGGCCAGCTTGTGCCCGAGGGTGGTCACCTGCTGGGGGTCGAGCCATCCTGCCACCGCGATGATGGCGTCGCGGTGCACGCGCACCAGCGAGTTGACGTCGATGGCGTTCTCGGTGGGCAGGCCGTAGCGGGAGGGGTCTTCGGCGAGGTACAGCCTGTCGGGAGAGGCATTGGCACGCACGCGCTCACGCTCGATCGCGCTCAGCTTCGCGAGCCGCGTGAGCTTCAGGGCCACGTAATCGTTCAACGCGCCGCGAGGGCGCCCTTGCAGGATCACCACCGGCCTGATCTTCGCCTCGACCAAGCACGTGTGCGTGGTGGGCACCTCCTCGCGGCCAATGGCATCCGCGAGGTCGGCAGCGGTGGCGAACTGCGTGACGGAGCCGTCCCCGCGCATGATGCGGAAAGGTGCCTCGGGCTGGAACGTGGTGGTGGCCCAGGCGATGGCGCCGCGAAGATCAGCGAGCGAGGAAGGCCGCGTAGTCGAACTCCTCGGTGTCCTCACCCGACTCGGCGAGCTCGTGGATCTTCAGGTCGAGGTCGCTGATGCCCATCTCGTGCGGCACATGCTCGCCGAAGAGCGCCTGCATGCGCAGGAACAGGTCAAGCGCCTCGGTGTCGATGATCGCGGCGTACGGCTTCCCGTAACGCATGACCACCACCACCTCATCGGGGGCCGGGTCGGGGATTCGTACGTCGTTGGCTGCGACCGTCCGGGTTTTCATCGCAGGAACTCCTCTATGTCGGACGACATGAGCATGTCTCGTACGTTACACCTGCTTGGGAAACGCTACCGAGCGGACTCGCACGCACGTGCCACGCACCGTAAGGATCCGCGCACCGCCCCGGGACAACCCTGTGCACACCCGGACGAGGAGGCACATGACCGAGACCACCGCAGTTGACGGAATGATCACCGGGCCCATCGGCCTGGCGCTGGTGGTGGCCGGGGAGCGCGAGGGCATCCACGGCCATGAGCACTGGCGGCGCGTGGGCGAGAACGCCATCGACCTCGCGCATGAGGAGGGCGTGAGCTGCCATGTGGCGCTGCTGTTCGCGATCCTCCATGACTGCCGCCGCGAGAACGATGGCCACGACCCCGGGCACGGGCCCAGGGCGGCCGAGCTGGCCGAATCGCTCGGGCACGAGGCCCTGGGCATCACGCCCGATGAGCTGCGCACGCTCACCTACGCCATGCACCACCACGACCGCGGGCAGGTGACCGACGACCCGCTCGTGGGCGTGTGCTGGGACTCCGACCGGCTCGACCTCATCAGGGTGGGCACGCGCCCCGACCCGGCGCTGCTGTCCACGACCAGCGGCCGTGACCCCGTGCGCATCGCCCTTTGCAGCGACCACCGCGCCGGGGCCCCCACGTGGGAGCGCCTGGTGAAGCGGCTGGCCGACCCCGGGCGGCTCACGATGGATGAGCAGATCCGTAGATTCGACGCCAACCCGCGATTCACCCGGGCGAAGCCGGAGTCCGACGCGGTGACTGTCACCCCCCGGCGCGCGCGGGCGCGGGTAGCCGGCTAGCCCGCCATCGGCCCCATGTCGTCGGCGCGCGGGTCGCCACGGCGGCGTGCAGCCCTCACCTGGGCGTGGGTGGGGAACGCCACCACCCGCACCACCTCCTCGCACGCCGGACAGCGCTGCTCGTAGCGCATCTGCTCCCACGACACGCCGTCGATGTCGAGGTCGCCTGCCTCGCCGGCCCAGCCGCAGCCGGGGCAGGTCACCTCGTCGGCGTCCTGCTGGTCGAAGAAGGCGACGTGCTCTGCCATGGGCCCGGATTATGCAACGTAAGGCGCCCCCTCTCCCCGCCCGACATCCGTACGGACGAACGGAGAGGAGATGACATGGCGAAGGTGATTGAGGAGGAGGCCGCGGCCCTGCCGCTGCAGGCGGGCGAGGCCGTGGTGCACCGGGGCATCTCGGTGACGCCCCTGTTCCCCGCGGCCGACCCGGTGTGCCCGTACGTGTCGCTGGCCGAGGCCAGCGCGCGCGGCTTCACCGTGAAGGAGGTCGACGAGGCCGGCGACGTGGGAGAGATCGTGGTGATCAACCCCACGGCCGACCGCGTGCTGCTCTACGACGGCGAGGAGATCGCCGGCGCCAAGCAGGACCGCATCATCAACGTGGCGGTGCTGGTGGAGGCCGGCGCCACGGTGCCGGTGCCGGTGTCGTGCATCGAGGTGGGCCGCTGGCGGTATGAGAGCGACGAGTTCCGTCCGGCTGGGCGCACGCCGGCGCCCGAGGTGCGCCGGGCCAAGGCCCTGCACCTGGATGCGGCACCGCTCGAGCGCGGCGCGGCGCAGCACGCCGTGTGGGACGCCGTGCAGATGGAGGAGCAGCGGCACGGGTTCCGGTCGGGAACGTCCAAGCACGGCGACCTCATCGAGCACGAGCGCCCGCGCCTCGACGACCTGGCGGGGGCCTTCCCCCTGCAGCCCGGCCAGTGCGGCATGGTGCTGGGCGCGGGTGGGCGGACGGTGTGCATGGACGCCGTGTCGCGGCCCGAGGTGTACGCCCGCCTGCACGAGGCGCTGCTCACCGGCTACATGCTGGACGCCCTGCACGCGCTCGACGGCGCCCCGCCACCCGACGACTCGGCCGGGGCCTTCCTGGGCGCGGTTGCCACCGCGCGCCGCACCCGGGGCCCCGCCGCGGGCCTCGGCACCGACCTGCGGCTCGCCGGCACCGGCGTGGTGGGGTCGGGCCTCGAGGTGCAGGGCGAGTTGATCCAGCTCACGGCGTTCGCACGCGAGGCCGAGGGCGATGGCGGGACCGACATCACCGATGTGCCGGTGAGCCGCATCGCGCGTCCCACGCGGCGCCGGCGGTAGTCGGAACGCGCCCCCGGATGCCATCAGGCGCAGCGCGCCCGGCGGCATCCGGGGGCGCATGACCACGCGCTAGGCTCACCTCATCATGCGCCCCCGCGCCGCACTCCTCCTCGCGGTTCCGGTCCTGCTCGCCTGTGCGGCGGCGGCCTTCGCCGCGTCGTGGCAGCTGCCGGCAACGACCCTCTCGGCACCGGGGGAGCAGGGGCGCGAGCCGGCCGTCGTCGCCGATGGCTCCGGCGTGGTCACCGCGGTGTGGAGCCCGCTGGTCGGTGTCGCGGGTCCGGTCCGGGCATCCCGCTTCGCGAACGGTGAGTGGAGCGCGGCCGCGTCGCTGTCCAATCCGGACACCTCGGCAAACACCGCATCGCTGGTGGCCGACTCCGCGGGAGTGATCACGGCGGTCTGGAGCGTGCAGCGGGGCGACGACTACGTGATCCAGGCGGCGCGCTACGCGCAGGGATCGTGGGGCGCCGCCCAGGACATCTCGGCAGCTGGCGGTAACGCGCGCTACCCCACGGCGGCGGTCGACTCGTCGGGCGTGGTGACCGTGGTCTGGGAGCGCGTGGTTGGCAGCACGTCGGTGATACAGGCAGCGCGCTATGCGAATGGCGCCTGGAGCAGCACGGCGGACATCGCCACCGCGAGCACGACGGCGGGCACCTATGCCGTGCCCGACGTCGCGGTAGATGGCGCCGGCGTGGTCACGGCCGTGTGGGTGGCATCGTCGGTCGGCCAGAGCACGGTCACCGCGGCCCGCTATTCAGGTGGCATCTGGAGCGCCCCGCAGGCCCTCTCCAGCGGGGGCCCCCCGGACATCGCGCGCCAACCGCAGGTGGCCGCGAACGCGTCCGGATCCGTCATTGCGGTATGGCAGCAGTTCGTGACACCCAACTACAAAGTGGCAGCATCGCGTTTCACGGGCGGCGCGTGGAGCGCGGCGAGCGTCATCGCGGGCTCCGCAAGCGCCGTCACCGAGTTCCCGCAGGTGGTGGTCGATGCATCCGGCGTGGCCACAACCATCTGGCAGCAAGGCACCCTCGGCGCCACGGTGATCCGTGCCTCACGCGATTCCGGCGTGGGGTGGGGCCCGCCGGTG
>JAGWYY010000052.1 GCA_018969105.1 Acidobacteriota bacterium | reverse complement strand
CTGGCCGTGGAGGCCGCCGAGGGCATGGCCGACCTGGTGCACGCGCGCATCAAGCGGGAACTGGGCCTTGGCACCGACCAGGGCCGGCGCTACTCATGGGGCTACCCGGCCTGCCCGGACATCGAGCAGCACGTGGATGTGCTGCGCCTGCTCAGCCCGCACCCGGAGGAGATGGGCATGGGCCTCACCAGCGCCTTCCAGCTCACGCCCGAGCAGAGCACCGCGGCGATCATCATGCACCACCCGCAGGCCACGTACTTCTCGGCCCGCCGCCGCAACCGCCTGCCCGAGAGCGCGTAGAGCCGAGGCCCCGAACCCCGGTGTCAGGCACTTAACCGAGCCGCGCGCCTTGCGCGACGCTCGGTTAAGTGCCTGACACCGGGGTCAGTCCGGGTCGCTCTGCTGCTTCGACAGCCAGAGGCGCGCCATGCGGGTTCCCTCGCACATGGCCTCCAGCTTGGCCTCGACGATGTCCTCGGGCACGGTGGAGAGGTCGGGGGCGGCCACCCAGATGCTCGAGGCCTGGCCTCCGCGGGCCGCGGCCAGCACCTCGCGGGCGACGTCGTTGGCGTTCTCGGCCGGGGCGTCGGCGCTGATCGGCACCACCATGGCCTCGTCCACCGTGAACGCGTAGGTGCCCTCGGGCACCGGGTCGTCGGTGGCCACGATGCGCGCGCCGGCCTCCACCAGGAGCTCCACCGAGGCGTCGCCCGGCCAGGCCATCACGGGGCGGAAGGGCACGGCCACGGCGGCGGTGGCAACGGCCACGGGATCGTCCACGGGGGCCCCGGTGGTAATCACGTCGAGCCCCAGCTTCTCGAGCCTCAGCGCCCAGTTGCCCGGCTGGGGCAGGGGGCCCGCGCACACCGTGGCCAGCACGGGCACGTTGATTCCGGCGGATTCGAGGTCTCCCCTTCGCACCCGGCGACGCTATCAGGGGGACGAATGGCCCTCCCCCGCAACCCCCTTCCCGCCGGGCGCTCCGGTACGTTTCCCGGACCGCGCGACGGCGTGCACGCCCCGCGTGGCCGTGAAACCCCACCGGAGGGAATGGATGAGCAACGGCAACGGCCCGGTTGGCCTCGACGCCCACGGCATCAGCACGTCGGGCACGGTCCACTGGAATCCGACGACCGAGGAGATCTACGAGCACGCGCTGCGGCGCGGCGAGGGCGAGATCTCCGCAGGCGGCCCGCTCCTGGTGAACACCGCGCCCAACACCGGACGCTCCCCCAAGGACAAGTTCACGGTGAAGGAGCCCGGCAGCGACGACCGCGTGTGGTGGGGCCCCAACCAGCCCATCTCCCCCGAGCACAACGCGCACATCCGCAAGGACCTCGCGGCGTGGCTGTCCGACGGCCGTGAGCTCTTCGTGCTCGACGCCTTCGCCGGCGCGCACCCCGAGCACCGCCTTCCGCTTCGCCTGGTGAGCGACTCGGCCTGGCACACGCTGTTCGCCCGCACGATGTTCATCCCGGCCACGCCGGAGGAGATCGCCGTGCACCAGCCGCGCGCGGTCATCCTGCACGCGCCCGAGTTCAAGGCCGACCCGTCGGTGCACGGCACCAACTCCAGCGGGTTCGTCACGCTCAACCTCACCGAGCTGGAGATCCTCATCGGCGGCACCCGCTACGGCGGCGAGATCAAGAAGTCGATCTTCACGCTGATGAACGACCGCCTGCCCGAGGAGGGCATCCTCTCGATGCACTGCTCGGCCAACGTGGCCGACGACGGCCGCGTGGCCGTGTTCTTCGGCCTGTCGGGCACCGGCAAGACCACGCTGAGCACCGACCCCGAGCGCCGCCTCATCGGCGACGACGAGCACGGCTGGGCCGACGACGGCGTGTTCAACATCGAGAACGGCTGCTACGCCAAGATCATCAACCTCTCGGCCGAGGCTGAGCCCGAGATCTTCGCCACCACCACCCACTTCGGCACCGTGGTGGAGAACGCCGTGGCCAACCCGGCCACCCGCGTGCTCGACCTCGACGACGACAGCATCACCGAGAACACCCGCGCGGCCTACCCGCTCACGCAGATCCCGGGCTCGGTGCCCGACAAGCGCGCGGGCATCCCGAGCACCGTGGTGATGCTCACGGCCGACGCCTTCGGCGTGCTGCCGCCCATCGCCCGCCTCACGCCCGAGCAGGCGATGTTCCACTTCCTCTCGGGCTACACGGCCAAGCTGGCCGGCACCGAGGTGGGGGTCACCGAGCCGCAGACCACCTTCAGCACCTGCTTCGGCTCGCCATTCCTGCCGCAGAAGCCCAACGTGTACGCCGAGATGCTGGGCGAGCGCCTGGCCAAGACCGGCGCGGTGGCCTACCTGGTGAACACCGGGTGGACCGGCGGCCAGTACGGCGTGGGATCGCGCATGCCCATCAAGGCCACCCGCACGCTGGTGCGCGCGGCCATCAACGGCGAGCTCGACAACGCCGAGACCCGCCAGGACCCGATCTTCGGCCTGCACGTGCCGGTGAGCGTGCCGGGCGTGGACGCCACGCTGCTCGACCCGGTGCAGACCTGGCCGGACCCCGCGCAGTTCGAGGAGACGGCCAAGAAGCTGGCGGCCGCCTTCCGCGAGAACTTCAAGCAGTACGAGTCGATGGTGAGCCCGGAAGTCGTCGCCGCCGGGCCCATCGCCTAGTACCGCACCGCATACCTGCTGCACCCCGGGGCCCGGGCGCACATCGCGCCCGGGCCCCGGTGGTTTCAGGCAGCGAATGCCCCCACGGTGGCGAGGTTGATGGTCACGGTGTCCTCCACGCGCCGGCCGTACCCCCCGGCCAAGAGCACCACCACGGGCACCCCCTGCAGACTCAGGCAGTCGCGCACCATCACGTCACGCGCCGCGAGGCCGTCCATCGTGAGGGCCAGGCGGCCGAGGCGGTCGTCCTCGTACGGGTCGGCGCCGGCCAGGTAGAAGCAGATGTCGGGGCGGCCGCGATCGAGCGCCTCGGGCAGCAGGCGCTCGAGGGCCGCGAGGTAGGCGTCGTCGGCCGTGCCGTCGGGAAGGTCCTCCTCGATGTCGCCGGGCACGCGGCGGAAGGGATAGTTGGCGCCGCCATTGAGGCCCGCGCAGGTGGTGAGGGGATCAGGCCCGAGGATGGCGTTGGTGCCGTCGCCCTGGTGCACGTCGAGGTCGACGATGAGCGCACGCTCGATTACCCCGTTGGCGCGCAGGCGGCGCACGGCCACCGCGACGTCGTTGAACGTGCAGAAGCCCTTGCCGGCGTCGGGGAAGGCGTGGTGCGTGCCGCCGCCCAGGTTGATGCCGGTGCCGTCGTGCAGCGCCGCCGCGGCGGCGGCGAGGGTGGCGCCCACCGACCTGCGGCCGCGCTCCACGAGCTCGGGCGACCACGGCAGGCCCACGGCCTTCTGCTCGCGATCGGTGAGGCGCCCGTGCACCACGCGATCGAGGTACACGGGGTCGTGGGCCAGCAGCAGGTCGGCGTCGGTGGCGCCGGGCGCCTCCTGCACGTCGGCGATTCCCTCGGCCTCGATGGCCTCGCGCAGCATGCGGTAGCGACCGAGGGGGAACCGGTGGTCCGCCGGAAGCGGGTAGGTAAAGCGGTCGTGGGCGAACGCGCGGGTCAAGGGCGCGGGCCGCGGCGCCGGGCGCATCTTCCCATCAGCGGCCGTGGAACTCCGGGTCGCGCTTCTCGCGGAAGGCCCGCAGGCCCTCCTCGATGTCCTCGCTCTGGAATGCCCGCTGGCGCCAGCGCTCGGCGATCTCCCCCGCCTCGCTCGGCGCCACGCCGTCCTCGATGGCGCGGATTACCGACCGCATGCCGGCCACCGCGATGGGGCCGTTCTCGGCCACGGCCAGGGCGTCCGCCACGGCGAGGTCCACCAGCTCGAGGCGGTCGACCACGCGGTTGACGATGCCGATCTGCCGGGCGCGCTCGGCGTCGATGGGGCGTCCGGTGAGGAACAGCTCGCGGGTGGCGGGCGCACCGGCCACGCGCACGAAGCGCTGGATGCCCTCGGCGGCGTACACCCACCCGAGCCGCGCCGGCGGCATGCCGAAGCGGGCACCACGGGCGGCCAGGCGCCAGTCGGCGGCCATGGCGATCTCCAGCGCTCCGCCGAAGGCGTTGCCATTGAGCGCGGCGATCACGGGCACCGGGCAGCCCTCCACCGCGGCGGCCGCTCGGCCGAGCAGGCGCTCGCCGGTGCGCACGGCGTCGGTAAGGGCCTCGCCGTCACGGGCCCGCAGGTCAACTCCGCCCGAGAAGTTGCGGTCTCCCGCGCCGGTGAGCACCACCGCGCGGGCATCGCCCAGCGCATCGGCCGAGAGCGCCTCCGCGAGCGCCGACAGCATCCCATCGTCGAGGCTGTTCGCCCGTGCCTCGTTCGCGATGGTGACGATGGTGATGAGCCCATCGGGCTCGATCTCGATGCGCCCGGGGGTGTCGGTGCTGGCCATGGGAAGACTCTACGCAGCGGACCCCGGTGACTGTCACCGGTCGGGGCTCAGCCCACTCTTGCCAGGTGCTCCAGCATCGCCTCGGTCACCAGGGCCGGAGCCTCCTGCTGAGCCCAGTGGCTCACGCCTTCCAGCATCACCACCTCGAGCGCGGCCGCCACCTTGGTGATGGATCGTTCGAGGAGCAGCGGGCTCATGTAGGCGTCGGCGTCGGCCCACATGATGGTGGTGGGCACGGTGATCGGTGGCAGGTCGGGCGGCGGCTTCAGCCAGTTCTCGGGCGGAATGTTGGCGCGGTAGTACTCCAGCGCGGCGGTCATGGCGCCGGGCTCGGCCAGGGCGTCCTTGAACACCCGGCGCTCCTCGGGCGGGAACGTGTGCGGCGCCGCGGTGTCGAACACGAAGGTCTCGAGGTTGGCGGCGTCGTCCTTCAGCAGCCACTCCTCGGCGATGCCGGGGAACTGGAACAGCAGCATGTACCAGCTCTTCTGCTGCTGCTCGGGCACCTGGCGGCACTCCGCGCTGGCCACCGGGTGCGGCGAGTTGAGGATCATCAGCGACCGCACCTTGTCGGGCATGAGCGCCGAGGTGGCCCAGCACAGGCTGCCGCCCCAGTCGTGGCCCGCCAGGTGGGCGTAGCCGTGGCCCAGGGCGTTGATGAGCCCCACGACGTCGCCCACCAGCTTCGGGAAGGCGTAGGCCTCGGTGCCCTCGGGGCGGTCACTCGCGCCGTAGCCGCGAAGGTCGGGGACGATGGCGCGGTACCCGGCCTCGGCCAGCGCGGCCGCCTGATGGCGCCACGAGTAACCGATCTCGGGAAAGCCGTGCCACATGATCACGGGCTCGCCGGCGTCGGGTCCCATGAACTGCACGGACAGCGTGGCATCGCCGCAGTCGATCTGTTCGCGGCGCGCGCCGGGGATGTCACCGATCATGTGTCGAGGGCGGCGAGGTCGAGCATGTCGGCCACGACGCGGTCGAAGCCTATCCCGGCCACCTCGGCGGCCTTGGGCAACAGGCTGGTGTCGGTCATGCCCGGGATGGTGTTGACCTCGAGCACCCACAGGCGCCCCTCGTCGTCGAGGATGAGGTCAACCCGGGCGATGCCGCGGCACTCAAGCCTGCGGGCGGCGGCGATGCTCACCGCGGCCGCCTCCTGCACCGTGGCCTCGTCGAGGTCGCGCGGCGCGCGCAGCTCGGTCTCGCCTGGCGTATAGCGGGCCTCGAAGTCGTAGAAGTCGCGGCCCAAGGGCACCGCCTCGATCACCGGCAGCGCCCAGGGGTCCTTGGCCATCACCACGCTCACGGCCAGCTCGCGACCCGGCACGAAGCGCTCCACCAGCACGCGGTCGTCGAACCCCATGGCGTTGAGGATCGCCCCGCCGAGGTCACCCGGCTCGCGCACGATCGAGATGCCCAGCGCCGACCCCTGCCGCGCGGGCTTCACGCACAGCGGCAGGCCCAGCGACTGCTGGATCTCCGGCAGCGTGTCGGCGGCGCCCATCTTGCTGAAGGCCTCCTTCGAGAAGGCGTACCCATGCGGCGTGGGGATGTCCGCGCTGCGGAAGAGCGCCTTCGACACCACCTTGTCCATCGCGCGCTCGCTGGCCAGCACGCCCGACCCGGTGTAGGGGATCTTCAGGATCTCGAGGATCTCCTGCACGGTGCCGTCCTCGCCCCCGCGCCCGTGCAGGGCGACGAACGCCACCTCGGGACGCGCGTCGCGCAGCGCCCGCACCATGTGGGCGTCGGCATCGATGGGAATGGCCTCGTGCCCAAGGCGACCCAGCGCGAGCTCCACGTTGGTGCCCGAGCGCAGCGACACCTCGCGCTCCAGCGACGGACCGCCCTTGAGGACGGCGACCCGGCTCAACGGCCGCCGGGGTTCAGGGCGTCGTGCAGCGACATGACATCGCCGATCACCTCGCCAAGGCGCCCGATGCCCTCGGTGATCACCGGCTCCGGCACGCTCGAGAAGTTCAGGCGCATGCTGTTCTTGCCGCGGCCGTCGAGGAACGCCCCCTCCCCCGGCACGAACGCCACCTGGCGCTCGAGGGCCTTGGCCTGGAGCGCGGTGGTGTCGATGAAGTCGGGCAGCGTGGCCCACACGAACAGGCCGCCGCGCGGGCGGGTCCACGTGGCCTCGGCCGGGAACCTGGCCTCCAGCGCCTCGAGCATGGCGTCGCGCCGGCCGCGGTAGAGATCGCACACGCGCGCCACGTGCTCGCGGTAGTCATAGCGCTTGAGGTACTCGGTGACGAACCGCTGCGTGTAGGTGCTCGAGCACAGGTCGGCGGCCTGCTTGCCGAGGTTCATCTTGCGCAGCACCTGGGGCGGCGCCACGGCCCAGCCCACCCGCATGCCCGGCGCGAGGATCTTCGAGAACGTGCCGAGGTACACCACCCAGCCCGCGCCGTCGTCGAGCTCATAGAGCGTGGGCAGCGGCTCGCCCTCGAAGCGGATCTGCCCGTAGGGGTTGTCCTCGATGATGAGCAGCCCCACCTCGTGGGCGAACTCCACCAGCTTCTCGCGCCGCTCGAGCGACATCGTCACCCCGGCGGGGTTCTGGAAGTTGGGGATGGTGTAGAGGATCTTCGGCGGGCGGCCCTCGGCCACCAGGCGCGCGTAGGCCTCCTCGAAGAGGTCCTCGCGCATGCCGTCGTCGTCCATGGGCACGTGGGTCACGTCGGCCCCGTAGGCGGTGAAGCACGGCGCGGCGCCCGGGTAGGTGGGGCCCTCGGCAAGGACGGTGTCGCCGCGGTCCACGAACGTGCGGATGCTGAGGTCGATCGCCTGCTGGCCACCCGAGGTGATCATGATGTCGTCCACGCGGGCCTTGGCACCCTCGTCGGCCATCACCTTGGCGATCTGCTCGCGCAGCTCGCCCATGCCGTCGGTGGGGCCGTACTGCAGCGACGACGCCAGGTAGTCGGTGCCGATCTCGGACGCGATCTCCTCGTAGATCTCGCGCGGGAAGGTCTCGGTGTCGGGCAGTCCGCCGGCGAGCGAGATGATGTCGGCCTTCTCGGTGATGGCCATGAGGTCGCGCATCACCGACGAGGTGGTTCCCGATGCCAGCGCCGAGAACCGCGACTCGTACCGGGCCGCGTCGGCGGGACCGACCAGCGGCGTCTGCGGCGGGACCGGAGCCCCTGTGCCCGTATTGTCGGTCACGTCACTCGTGCTCATGGGAAGACGGCCCTGCGGAGGCCATGGGTGATGATACGCCGCGCAGGCTCCCGGACCTGCCGGCACGGGCCGATGGCCGGCGTGGGATACGGGGCTGGATGCGGGGGGATGCCGGGCGACATGCGGCGTGACGACCGTCCCGGAGGAGCGCCGGGCCTCTGATACCCTCGCCCATCGTGCCGGCAGACAAGACAACCGCGAGCGGGCGGTCTCCGCTCGCGCTCCTGCGCATTCCCGATCTCCGCAAGGTTCCCCGGTCCGACTGGATGCAGTTGGTGCGGTTCCTCGCGGTGGGCGTGTCGGGCTACGCGGTCAACCTGCTGGTGTTCTGGATCGCCACGAATGCCGGGGCCCATTACATCCCCGCGGCCATCGTGGCGTTCGCCGTGGCGTGGGTGAACAACTTCCTGCTCAACCGCCATTGGACGTTCCGCCGCGCGGATGAGGCCATGGTGGGCCAGGGCCTGAAGTACCTGTTCGTGTGCCTGGTCGCGCTGGCCGCGAACCTGGTGATCCTCCACCTGCTGGTGGACGCCGGGCTCGCCGAGTTCTGGTCGCAGGCCATCGCGATCATCCTGGTCACGCCGCTGAGCTACCTGCTCAGCCGGCGCTGGTCCTTCCGCTAGGCGGCCGGGGAAGGGTCGGCGTGGCCCCTCGTCGCGCCCTCGTCGTTGCGATGCTGGCGGTCGCGCTGGCGCTGCTCGTGCCCTCTGCGGGGCTGGCGCAGCAGCAGCCGAGCGCGGGGCTGGCCGTCACCACGCCGTCGGAGGCCCTCGCGGCCGTGGACGGCGTGCTCGATGGCCTGGCGAAGGGCGCCGCCGACCTGCAGCGTCGCGCAGGGGCCAACGTGGCGGGCAACGGCACGGGCAACGACACGGGCACGGGCGCCGCATCGGGCACCGCGGGCGCGAAGGACTCCTACACCGCAGCCCTCACCCGCGACGAGGCCATCGCCATCGCCGAGGCCGACCCCGGGCTCCAGGAATTCCTCGACGACAACCCCATCCACCGCACGGCCGCGGAGTTCCAGTCGAAGGACAGGAAGTGGAAGGTGTCGTTCGTGGGCGGCCCCAAGGACGCCGAGGTGGTGGAGGCCGAGGTGTACGTGGGCGACGAGGAGGGCAACATCGCCGAGGTGCGCACCGGCCCGCAGGTGGCGTGGATGATGGCCCGCGGGTACGAGGGCGCGTTCGGGCGGGCGGTGAACCGCTGGCGCATCTGGATTCCCCTGTGCCTGGTGTTCCTGCTGGTGCTGCTGCCCATCACGCGCCCGCGCAGCCTGCTCTCGTGGCGCACCCTCGACCTGCTGGTGCTGCTGTCGTTCACGGTCTCGTGGGCATGGTTCAACCAGGGCGACATCTCCACGTCGGTGCCGCTGCAGTACCCGCCACTCATCTACCTGCTCGCGCGCATGGCGTGGATCACCGTGCACCGGGCGAGGCTGCGGAGGGGCGGGGGCGCCGGAGATCCAAACCCCGGTGACAGTCACCGGTCGGTGACAGTCACCCCCTCCGCGCCCGGCGCGACTCCCGCGGCATCGTCAATGCCCGGCGCGGCTCCCGCGGCATCGCCGGCACCCGGCGCGACGTCGTCGCCTCCTCCGCCTCCGCCTCCGGCACGGGCGCCTCGCGCTCCGGGGCTTCCCGGGTGGATGCCCACCTGGCTGCTCGTCACCGTGCTGGTGATCCTCATCGCGCTTCGCTGGGGGCTCAACGGGCTCAACAGCAACGTGATCGACGTGGGCTACGCCGGGGTGATCGGCAGCGACCTCATCCTCGACGGCCAGACGCCCTACGGGAACTTCCCCGACGACTGCGGGCAGTGCGACACCTACGGGCCGCTCAACTACATCTCGTACATCCCGTTCGAGGCCGTCATGCCCTTCACGGGCAAGTGGGACGACCTGCCGGCCGCGCACGGGGCCGCCGCGCTGTTCGACGGGCTCACGCTGCTCGCCCTGCTGGTGCTGGGCTGGCGATTGGCCGGGAGGAAGATGGGCCTCACCTTCGCCATCGCGTGGGCGGCGTTCCCCTTCACGGCATTCACCCTGTCGAGCAATTCGAATGACGCCCTCATATCGGCCTGCGTGGCATGGGGGCTCGTGCTGGCCGCACGACCACTCGGGCGCGGCGTGATGATCGGCCTCGGCGTGGCGGCGAAGATCGTGCCGGCGATCCTCGTGCCGCTCTGGGCGCGGCATCCGTTCCCGCGGGCCGACCGCGCGGCAGGGCCCCGACGCCTCGTGGCGTACATCGGGGGCCTGGTGATCGCCGCGCTGCTCACGGGCTGGGTGCTGCTGCTCGACGGCACCGCGGGCATCCGCAACTTCTGGTCGCGCACCATCGGGTACCAGGCCGACCGCGAGTCGCCGTTCTCGATCTGGGGCCAGTTCGAATGGCTGCGCCCCGTGCACATCGCCGTGGGCGCGCTGGTGATCCTCGCCGCGCTGCTGGTGATGCGCTGGCCGCGCAGGCTCGACCTCGTGCAGTGGGCCGCCATCTCGGCCGCGCTGATGATCGGCTTCGAACTGGTGCTCACCCACTGGTTCTACCTCTACATCCCGTGGTTCCTGCCCATGGTGATACTCGTGGTGGTGCCGCTCTGGCCCGACCCCGAGCCCGAGCCGGCGATCCCGCCCGGGAGATGGCTGAGCCGGCTGCGACGCATGACGCGCGCGAAGAAGGCGGACGACGCCCAGGCGCCGGGGGCACAGCCCGGGCCGGCAGCTGGTGGAGGCACCGCATGAGCCGCCGCGCGGACATCGAGCGCCTGCTGCCCTGGCTGCTCTCGCTGCTGGCCGTGCTGGTGTGGGTGGGCCCCATGCAGTGGGTGTCGGCATCCGTGCCGCAGATCTCCGACATCCCCACCTACGAGGGCGCCTACACCCAGATGGCCGCGGGCAACCTGCCCTACCTCGACTTCTCCCTCGAGTACCCACCGGGGGCGGCCGTCATCTTCTGGGCGGCGGGCGTGCTGCCCGGCGACTACGGCGTGGGCTTCTCATTCCTCATGATGGTGGCGCTGGTGCTCACGGTGATCCCGGTCACGCTCGCGGCCCGGGCCCTCGGGCTGAGCCTGTGGCGCCAGGTGGCCGCAGGGGGCATCACCGCATTCATCCCGCTACTGCTGGGCGGACTGGTGGGCACGCGGTTCGACCTGGTGCTGGCCGCGCTCATCGCATGGATGCTCTGGGCCGTCGTGACCGGACGCATGACGACTGCGTGGGTGCTGCTGGCGCTCGCGGTGCTGGTGAAGCTGGTGCCGCTGGCGTTCATCCCCGTGCTGGCCATCGTCCACGTGCGCCGCAATGGTGGGCAGGACGCCCTTCGAAGCGCCCTCATCGGGCTCGCGGTGCTCCTGGTGCTGGCCGCGCCGGTGGCGATACTCGCGCCCCATGGCCTGTGGGACAGCGTGGCGTATCACCTCGACCGGCCCCTGCAGCTGGAGTCCACGGGCGCCGCCTACCTCATGGGCATGCGCCTGCTTGCAGATGTTCCCCTGGCAGTCGAGACCTCGTTCGGCTCCCAGGGCCTCGCGGGCGGCGCGCCCGACCTCATGGCGCTGCTGTCCACCATCGCGCTGGTGGTGCTGGTGCTGGCGATCGCCCTCACGGTGCTGCGGCTGCTCTCGGTCCAGCCGCCCTCAGCCGACTCCGCCATCTTCATCGCGGGCATCGCGGCCACGAGCCTGGCCCTGCTGGTTGCCGGCAAGGTGCTCTCGCCGCAGTTCCTCGTGTGGATCGTGCCCTCGGCGGTGCTCATCGGGGGTCGCTTCGGGTGGGCGTCGGCGTGGGTGGCCGCGCTCGCGATGCTGCTCACGCAGGCGTACTTCCCGGGGTCGTACTGGAGGCTGGTGGCGTTGCAGGATGCCGAGATGGGGCTGCTGGTGCTGCGCGACGCCGTGCTCATCGCCCTGCTGGCGCTGGTGTGGCCCCGCCGTGGCATGGAAGCCACGTTGCGCGATGCCCGGACGGAGCAGGCACGCGGGCGACCGGCGCCAAACTTGCGGGGATGAACCGCACCCCATCGCCCTCCCCTGCCGGCACGGCCGCGGGCCGTGGCCTCGGCGTGGGCTTCGGCGTCGGCGTGGGCCTCGGCGTCGGCGCCGCGCTGGCTGCCTGCGCGCTCATCGCCGTGCCCGCGCTCAGCGCCGCGCCCGGCGCGGGCGCCACGGCCGCCGCGCCCACATCCACGCCCGGCGGCACCACGCCCGCAGCGCCCACCACGCCCCCTGCCACGCCCACCACGCCGGTGAACCCCTCGGTCACCCCGGTGCAGGTGGTGGTGCAGGTACCGACGGTGCAGGCCATTACCGTGCGCGTGATCCGGGTGCAGACCGGCCAGGTGGTGGGCACGCTCGGCCCGGTCAACTCCATGGCGGGCCCCACCACCATCCCGTGGTCGGGCGGGCGCGGGCCGGGCGGCACCGGGCAGCCGGTGGCCGACGGCCAGTACCGCTTCGAGGGCCTGGCCTTCGACGGCGTCACCGTGTTCCCCACCACGCCGGCCATCGTCGACGTGGACATGACCGAGCCCACGCCCGTGATCGACGTGCCGGCGCCCACCGTGCCGGCGAGCCGGCGCACGTCGCTGCCCCTGCGCCCGGGCGGCGCCGACGAGGTGCGGGCCATCGTGCGCCGACCCGGCGACGAGGCCGCACTGGTGTCGGGTGCCTGGCAGCCCGCGGGCACGTCCCTCGCCCTGCCCGCGGCCCTCAAGTCGCGCGGCATCATCGGCACGGTGGAGATCACCGCCGAGGGCCGCGATGCCGCAGGCAACACGGGCACCAGCGAGCCGGTCATCTGGTCGGTGCAGCCGCCCGCGGGCGGGCCCACGGTGGTCACCCGCATCAAGACCCGCAAGCGCCTCGTGGCGCTCACCGTGGACGACGGCTACGGGCCGTCGGAGGCCGCGCGCATGATCGAGGCCGCGCGCTCGGCGGGCGTCACCATCACCTTCTGCTTCAACGCCATCAACTCGCG
>JAGWYY010000051.1 GCA_018969105.1 Acidobacteriota bacterium | reverse complement strand
TCCACCGATCGCGCGATGCCGTCGATCAGGCCCGCGCGGTCGATGCCCAGCACCTCGGGAAGGTCCAGTTCATCCATGGGCGGGAGGCTACCGGTCAGGCCGCGGGCACGGTGGCGCCGGTGCCCACCGACTCCGGGCCGGCGACCACCGCACCGGGTGCGATGGTCGCGCCATCGCCCACCACCACGAGGTCGCTCACGCGTGCGCCGTCCCCCACGATGACGTCACGGCCGAGCACCGATCCCTCGACCGCGGCGCCCACGCCGATCGAACTGCCAGCACCGATCACGCACGACGCCACGCGGGCATCGGCACCGATCACCACGCCGGGCCCCACGCAGGCCCCGGGCCCGATGGCCGCGGACCCGTCGACCGTGGCCTCGGGCGACACCCAGGCCTCACCCGGCGAGGGGATGAACCCCACGGCGCCGGCGAGCACGTCGAGGTGGGCGTCGAGGTACGACGCCGGGGTGCCGATGTCGCGCCAGTAGCAGTCGGACGCCAGGGCGCCCACGCCGCCGCGCTCGGCCAGCAGCGGGAAGGTGTCGCGCTCGATGGATACCTGCTCGCCGCGCGGAATCGCCGCGCGCGCCGCGGGCGTGAGCACGTAGGTGCCCGCGTTGATGCGATAGGGCTCGCCGGGGATGAGCTCGTCGGCGCCGGGCTTCTCGACGAACTCGGTCACGCGGCCGTCGGCGTCGGTGCGCACCAGGCCGAAGGCGCTGGGGTCGTCCACCGGCGTGAGGGCGATGGTGGCCTCCGCGCCCAGGCCCCGGTGGTGCGCCACGAGCGCGGCGAGGTGGAGGTCGGTGAGGATGTCCCCGTTCAGCACGAACACGTCCGCGTCGTCGAGCAGCTCCTCGGCATTGGCGATGGCCCCCGCGGTGCCGAGCGGCTCCGGGTCCACCACGTACCCCATCTCGAGCCCGCGCGAGGCACCGTCGCCGAAGTACTCCTCGATCTCACGCGGGCGGTAGCCGCACGAGAACACGATGCGGGAGACGCCCGCGCGCTGCAGGTGGTCCACCTGCCGCTCCACGAACGGCAGGCCCATGAGCGAGAGCATCGGCTTGGGGATGGTGTCGGTGAGCGGCCGCATGCGCGTGCCCTGCCCGCCCACCAGGATGACGGCCTGGCTCACGCCCGCATCGCGGGTCATGACGGGGCGACCCGCCCGATGCCCTCGTAGGCGAATCCTGCTGCCACGGCGTCCGCGGGATCGAGCGCGTTGCGGCCGTCCACCAGCACGTCGCCGCGCATCACCTGGGCCACCCTCGTCCAGTCGAGCCCGATGATCTCGGGCCACTCGGTCACCAGCACCACCGCGTCGGCACCGGTGACGCACGCCCACGGGTCGTCGAAGAACTCCACGCCGCGCACGGTGTGCCGCGCGGCCTCGATGGCCACCGGGTCGTACGCGCGCACGTTCGCCGCCTCAGCCAGCAACCGGGCGGCCAGCACCACGCTCGAGGCCTCGCGCATGTCGTCGGTGCCCGGCTTGAACGCCAGGCCCAGCAGCGCGATCTCCCTGCCCTCGAGGTCTCCCAGGTGCCGCTTGAGCTTGCCCACCACGCGGCGCTTCTGCAGCTCGTTCACCTCGATCACCGAGGTGAGCAGCTGGAAGTGGTATCCGCTGTTGCCGGCCAGCTGCTTGAGGGCGCTGACGTCCTTGGGGAAGCAGTTGTGCACCACGACCCCGCCGGACGTCACCACGGTGTGCGGTCCGGGGACCTCCAGCGAGTAGACGTGGCCCCGCGAGGGCGCCGTGCGAACCTCGGTGACGCGCACCCACGCCGTGCCCTTCCCATCCCTGCGATACCCGGTCGGAGCAATACGCCGGGTGCGGGCGAGGGCGGGGATCACTCGATCTGTGTCGTCGGGGTCGATCAGGTCGAGGCATCGCTCCACCTGGTCGGCGCCGGAGATGACCAACCAGTAGGTGTCACACGTGGACTTCGCGGTGCGCCCCACCTTCACGCGCGCCACCACCCCGAACTCGCCGAGGACCCTGAGCAGGCCTTCGGCAAGTTGCCGGCTGACCGTGCCGTACTCGAGCACCACGGACGGACCGCCGGAGACGAACGACCACGATCCGTCGCCCCGCCACGCGCCCGCGAGGAAGGCACGCCGGTCCTCCGCCGGCGCCGTCCACAGAGCATCGGGCACGCGCTGCTCGTAGGAGTTGCGACCGAAGCCGAGCACATCGGTCCACGCGGCGCCGAGAAGGCGCGACGACACCACGACGGTGCGCGCGGTTGGCGTGTCGCGCAGATCGGCGCGCACGCCACGCGAGCGCCAGTAGCCGAGCACGAGGGCCACGAGGTCCTCTTCATCAGTCGGATGGAAGGACCAGCTGATGCGCACCCGGCGGCCGTCGCGCGCCACGTGCCCCTCAGCGGCGTACAGGCCCGCGACGCGCCAGAAAGATGGATCGAGGTGAAGATCCCCGGGCACGTACATGCCGTTGGTCGCCGTCCCGAGCATGGCGTCGGCGGGGTCCAGGCCGAGTGCGCGCATCTCAGGAATGCGCAGGGCGCCGGACCGTGCGATGTCGTGCGATCTCACCCGTGCCGTGCGGTGATGAGCGAGCGGCGCGATTGCTGCCGCGATGTCCCGCGTGGTGAACGCGGCCAGGGAGTCGGACGGCGCCCGTGCGATGACGTCCCGCTCCTCGAGGCCCGCGGCGGAGAGCGCCTCCGTCATCGGGATGCGGCCCACCTGTTCATCGCGTGCCGCTGTGCCAAGCGCGATCGGCACCCAGTGAGAGTCCGTGAGCTCCGCGGCGGGCACCATCGTCGCGAGGCCTCCACCTGGGTCCGTGGTGGCCAGCATCGGATGATCCGGGGTGACGCGGAGCCTCCTGCCCATCTTCGTCCTCACCTCGAGGAGATCATCCGTGAAGGGCCTCCGCGTGAGCACCTCGACGCGGCCGAACACCGGCTGCTCGGCTCCTTGCGTCCATGTCGCCACCTCCAGGCCGTCTGGGCGCACGACCTCGTCGGTCGGCCGCTGGGAATAGTCGGCCCAGAGCCGCTCGAAGGTCGTGACGCGCACGCGCCGGCCCTCGCGCACCATCAGGGTCTCCTCGCCATCAAGGCACGATCCGCCGAAGCCCACCCCGGCCGACAGGAACTTCGGCCCGATGCGCGCATCGAGCCCCATGCCCTCGGCCACCTCGGTCACGTCGGCGCCCACCTCCTCGCACACGTTGGCGATCTCGTTGATGAACGAGATCTTCGTCGCGAGGAATGCGTTGGATGCGTACTTGATCATCTCGGCGGTGGGCACCGAGGTGCGAAGTATCGGCGCGCCCAGGGGCTCGTACAGCGCCGCTACCTTGTCGCCGTCGGCTGCGCGGAAGTCGCCGATCACCATGCGGTCGGGGCTGAGGAAGTCGGCGATCGCCACCCCCTCCTTGAGGAACTCCGGGTTGGAGCAGTAGCCGATGCTCTCCAGGCCGCGCTTGTCGAGCTCGGCGCGCACCCTCTCGCCGGTTCCCACCGGCACGGTGCTCTTCATCACCAGCACGTGATCGCCGGTGGTGCCGATGGCCTCGAGCTCATCGAGCACGGTCATCACGCGCGAGAGGTCGGCATCGCCCGAGTGGGTGGGCGGGGTGTCCACGGCGATGAACACGATCTCGGATGCCTCGAGCATCTCGGCCAGGTCGAGGGTGGCGCGAAGGCGATCGCGGCACTCATGCATGAGCTGCTTGAGGCCGTCCTCATGGATCGGCGGCTCGCCGTCCCCGATCATGCGCACCTTCGCCTCGTCGATGTCGCGCAGGGTCACCTGGTGGCCCATCGACGCGAGGCAGGCCCCCGTCACCAGGCCGACGTACCCGGCCCCGATCACTCCGATTCGCTGGGGCATCAGGGCGTGTAGGCGTCCTGCTCCATGGGGATGTCCACCGGCTTGGCCCCCGGGCGAAGCGTCGGGCGGTTCACGGGGCGCACCGACTTCGCGATGGCGTACATCGTGGCGTCCGACAGGGCGTAGTCAAGGGTGTTGGAGATCCAGTAGGTCACGCCGTCCTTCTGCCACGCGAGCCTCATGAGGTTCTTGCCATCGTAGAAGGTGGAGTACTCGCGGCCCCCGCTCTTCACCACGCCGGTGCGACCCTCGAGCAGCGGGGGGTCGGCCCAGTCGAGCACCTGATAGCCCCAGTAGGTGCCCTGGGGGATGCGGAAGACCATCTTGAGCGCCTGCGGGCCCTCTCCCCCGGTGTTCACGCGGTAGGCGCGCACGACCTTGAGCTCCGAGCCCGACGGCACGCGGGTGGGCACCATGATGTTGAGACCCGTGGCCTTCTGGATGCGCTTGCCGAGTCCCACGAGCGATGTGGTGTCCACCACGTCGGCGGTCGGCTTGGGCTCCTTCTTGGCCTTCTTCTTCTGCACGAGCTCGCCGTCGTACGACTCGCCCACGGTCACCCGCACGTCGAGTCCGTCGGGGGTGCCCGTGCGCGGCAGCGCCGCCAGCACGGTGTCTGCCCCGAACAGCGCGGCCACGTTCTTGGCCGCCTCGCGCTGGCCTTCGGCGTAGGCCACCACGGTCTCCGGCTTGCCGAAGGAGTCCGCGTTGCCGCCTGACACGGCGTCGTAGCCGCGCTCGCGCAGCTGGTCGGTGGCCTTCTCGGCGTCGAGCAGGCGCCCGTTGCCGTTGAGCACCTCCACCTGCACCTCGTTGGGGCTCACCACCGCCGACGCCGCGCCCTGCTCGAACTCCGGGTTGAGCCAGGCATCGACCTTGGCGTCGATCTCGGCCTGCGTGGTGTCCACCACCGATGCCCCGCCGCGCATGTTCGGGTTACCCGAGATGCTGTTGCGCGAGATGCGGTCCTTGTCGGTGGTCATCGCCTGCTCGAGGATGCCCAGCAGGCGCGGCACCGAGCGCACGTTGGTGGTGATGTTGTCGGCGAAGATGCTCGCGTAGGCCGGGATCTCCGGCAGGTTGCCGAAGCGGTTGGTCTGCCGCTTGAGCTCCGAGAGGAACGCCTGCTGGCGCGCGATGCGGGCGAAGTCGGAGTCGGTGTGCCGGTAGCGCACGTAGTCGAGGGCGTCCTTGCCGTTCAGGCGCTGGTAGCCCGGCTTGAGGTCGATCTCCTCGTAGTCGTCGATGCCGTCACCGGGCACGTTCTTGTGGAAGTACTTGCGGTCGACGTCGAGGTACACGCCGCCCACCTGGTCCACCAGCTTCACGAACCCGTTGAAGTCGATGTTCACGAAGTAGTTGATGGGCTGGCCCGTGAGCTTCTTGATCGTCTCGATGGTCTTCGCCGGGCCGCCGCGCGAGAACGCCGAGTTGATCTTGTCCATCCCCGCGCCGGGGATGTCCACGTAGAGGTCGCGCGGGAAGGACAGCATCGAGATGAACCCGCGGTCGCCGTCCATGCGCAGCAGGATGAGCGAGTCGGAGCGTCCGGGGTCGCCCACCCCCTGCTCGCCGGCGCGCTTGTCGGACCCGATGAGCAGGATGTTCACGGGCTCGCCCGGCACGTCGGGGTCCACCGCCGCCTGGGCGTCCTGCACCACCTTGGTGTCGGGGCTGGCCTTCTCGAGCGTGTTGCCGAGCAGCTGGTAGCTGGCCACCGCCAGCCCCGCGCCGGCGCCCACGATGAGCAGCGCGGCCCACATGAACACCCACGGCCACCGGCGGCGCTTGCGCGGCACGCGGAACCAGCGGGCGGGGCGCTCGGCCTCGTCCACCTCGACGTCGTCGGGGCCCATGGGCTCGTCGCTCACGCGCGTGCCTCCGCGGCGCGACGGTGGGCGATGACCGGCGCCAGCTCACCGGCCGCCACCGCGAAGTCGGCCAGGGCACGGCGGTACGACAGCAGGCTCGGGATGTCCACGTGCTCGTCGGGGCCATGGTGGCCCGCGCCCAGCGGGCCGAACTCCACGGCCGGCACGCCGACCGACAGGAACGACACCCCGTCGGATGCCCCATCGCGCCCCACCGACGTGGACGACTCATGGTGGCGCGATGCGCAGTCCACCAGCGCGAGCACCAGCGGGTGCTCCGGGTCGGTATCCGCCGGCGGCCGCGCGATGGACACCTCGATCGACGACGCCCCCACCTCACCGGCCTGGCGGAGGATCTCATCGGGGTCCTGCCCGGGCAGGTAGCGCACGTCCACGTCCATGCGGCAGAGGTCGGGCACCTTGTTCACGGCGTCGCCCCCGGAGATGCGCCCCAGGTTCACCGACGGCCGCGGGAACAGCGGCGTGGACGCCCGGGTGAACGGCAGCGACTCCAGGCGGCGGTATACCTCGAGCGCGCGCAGGATCGCGTTATCGCCGAGCCACGGGGTGGACCCATGCGCCGCGCGCCCCTCCACCTCGACGGCCAGGATCATCACGCCCTTGGCCTGCACGCCCACCTGCATGTCGGTGGGCTCGCCGCACACCACGAGGTCGGCGCGTAGTCCCTGGTCCACGAGCATCTCCGTGGCATTCGCCCCGGGCTGGGCCCGCTCCTCGTCGGGGACGATCACGAGCTCCACCTGCACCCCCGCGGGCGGGGCTGCCGCAAGGTCGGACGTGGCGATCATCATGGCCGCGAGCGCGGCCTTCATGTCGTAGGCGCCGCGGCCGATGAGGCGGTTCCCCTCGATGCGCGGCGAGAACTGGTCGGGGTGCCCCGGCACCACGTCGATATGGCCGTGGAAGATGATGCGCACGGGGCCCGATCCGGCGCGCGCGATGAGCGCCTCGCGGTCGCCGAGGTCGTGACGGGTGAGGTCGGCGCCGCGCCCCTCCAGCCATCCGGCTGCGAAGTCCATCGCCACCGCGAGGCCCGCAGGATCGGAGGTGTCATGGGCGATGAGCCGCTCCGCAAGACGGACTTCATCCACGCGGCCAGCATAGCCAACGACCCGGGCGTGACCGCACCCGCGGGTTCCGCCCGTGCACGCGATACCGTCGCTGCATGCGGGCAATACCGGCGGCACCGGTGATGGCCCCGCCGACTGCGGGCCCGCCTGGCCTCAGGAGCGGATGGAGCGGATGTCCCGGTCGATGTCCGTGACCGGGTGCGTGAAGGTCCAGCCGCCCCACGCCAGCAGGCACAGGGCGGCGATGCCGAGGCTCCAGCCGATGCCGATGGCGCCGGCCATGGCCCCGAACGCCACCGACCCCAGGGCGATCGGCGTGATCACCGACAGCTGGTAGAAGCCCAGCATGCGCCCGAGCAGGGTCGACGGCGACGAGAGCTGGATCGCCGTGTTGGTGAGCGTGAGGATCCAGATCCAGAAGGCCCCGGCTGCGAGCATGCCCAGCACCGTGAGCCACAGGAACGGTGAGGCGGCCACCACCGCCAGCGAGCCGCCGAAGGCCAGCGTGGCGATGGGCAGCGCCGCGTGGCGCGGCAGGCCGCGCCCGGACAGCGTCTGGAGCAACCACGCCCCGAGCAGGGCCCCGGTGCCCATGCCGCCGAGTATCACGCCGAGCGCCACCGGTCCGCCGCCCAGGCGGCGCGCCACCACGGGCGCGAGCTCCTGGATGGGCCCGGCGAACAGCATGAACAGGAACATGCCCACGAGCAGCCTGCGGGCGGCCCGGTCGCGCATCGCGTAGCGCACGGCTTCGCCGAGCGCCGCCGGCACCTTGCTGCCCTGCGCCACGTGCGGCGACAGCACGAGGGCGGCCACCAGCGCCAGGAACGAGAGGGAGTTCACGAGGAAGCACCAGCTGGCGCCCGCGAACGCCAGCATCACGCCGCCGAGGATCGGCCCGATGGCGCGCGCCACGTTGATGCCGGCGGCGTTCAGCGCCACGGCCTCCTGCAGGCGCGCGGTGGGCACCAGCGCGGGCACCAGCGCCAGCACCGACGGCAGACCGATGGCGAAGGCCGCCCCCATCACGACAGTGGCGATGAAGATGGCCGCCACCGACAGCTGCCCTGCGAAGGCCAGGCCCGCGAGCGCCAGCGCGCCCGCCGCCTCGATGGCGAAGGTGATGATGCCGATGCGCCGCCAGTCGTGGCGGTCGGCCAGCTTCCCGCCCCACGTGGACAGCACGAACGCGGGCGCCCGGTAGGCCAGGGCCAGCAGCCCCACCATCGTGGCGCTGCCCGTGAGCTGCAGCACCAGCCACCCCGCGGCCACCGCCTGGAACCACGTGCCGCCGTTCGACAGCACGCTGCCGATCCACACCCTGCGAAAGGCCGGCATGGTGAGCACCGCGGGTATGCCGAGGCCGGAGGGCATCCCGGCACGGTATCCGAGGCGACCGGGGGGAGAAACGCGATGGGGGGCCCTTTCGGACCCCCCACGCACCTCACACTCTAACGGCCCACGGGGTGGCCGGACTGCGCTGGGCTAGATAAGTCCCAGATCCGTTACAGCCTGGCGCTCCTCCTCGAGCTCGGCCACCGAGCGCTCGATGCGGGGCTGGCTGAAGTCGTCGAGCTCGATGCCCTCCACCACGCTCCACTCACCGCCGGAGCAGGTGCACGGCAGGCCCACGATGAGGCCCTCCGGGGTGCCGTACTCGCCCTTCGACGGCACGCCCATCGACACCCAATCGCCCTTCGGGGTGCCCAGCACCCAGTCGCGCATGTGGTCGATGGCCGCGTTGGCCGCCGAGGCCACCGACGAGCCACCGCGGGCCTCGATGATGGCCGCACCGCGCGTCTGCACGGTGGGGATGAAGGTGTCGGCCACCCAGGCCTCGTCCGAGATGGCGTCCCAGGCGCTCTTCCCCGCCACCTTCGCGTGCACCACGTCGGGGTACTGCGTGGCCGAGTGGTTGCCCCAGATCGTCATGTTGGTGACCTCGGCCACCTGCACGCCGGTCTTCTGCGCCACCTGGGTCATCGCGCGGTTGTGGTCGAGGCGCATCATGGCCGTGAAGCGATCGGCCGGCACGTCCGGCGCGCTGTGCATGGCGATGAGGGCGTTGGTGTTGGCGGGGTTGCCCACGACGAGCACGCGCACGTCGTCTGCGGCGCGGTCGTTGATGGCCTTGCCCTGCACCGTGAAGATGGCGCCGTTGGCCTCGAGCAGGTCGCCGCGCTCCATGCCCTTCGTGCGGGGGCGGGCGCCCACGAGCATGCAGACGTTGGCGCCGTCGAAGGCCTCGTTGGGGTCGTCGGTGCCCATCCAGCCCGAGAGCAGCGGGAACGCGCAGTCGTCGAGCTCCATGCCGACGCCGTCGAGGGCGCCGCGGGCCTGCGGGATCTCCAGCATGCGCAGCTCGACGGGCGTGTCGGGCCCGAGGAGCTGGCCGCTTGCGATGCGGAACAGAAGCGCGTAGCCGATCTGGCCGGCGGCACCGGTGACCACGACGCGGACGGGACTAGCCAATGGATTCCTCCGATTCGAATGCAGGGGATGCGACCAGCGGGGCCTCAGGCGTTGCGGTCGATCACCTTCAGGCGGTTCTCAGCGCGATGCACGGCGGCCTGCGCGCGGTCGGCGGCGAGCTCGTCGTCGCCGGCGGCCGCGAGCTCCTCGCGGGCGCGGGCCAGGGCGGCCTCGGCACGGGCGCGGTCGATCTGGTCGTAGGGCTCAGCCTGCTCCACCAGGATGACCACGGTGTCGAACTCCACCGACATGTAGCCGGCCGTGGTGGCCAGGATGACGTCCTCGCCATCGGTGATGCGCAGGCGCGTCTCACCGGGCCGCAGCAGGGCGACCACGGGCATGTGCCGGGGCAGGATGCCGATCTCGCCCTCCACGCTGGGGGCGATGACCATGCGCACCTTGCCCTCGAACACCGCTCCCTCGGGCGTGAGCACCTTGACGGCGAGCTGGCGCTCATCCGTTGAGGTGGCGGTGCTCACGCAGCGGCCTTGGCCATCTCGGCGCCCTTGGCGACGGCCTCGTCGATGGTGCCCACCAGCAGGAAGGCGCCCTCGGGCAGGTCGTCGTGCTTGCCGTCCAGGATCTCCTGGAAGCCGCGGATGGTCTCGCGCAGCGGCACGTACGCACCCGGGGTGCCCGTGAAGGCCTCGGCCACGTTGAACGGCTGCGAGAGGAAGCGCTCGATGCGACGGGCACGCGACACGACGACCTTCTGCTCGTCGGTGAGCTCGTCCACGCCGAGGATGGCGATGATGTCCTGGAGGTCCTTGTACTCCTGCAGGATCTCCTGCACGCGGATGGCCACGCGGTAGTGCTCCTCGCCCACCACGCTCGGCTCGAGCGCCGTGCTGGTGGAGTCGAGCGGATCCACGGCCGGGTAGATGCCCTTCTCCGCGATGGCGCGGTTCAGCACCGTGGTGGCGTCGAGGTGGGCGAACGACGCGGCCGGGGCCGGGTCGGTGAGGTCGTCGGCGGGCACGTAGATGGCCTGCACCGAGGTGACCGACCCGTTGCGGGTGGACGTGATGCGCTCCTGGAGGTCACCCATCTCGGTCTGCAGCGTGGGCTGGTAGCCCACGGCCGACGGCATGCGGCCGAGGAGGGCCGACACCTCGGACCCCGCCTGCACGAACCGGAAGATGTTGTCCACGAACAGCAGCACGTCCTGGCCGCCGACGTCACGGAAGTACTCGGCCATGGTGAGGCCGCTCAGGGCCACGCGCAGGCGGGCGCCCGGGGGCTCGTTCATCTGGCCGTACACCAGGGCGGTCTTGGCGATCACGCCCGACTCGGTCATCTCCACCCAGAGGTCGTTGCCCTCGCGGGTGCGCTCGCCCACGCCGGCGAACACCGAGAGGCCACCGTGCTCCTGGGCGATGTTGTGGATGAGCTCCTGGATGAGCACCGTCTTGCCCACGCCGGCGCCGCCGAACAGGCCCACCTTGCCGCCCTTCACGTACGGGGCGAGCAGGTCGATGACCTTGATGCCGGTCTCGAAGATCTCGGACGTCGGCAGCAGGGCGTCGAACGCCGGCGGGTCGCGGTGGATCGGCCAGCGCTCGTTGTCCACCACCGGGCCGGCCTCGTCGATGGGCTGGCCGAGCACGTTGAAGATGCGGCCGAGGGTGGGCTCGCCCACGGGCACCGTGATCGGCCCGCCGGTGTCCACCACCGCCACCCCGCGGGCCAGGCCGTCGGTGGTGTCGAGGGCCACGGCGCGCACCTTGTCGTCGCCGAGGAGCTGCTGCACCTCGGCCACGAGCAGCGTGCCGTCCTCGCGGGTGATCTCGAGGGCGTTGTAGATGCTCGGGAGGTCATCGGAGAACTGGACGTCGAGCACGACGCCCTTGATCTCGAGGATTGTCCCGGTGTTCGTCCCGTTGGTGCTCATCTGGATGGAATCCGTCCCGTCGCGATTGGACTACGTGAGGGCGTCCGCTCCCGCGACCACCTCGAGGATCTCCTGGGTGATTGCGGCCTGGCGGGCCCGGTTCATTGCAAGGGTGAGGTCTGCGATCAACTGCTCGGCGTTGTCCGAGGCGTTGCTCATGGCCGTGCGGCGCGCGGCGTGCTCGGCGGCGGCGCTCTCGAGGAGCGCCCGGTAGATCGTGGTGTCGATGAAGGTGGGCAGGAGCTTCTCGAGCAGCACCGCCGGCTCCGGCTCGAAGTCGGCGACGGCCTGCGAGAGGCCCCCGCTCGGTGCGTCCTCGTCCTCGTCCTCGTCGCCCATCACCACGGTGCGCGGCACGGGCAGGAGCTGCTCGGTGACCACCCGCTGCTCCACCACCGACTTGAACTCGTTGTAGACCAGCATCACGCGGTCGGTCTCGCCCTCGAGGAACCGCGTGGACACGAAGTCGGCGATCACGTGCGCGTCGTCGTAGGTGGGCTCCGACGAGAACCCCTGGAAGTGGTGGTCCACCTCGCGGCCGCGGAAGCGCAGCGTGCCGCCGCCCTTCTTGCCCACGGCGGTGAACACCACCTCGGCGAAGCCCTCGGCCAGCAGCTCCTCGGCGGTGGCGAGCCCCTGGCGCACCACGTTCACGTTGAAGGCACCGGCCAGTCCACGGTCGCCGGTGACGGCGATCACCGCGGCGCGGCGATGCTCCTCGCGCTCTGCCATGAGCGGCAGCCCGGACACGTTGCCCGCGCGGCGGGCGGCGCCCGACATGAGCTCGGACATGCCCTTGGCGTACGGACGCAGCGCCTCGATGCGCAGCTGGGCACGGCGCAGCTTGGCCGATGCCACGAGCTCCATTGCGCGCGTGATCTTGCTCGTGCCGGTGACCGACACGATGCGCTGCTTGATGTCCTGCTGGCTCGGCACTAGGCGGCGGCCCCGGCGCCGATGAGGCGCTTCATGAGGGTGGTGAGGAAGTTCCCGAGCTTCTCCTGCAGGGCGTCGGAGAGGTCCTGCGTCTCGCGGATCTCGGCGAGGATCGTGCCCTCGTCGCGCAGCGCGGAGCGGATCTCCTCGTTCACCCGCGGGATCTCCGCCGGCGGCACCTCGTCGAGGTAGCCACGCGATGCGGCGAAGATGGCCGTGACCTGCTCCTCCACCGGCCACGGCTGGAAGGCGGGCTGGTTGAGGGTGGCCACCAGGCGCGCGCCTCGGGCGAGCGTCTGCTGCGTGGCGGCGTCGAGCTCCGACCCGAACTGGGCGAAGGCCTCGAGGTCGCGGTACTGCGAGAGCTCGATCTTCAGGCGGCCGGCCACCTTGCGCATGGCGCGGATCTGGGCGTCGCCACCCACGCGGGACACCGAGATGCCCACGTTCACGGCGGGCCGGATGCCCGAGTAGAAGAGCTTGGCCTCGAGGAAGATCTGGCCGTCGGTGATGGAGATCACGTTGGTCGGGATGTACGCCGACACGTCACCGGCCTGGGTCTCGATGA
>JAGWYY010000050.1 GCA_018969105.1 Acidobacteriota bacterium | reverse complement strand
TGAACGGCCAGCTGGCTGGCCGCCGCGGCCGGGCGCCGGCGCGCTAGCGCACGGCGACGGTGTCGCGCAGGCCCGACTGCCCGTAGGGGCCCGTGGCCAGCACGGTCACCGTGTAGCTGCCCTTCGGAGCGAGCTTCTTGCCCTCCATGCCGTTCCAGGTGAGCGACTGGCGCCCCTTGCCCATGCGCTTTCCATTGGCGAGGGTGGCTACCAGGCGACCGGTGGATGACGTCACCCGCGCGGTCACGCGCGCGCTGCGCGAGAGCGTGAACGACGCCGTGACCTTGCGCTTCTTCTTCGCGCCCGTGCTGGTGACGCGCAGCGACCCGAGCGTGCCGTCCACCACGAGGATGCGCTTCTGGCTGGTGGGCGCCGACCCGTTGGACGGCGTGAGGTTGGCCGTCACCGTGTACGGGCCCTCCTTCATGCCGAGGGCCTTCGGGTCGATGGTGACCGGGGTGTAGGCGGGGTCGCCGGTGCGGTTGATGACCGTCGACGAGTAGCCGCCGCCGCGCCTGGCAATGGTGACGGTGGTGGTGCCCGCCACCGGGGATTGCGCGCCGAGCGTGATCGAGTCGGCCACGCCGTCGCCATTGGGGGTGACGCGGTTGTCGGCGGGAATCGAGAGCTGCGCTCCCGTGTAATAGGCCACGAGCATGTCGGCGATCGGGCGCTCGCCGCTCCATGGGATGAGCTGGTTGGCGCCCACGGCCATGAGCGATGACCCGCCGGAGTCGAAGCCGATGGCCTCCACCGCCCCAAGCGACGCCATCATCTGGCCCTGTTCGGCGGCCGTGTAGCCCCGCACGCCCTGCTGCGGGCCCTCGGACACCACCATGAGGATCGCCCCGTCGGCCAGCTGGCCGACCGCGGTGCGCGTGGTGCGTCCGGTGAGCTGGCTCGAGGCGAAGCCCTCGCCGGCATCGGGAACGGCCACGCCGCCCTGCACGATCATGGGGCCGCCGCCCACCGCGCCCCAGGCGTCGGCGGCGATGCCGGGAATGGCCGCCTCGATCTCCACCCGGGCGCCGTTGGGAAGCTCGTTCTGGATCGACCTGCCGGATCCGTTCTTGCCCGAGAGCACCACCTGGCCGTCGGCCATGGTCGCCCCGCCGCCCGGGACCTGGGCGATCACCGTGCCGGTGACCTTGCCGTTCACCGCGAGGCCCCCGCCGCCGTCGAGCGACACCACCACCTCATACACCGACCCGGTGGGCGTGGGCGCGCCGCGCTCCGGCGTGTACGCCACCACGCCGGTGCTCGACGTGGACGGTAGCGGCCGGTTGACCGCCCGGAAGGTGCGGATGGGGTAGGGGGTGGCGGCCGTCTCGTCGAGGCGCTGGTAGCGGCCCGCCAGCGTGAGGCGCCCCACCGCGAGGGCGCCGCCGGCGTTGATGGTGAGGGCCGACCGGGCCGGCTCGGGGCTGGCCAGCAGGCGCGTGCCCACCGACAGGATGCCGCTGGGCGTGCCAGTGGCCAGGTCGAAGTAGTCGGCGTTGATGCCCGCGGTGGCGCCCTGCGCGAGGCGGGATGTCATGCCGTCGGTGAGGGTGGCGCGTCGCGTGAGCGACCCCGATGCCTGGGCCGGGGCGAGGCGGGTGAGCGCGTTCGCGCGGAAGGTGACGATGTGCAGCACCTGCGGCCCGGAGCGCTTCACCACCTTGTACGAGATGCCCGGCACGATCGCGGTGGTCTTGCCGGCGGCGGCGCCGCTGGTGGGCACGGGGGTCACGGCGCCGGCGGAGAGGGCCGGGGCCACGCAGGCGGCGGCCAGGGCAGCCGGGATGAGGGCGCGTCGGAAGGGCACGGGGCCATTCAAGCCCGAGCCCCCGACGCGCATCAGGGGATCGGGTCGCTCATGACATGGATCTTTCACATGGCGTCGAGCGCATGAGCGGCCGCGGTGATGGCCTGGCGCACGTGCCCGGTCACCGCCGCCAACTGGCTGCTCTGGTCGCGCTCCTCCGCCGTGGCGGGGTGCCCGGTAGCCTTCTCCATGGCGCCGAGCTGCCGGTGGTGCATCTGGAGGATGTTCGCGGCGAGGTCGCGCTCGTGCTCCTTCGACCACTGCAGCGCGGCTTCAGTGAGGCCGTCGTACCCCGGCCCGAGGCGCGCCTCGAGGCATCGCAGGAACAAGCGATTCCATGCGCCGAGGCGCACGCGGCGTTCCAGCGCGGCATGGATCGCCGGCTCCGTCTCGCCGTCGGCGCCGTAGAGCAGGTGCTCCTCCAGGGCGATCGCGCCGCGCCCGAGTTCGATCTGGCGCTCGAAGAGCTCCGCCTCGGCCTCGGAATCGAACCAGCCGTCGAGGTCGTCGGCCATGCCGTCCACGCGGTCGGCGAGGTCGGGGGAGAGTCCCGCCGCGAGCCCCTCCGCGGCGAATCGCAGGTGGGCCCGCACCGCGGGGTCGGCGGCGGGCGACTCCTCGGCGTCGAGCGGGTCCTCCTCGCGCAGGAGCTCGCGCAGGCGGGCGGGGTGGGCCTGCATCCACCTGAACACGGCGTCGGTGTCGAGGGCGGGGCGGGCCATGCGCGCAGGCTACCCCGGGTGCCACACTCCCCGTGTGGACGCGCATCTCGAGCTCGCGGACTTCCGGCGGCAGGTGGCCGCCAACTACGCGCGGGCACGCGACCCGGGTCCGGGCCCCGAGGCCTGGATGGCATGGCGCATCGCGCGCGACGCGCTCTTCGCATCGCATCCCCAGAGCCCGGTGCCCGACGACCGGCGTCCCGGGTTCAGTGGGATGGATTTCTTCCCCCACGACCCCACCTGGCGCCTCATGGCCACCGTCGAGCCGCTGCCCGGGGAGGCAGGCGCTGGGCGGCCATCGCCGGGAGCGCCCGCGGCCGCCGGGGCAGCCGCCGTGGTGTCGTCCCCCGACGGGATGTTCCGCGCCATCGGCGTGGCCGTGGCCACGCGCGGCGGGCAGGAGATACGCCTGCCCCTGCTGTGGCTCGAGGCCTATGGCGGAGGGCTCTTCCTCCCCTTCCGCGACCCCACCAATGGCGATGAGACCTACGGCGGCGGCCGCTACCTGCTCGATCAGGCGAAGGGCGCCGATTTGGGCACCGATGCCGGCGGCGCGCTGGTGCTCGACTTCAACTTCGCCTACCACCCATCGTGCGCCCACGACCCGCGCTGGACGTGTCCCCTGGCGCCATCCGATGCCGTCGTGCCCGTGCCCGTGACGGCGGGGGAGCTGCTGCCCTAGGCCGCGCTGGCCGACCGGGCCGGCCCGGGGCGAGTGGGGACGGGGATCAGCGCACCGTCACGATGGCGGACGCCTGCCCCACGACGCTCGCACCACGACGCGTCTGGGTGACGACGCGCCAGCGACCACGGGGCGGCGTCGCGCTGCAGGTGAAGGTGTCGTTGGCTCGCGCGATGCGGCACCTGCCCGCCACTGCCACGCCGGGCTGGCCCGCCAGCACGAGCGACTGCACCACCTTCGTGGTGCCCTCGGGGACCTTCCCCGATGCCTTCACGCCCCCGCCCTTCGATCCGGTGCGGGCCCCCTTGATGGGAGGGGCCTTGCTCACCACCTTCACGCCGCCCACCAGGCCGGTGCCCACGGGCGGCAGCGGCGCCGCTCCCCCGGAACCGCTGCCCGGGGCGCCGCCGCTTGAGCCCGACGCGCCACCGGAGGCCGCGCCGGATCCCCCGGTCGCACCCCCGCCTGCACCCCCGCCTGCGCCACCTTCGTCGGGTGCGCAGGGGTTGACGACCACCGGGGTGGGCTCGCCGGGCCGGGCGAAGAGCGCGGCGGTCCACCGGCACGGCGCACCACCCGCGAGCACCCCTCCCGTCGCCACTCCGCCCGGGGTCACCACGCAGGTGGACGGACCGGCGGGCTCGCACGCGCCCACCCACCCGCGGAACTCCGCGCCGTTGCCATCGGGAACCGGGGTGAGGGTCTCGTACCGGGAAATGGTGCTGAGCAGGAACGCCGAGTCGCGCATGGTCAGCCAGCCGGCCGAGATCTGCCCCGGACCCGTCGCCGCCAGATGGATGGACCATTCCGCGGGTCCGAGCCCGGCGAACGCGCTGTTCGCGCCCAGGCCCAGGCAGGTGGCACCGGCGGCCAGGAGCGTGGCGGTGACGGCTCGGCGGTTCATGGATGTTCCGTTCGTCGAGGGGTCTGGCAGAAGCGGCGCGTGAATCCTACGACGCGTCAATCGAAGGGGCCACCGCCGAGGTCGCGCGCGCTGGGGGATTCGAGCCAGGCGCCGACGGCCCTGGCGCTGGGCCGGGCCAGCGGGCTGGCCGCGTCGAGCGCGCGGGGAGCGCCCAGCAGCCAGGTGCCGTCCTGCCGCACCACCTCGGTGACCACCTCGGCGCGCTCGGCCGTCAGGGCCGGGGCACCGAAGCCGAACACCTTCTCGGCGGCGGTCACCGAGGTGAGCCGCCCGCGGGCGTCCACGTGCACCCGGTGATCGGCGCGCGCCATCTCGCCCTCGTGCGCGGAGAGCGCATCGGTGATCTCCTGCGCCCTGCGGTCGTCGAACGTGGTGACCACGGTGGGGAAGGGGAGGTCGCCCCAGATCGCCCACATCCACCACGCCGGCGGGGCGTCGCGGCGGGCGAGGGCGTCGCGAATCGCCCTGCCCGTGAGCTCGTGAGCGTGATGCACGTCATGCGGGGACGGGCCCACGATGAGATCGGGCGGATCGGCGCCGTCGAGGGCCATGCCCACCTGCCACCCCACGCGCTCCTCGGCGGCCCGGCGGTCGTCGGCGGCGGACATCGCGACGGGGGGCTCGGTGATGATCAGGCCGAAGCGCGCGCGCCGGCAGGCCTCCTCCACCTCGGCGCGGCGGCGGTCATGGTCGGCGGGGCGCCCGAGGCTGATCGCGAGGTTCACCACCTCGTGCCCGGCATCGCGCAGAGCCATGAGGGTTGCGGGGGCCCCGACCAGCTCGTCATCGGGATGCGGCGATACGTGCAGGACCCTCATGGCACGAGGGTGGCAGGAAGCCCGCGGCCCTGCCCGCGTACCGCCTCGGCTTCAGCGACCCCGCGAGGTTCGGTCGTATGCCCCGGCCCACGACGGCGCGTCGGGGTCGAGGTCGGCGAGCAGGGCAAGGTCGATGGCGAGGGCGATCGCCTGCGGAAGCGCCATCGCCGGGGCCAGCCGTGGGTCGGCGTCCGCATCCCCCGTGATGGCCACCAATTCGGCCCCGCCCTCGGCGAGGATGCCCGCGGCCTCATCCAGCAGCGGGTCGGGCCGGGGGCCGGCGACGGTCACGGCGAGGTCGCCGGGCACAGTGGAGAACCGCCCGGTGGTGGCGCCCTCGCGGGTCTCGTAGCCGTCGACGGGAAGGATCGATACCTCGCGCAGGCAGAGCGCCGTGTGCAGCGCGGCGGGCCAGGCGGGGCCGGTGCCCACGCACACCCCGGCATGCGGACGCCCGGTGGGCGACGGCGTGGTGCCCGCCGCATCGATGAGCGGCGCCATGCGGGCGCCCGCGCCCTCGGTGGCTGCCCGCAGCGCATGGTCCCCCGACATCCGCGCCAGCACGCCGAGCCCCGCCACCAGCGACCCCGCGTACCCCTGCGTATGCGTGCGGGCGCGGAGCGTCTCGACGGTCACGAGCGCACGGGCCTCCGCGGCCTTCCCGATGGTGGATCCCGCGTTTGCCGTGACGGCCGCGATGGGGCGGGGCGCCCCCGCATCGATGGCCTCGATGACATCGCGGAACTCCCCCGAGCTCGACAGCGCCAGCAGCCGGTCGCCCTCGCGCCAGGCGAACGACCCCCGCGCCACGAGCCCGCCCGGCACCGCCAGGAGCTCCACCGGCGGGTCCGGCACCCCCAGCCACGCCAACCAGAGCGCCAGCGCCACGTGCCACTGGGCGCCGTTGCCGGTGACGATCACCCGCCTCACCCCGGGCGCCGTGAGCAGCGCGGCGACCTCGTCGAAGCCGTCCGCCGCAGCAGCGGTGGCCGTGACCGTGCCCGGAGTGAGCAGCAGGTCGGCCCAGAGGCCGGTGCCCCCACGTGGTGGTGCGTGGCTCGCCATCGACCGGGAGGCTACGCTCGCGCCGTGGCGGAAGAGGACCAGCCCCGGTGCCCCACCTGTGGCGAGCGCGACTCCGAGGACATCGGCCAGGACGTCCGGCGTTGCCGGAACTGCACCTACGTATGGATCCCCATCGCCCCGGAGGGCGGGGGAGAGGACTAGGACGCCAGCAGTTCGCGCACGCCCGACGGGCCCGCGCGAAGGAGTGATGCCGCCTTGCGGGCCGCCTGCGCCCGCTCGAGCATGTCCCGGGCCGTGACGTCGTCGTGCGCCATGACGGCGGCGGCGGCGTCGCGCTCGGCCTGGAGTGCGATGCGGTCGAGCCGCTCGGCCATCCGCTCGTTGCGACCCATGCGGGTGCGCGGGCGACGGCGCGTTGCGGCGGGAGCGATCTTCTCCGGGACCACCTCGGGAGAGCTGACCAGGGTGAGCTGGGCAGCTGCATCGACTGGCTTGGTGTGATGTGGAGAACGCATGTTCGTAAGGCTAGCGATGGGGTCGGACGTTCCGGACCTTGATTTCGGCCGAAAACCCCATGGGAAAGCCATTCCGCACATTTCTCGCGATGTTGTACGGCAACACGTTGTCCGGCGCTTAACATCCGACCCCATGGGAATGGGCCACTCGCACGCCCACGCGCACGGCGCGTCGGGCGATTCACCGCGCAGGGTGGCCCTCGTGTCGGTTGGCGCGGCCCTGCTGCTCATCGGCATCAAGCTCGGCACGGGCATCGCAACGGGCAGCCTCGCCTTCATCTCGGAGGCCATCCATTCGGGCACCGATCTGGTGGCCGCGCTCCTCGCGCTGTTCGCCGTGGGCGTGGCCGCGCGCCCCGCCGACCGCACGCACCCCTACGGCCACGGCAAGGCCGAGCACCTCTCGGCGCTCGCCGAGGGCGCGGTGCTGGTGGCCGTGAGCATCTGGATCGCCGTGGTGGCCATCCAGCGGCTCGTGGAGGGCGGCCATGAGGTGGACGCCACCTGGTGGGCCATCGGCGTGGCGGTGCTCATCATGGCCATCGACCTCGGCCGCACCGTCACCCTCACCCGCGCGGCTCGCAGGTTCAACAGCGCGGCGCTCAAGGGCAGCGCACTGCACTTCGCCAGCGACCTCGCCGGCACCGCCGCCGTGCTCGTGGGCCTGCTGCTCGTGCGCGCGGGCGTGGAGTGGGCGGACGCCGCCGCCGCGCTCTTCGTCTCAGTGCTGGTGCTCATCGCCGCAGGCCGCCTGATGCACGAGAACGTCGAGGTGCTCATGGACCGGGTGCCCGACGCCGACGAGGCCGCGGTGCGCGCGGCCGTGGAGGGCCTCGGCCCCGGCGTCGAGCTCCGCCGCCTGCGCATGCGCTCGGCGGCCGGCCGGGCGTTCGCCGATGTGGTCATCGGAATCCCGCCGGGCGAGTCGGTGGGCCGCGCGCACGCGATCGCCGACGACGTGGAGGACGCCATCGAGGCCGCGGTGCCCGGAGCCGACGTGGTGGTGCACGTGGAGCGCCGGGAGGGCGCGGATGAGGACCTCGCCGAGCGGGTGCTCGCGGTTGCCCACGAGGTGCCGCGGGTGCGGGAGATCCACAACGTGCGCATCCTGCACCTCGACTCCGGCACCGAGGCCTCGTTGCACCTCAAGCTGCCCGCCGACACCCCGCTGCCCGAGGCCGACTCCGTGGCCCGCGCCGTGGATGCCGCCGTGGTGCGCGCGGTGCCGGAGGTCACGCGCGTGCACGCGCACGTGGAGCCGCTGGGCGAGGCCGGTGCCGGCAGCGAGATCGCAGACGACGCCGCTGCCGCTGACGCCGTGCGGGCGGTCATCATCGCCGAGTGCGGGCGACCGCCGCACGACGTGCGCCTGGTGCGCACCGGGGACGGCGTGGTGGCCTACGTCACGCTGGCGCTCGGCGCGGCCACCCTGGCCGAGGCGCACGACACCGGCGGCCGCGTGCGGCGGTCAATCCGCCATGGCGTCCCCGGTGTGGTGGACGCCTTCGTGCAGTCGCGGCCCTAGGGGGCGGGCAGCGGGTGGGGCGCCGGCGGGCGCACCCCGGCGCCCGGCGACGCCCAGAGCCAGCTCCCGTGATCGCGCAGCCACGCCGACTCGGCGCGGTGGTCGGGGCGCACGCGGTCCACGAGGCCCCAGAAGTCGGCGGAATGGTCGAGGTGCACCAGGTGGGCGAGCTCATGCACCACCACGTACTCCGCCACCCGTGCGGGGGCCATCATCAGCCTCCAGCTGAGCGACACCGTGCCGCGGGCCGAGCACGATCCCCAGCGGGTGCGCGGGTCGCGCACCGAGATCGATTCGGGGTGGGCACCCACCTGTTCCCCGAAGTGCCCGCAGGCCCACGCGAACCACTCGCGGGCCACGCCGCGGTAGCCGCGCTCCACCAGGTCGCGCACCTGGGCGGGGGCCTCGGGCGAGCGGGGCACGGCCACCGCGATGCGCCCCTCCTCGGGGCGGAATGCCACCGACGCGCGCGTGGCGTAGCGCACGCCCAGCTCCACCTCGCCGTCGAGGAATGGCAGCGCCATGCCGTCGAGCAGGGGGGCCGGCGCCCGTGGCACGAGCATGTCGGAATGCCGCAGCAGCCATCGCTCCTTCGATGCCACGGCGCGATCCACCTCCGACTGCGGCAGCCGCGTGGGGGCCGACACGCGGAGGCCCTCGGGCGTGAGGGACATGCGCACGTGGCGCGACCGCGGATTGCGGACGAGCACGTACGGCACCGCGCGACCGGCGAGCATGACCTCGGGCATGCGCGGATGGTGGCGCAGTTGCCGGACGGAAGGGGGGCCTGCGCGCCGCGCGGTGCCTGCTATTGTGCCCCGGCTTCACGAAGCACCAGTCCACCGGGCGCATCGCGCCCCGATCTGCAGGAGGGGCTCGCCTGACGACGCCCGTAGCCCGTGCCACCTAGGCGCGGTCCAGATACCCGCCCGCCGGCGGGGCCATCAACCCGGATCAACGACGCAATTCGCGTCGAGCGCATCCGCCTTATCGACGAGAACGGCGATAACCGCGGCGAGATGCGCACGGAGGAGGCCCTGGACATTGCCATCGGCCTCAACCTCGACCTCGTCGAGGTGGCCCCGGAAGGCCGCCCGCCGGTCTGCCGCATCATGGATTACGGCAAGTGGCGCTACGAGCAGGAGCAGAAGGCAAAGCAGGCGCGAAAGCACCAGAGCACGATCACCATCAAGGAGATCAAGTTCCGGCCCAAGATCGACCCTCACGACTACGAGACCAAGAAGGGCCACGTCCTGCGGTTCCTCAAGAACAAGGACAAGGTCAAGGTCACGATCATGTTCAGGGGTCGGGAGCTCATGCACCCGGAGCGCGGGGAGGCCATCCTCCTCCAGCTCGCCGAGGAGGTGCAGGACCTCGCCACGATCGAGAGCCGTCCGAACCTCGATGGCCGCAACATGATCATGATGCTCGCGCCCGTGAAGGACGTACCGCAGAAGAAGGAGAAGGCCGCGGCAGAGCCCGCCGCAGCAGAGCCCGCTCCGACTGACGCAGCTCCGGCGGAGGCCGCACCGGCCGAAGCCCCGGCAGAGACCCCTTAGGAAGCACGGAACACCAGACATGCCCAAGATGAAGACCAACAAGTCGGCCTCCAAGCGCTTCCGCGTCACGCGGAAGGGCAAGGTGATGTACGTGCACTCGGGGCTGCGGCACAACCTCGAGCACAAGTCGGCCAAGCTGAAGCGCTCCAGCGCGCGCCCGGCGGAGATGGCCGAGGTCGACCGCCCGGAGATCCTCCGGCTCCTGGGGAGGCGCTAGCCCATGGCCCGTGTCAAGCGTTCCGTCAACGCCCGCAAGAAGCGGCGCAAGGTCCTCGGCCAGGCCAAGGGCTACTGGGGCACCAAGCACTCGTCGTACCGTCGCGCGAAGGAGCAGGTGCAGCGGTCGGGCAACTACGCCTACCGCGACCGCCGCGCGCGCAAGCGCGACTTCCGTCGCCTGTGGATCGCCCGCATCAACGCGGCGGCCCGCCTGAACGGCATCACCTACGCCGAGTTCATCCACGGCCTCTCGCTGGCCGGCGTGGAGCTCGACCGCAAGATGCTGGCCGACCTCGCCGTGAACGAGCCGGAGCACTTCGCCGCCCTGTGCGCGCGGGCCGCTGACGCCCGCGCGGCCGCCTGACCGAAGGCACCGGGCCCGCGACACGAGACTCACGCGGCGGGGGCGGCCCGGGGCCCCTCCGCCGGGTGACCTCTCATCGCAATCCCGCGCTGCAGCACGTCCGCCGTCTGCAGCAGAAGCGCACGCGCCGCGAGGAGCGCCTGCTCGTGGCCGAGGGCGAGGATGTAGTGCAGGCCGCGCTCGACCGCGGCATCGCGCCGGTGATGCTGCTGGTGGACGAGGAGCGTGTTCCGGACGACGACCCGCGGCTGGCGGCGACCGCCGACGTGGCCGAGCGCTACGCGATCTCCACCCGCCTCATGGGCGGGGTGAGCACGCTGGCCCAGCCGCCGCGCATCATCGGCGTGTTCCCGCAGGCCGGTCCGCATCACTTCCGCACCGTGGCCATGCCGCCCGCGCTCGGGGTGTACCTGGCCGGCGTGGCCGACCCGGGCAACGTGGGCACGCTCATCCGCACCTCGGCCGCGCTCGGCGCCGACTGGCTGGCGCTGGGTCCGGGATCAGCCGACGCCGCGCACCCCCGCGCGGTGCGCGCGGCCATGGGCGCCACGTTCGCGCTGCCCGTGCTCGAGGGCGTGCGACCCGACGACCTGGCCACGCGCGAGGGCTTTCGCGTGGTGGCCGCCGTCGCCCATGGGGGCGAGGCCCCCTGGGACGTCGACCTCACCGTTCCCACGGTGCTGGCGCTGGGCGCGGAGCGGGCCGGGCTCGACCCCGTGATGGACGCCCTGCGCGAATCGCTCGAGGTGGTGGAGGTGACGATCCCGCAGGGCGAGGGCGCGGAGTCGCTCAACGTGTCCGCGGCGGGCGCCGCGCTGCTGGCCGAGCGCGTGCGGCAGTGCTCTAGGATGCCGCGGTCATGAGCGGGATCCCCGACCTCAGCGCGCTGGCCGACGAGGCCATCGCCACCATCTCCGGCGCGCCCGACCTCGAGGCGCTCGAGGCCGCGCGCGTGAGGTTCCTCGGGCGCAAGGCGCCGCTCACCGAGCTGCTCGGGTCGATCGGCTCGCTGCCGCCCGAGGAGCGCGGCCGCGTGGGCAAGGACGGCAACGCCGCCCGGCGGGCGATCGAGGAGGCCCTTGAGGGCCGTCGGGATGCCCTCGAGGCCGACGCCATGGGCGCCGCGCTCGAGGCCGACACCGCCGACGTGACCCTGCCCGGCAACGCCTTCCCGCTGGGCGCGCTGCACCCCATCACGCAGGTGGCGCTCGAGGTGGAGGAGATCTTCCTCGGCATGGGCTACTCGGTGGCCGATGGCCCCGAGGTGGAGACCGGCTTCAACAACTTCACGGCGCTGAACACGCCCGACGGCCACCCCGCGCGCTCCGAGAGCGACACCTTCTTCATCGAGGGCGGCGACGACATCCTGCTGCGCACCCAGACCTCGCCGGTGCAGATCCGCACCATGCAGTCGGGGCCGCCGCCGGTGTACGTGATCGCCCCGGGCACCGTGTACCGCCGCGACGACGTCGACGCCACCCACAGCCCCATGTTCCATCAGGTGGAGGGCCTTGCCGTGGACGAGGGGCTCACCTTCGCGCACCTCAAGGGCACCATCGAGTACTTCCTCACCCGCCTGCTGGGCGACCGCGACGTGCGGGTGATCCCGCACTTCTTCCCGTTCACCGAGCCCTCGGTTGACGTGAGCGTGTCGTGGACCGACCGCAACGGCCGCACCGACTGGCTTGAGGTGGCGGGCGCCGGAATGGTGGACCCCAACGTGTTCGCCAACGTGGGCTACGACCCCGAGCGGTGGACCGGCTTCGCGTTCGGCTTCGGGCTCGACCGCATCGCGATGATCCGCCACCAGATCAGCGACATCCGGCTGCTCTACGAGGGCGACCTGCGCTTCCTGGAGCAGTTCTCGTGAAGCTGCCCCTCGAATGGCTGCGCGAGCACGTCGCCGTGGACCTCGACGACGCCGCGCTCGCCGACCGGCTCACCGCCACCGGCACCGCCGTGGAGCGCGCGATAACGCGCGGAATCCCGGTGACCCCGGGCAACCGCGAGGCCTTCATCGTCGGCAAGGTGCTCACCGCCGAGCAGCATCCCGATGCCGACCGCCTGCGGGTGCTCAGCGTGGACGCCGGCGAGGACGCCCCGCGGCAGATCGTGTGCGGGGCGCCCAACGTGGCCGCGGGCCAGACCGTGGCGGTGGCGCTTCCGGGCGCCGTGATGCCGGGCGGCCAGAAGCTGGGCAAGGCCAAGCTGCGCGGCGTCGAGAGCCTGGGCATGGTGCTGAGCGAGGCCGAACTCGAGATCTCTGATGAGTCGGACGGCATCCTGGTGCTGGGTGATGACCTTGCGGCCGGCACGCCGGTGATCGACGTGCTGCCCCCGCCCGGCACGATCCTCGAGCTCGAGCTCACGCCCAATCGTGGCGACTGCCAGGGCATCTACGGCATCGCGCGCGAGGTGCACGCCATCACGGGCGCGCCGCTGCACGACCTCGATGTGGCGCTGCCGCCCGAGGAGGGCGCAGGCCAGGTGGGCGACTACGTGTCGCTGCGCGTGGATGCCCCGGACCTCTGCCCGCGCTACATGGCGCGCGTGCTGCTCGACGTGACGGTGGGCCCGTCGCCCGACTGGATGGTGCGCCGCCTCGAGGCCGCCGGCATGCGCAGCATCAACAACGTGGTGGACGTGACCAACTACGTGATGCTGCTCACGGCCCAGCCGCTGCACGCCTTCGACCTCGACCGCCTTGCCGGCCCCGCCATCGTGGTGCGCCGGGCGGGCGAC
>JAGWYY010000179.1 GCA_018969105.1 Acidobacteriota bacterium | reverse complement strand
TCACGTTGAACCCGAGGCTCTCGAGCTTGGAGCGCGCGGTGCTGGAGTCGCTGCCCGTGACGTCGGGCACGCTGCTGCCACCGGATGCGGCGACGATGAGGTCAACCGACGAGCCCTTGGCCACCGACGCACCGCCCGAGGGGTCCTGCCCCGTCACGGTGCCCGGTGCGAGCCCGGACGTGCCGTCGTCCTCGGTGACGCTGCCGACCTCGAGCCCGGCGCTCGCGAGCGAGCTGCGCGCGGCGTCGATGTCGTTGCCGGTGACGTCGGGCACGGTCACCTTGGTGACGCCCTTGCTCACGTAGAGCGTGATGGTGTCGCCCGATCCGGCCTGCGAGCCGGCCTTCGGGGCCTGGCGCACGACCGTGCCGATCTCCTTGTCGCTGTCCACCTGTTCGGTGGCCACGTCGAAGCCGGCCTTCTCCAGCGCGGCCTGGGCGTCCTCCACCGCCTTGCCCACCACGTTGGGAACGGTCACCTGCGCAGGGCCCGACGACACGAGCACCGTCACGGTGGACTGCTTCGCCACCTCGGTGCCCGCCTCGGGCTGGGTGCCGATGACCACGCCGAGCTGCACGGTGTCGCTGGCCTGGGTGCGCTGCGTGGGCGTGAGCCCGGCGTCGGTGATGGCCTTCGATGCCGCGGCGGCGTCGAAGCCCGCGACATCCGGCACGGCGATCATGTCGCCGCCACCGCGCGTGAGCGCCAGGGCCAGGGCCACCGCGATGGCTGCCACGAGCACCGCGACGATGCCCCACACGGCGGGCCGGTTGGCGCCGCCCTTCTTCTTGCCGCGGCCACCGCCGCGCCCGTTGCCTCCGCGTCCGCCGCGTGCGGGCTCTCCCATGACTGCCGTCTCCGTTGTCGCCGCCGCAACCGCCCCGGCCGTGGCCGTGGGCGCGGTGAGGATGAGCGTGGACTGCTGGTTGCCCGGCATGCCCGCGCGCACGTCGAGCAGGGCCGCGGTGAACTCGTCGGCCGTCTGGAAGCGGTCCTCCGGGCGCTTGGACAGCGCCTTGATCACCACGGCGTCGAGGTCCGGCGGGATGTCCTGCACGAACACCCGCGGGGGCACGGGCGGCTCGTTGATCTGCTTCATCGCCACGGTCACCGGGCGATCGCCGTCGAAGGGCACGCGACCGGTGAGCATCTCGTAGAGCACGATGCCCACGGCATAGGTGTCGCTGGCGGCGGTGGTCTCCTCGCCCTGGGCCTGCTCGGGCGAGAGGTACTGGGCCGTGCCGATCACCGAGCCGGCCTCGGTCATCTGCTGGTCGGCGTCGGCGCGCGCGATGCCGAAGTCGGCCACGCGCAGGCGGCCGTCCTCGCCCACCATCACGTTCTGCGGCTTGATGTCGCGGTGGATGATTCCCGCCGCGTGCGCCGCGGTGAGCGCCGAGAGGATCTGCAGGGCGTTGTCCACGGCCACGGCGGGCTCGAGCGGGCCCTGGTCGCGGATGACCTTCTTGAGGTCGGGCCCCGACAGGTACTCCATGACGATGTAGTAGGTGCCCTCGGCCTCGCCGCGGTCGTACACCGCCACGATGTTCGGGTGGTTCAGGCCGGCGGCGGCCGACGCCTCACGGCGGAAGCGCTCGACGAAGGCCTGGTCGGCGGCGAAGCGCTCTGCCAGCACCTTGACCGCCACCTCGCGGTCGAGGACGGTGTCGTAGGCGAGGTACACGGTGGCCATGCCACCGCTGCCGATCTGGTGACCGAGCTCGTAGCGGTCGCCCAGCTCGCTGCCGGGACCGATGGTCATGTGGTGGGCTCCCCGAGAACGGGACCGGCCGAGAGCGCGGTGCGCATGACCTCACCGGCCACCGGGGCGGCCTCGGTGCCGCCGGTGCCGGAGGTGTCCTCGATCACCACGGCCACGGCCACCTGCGGGTCCTCCGCGGGCGCGTAGCCGATGAACCACGCCTGGTTGCGCTCGGGGTCGCCGGTTTCCGCCGTACCGGTCTTGCCGGCCACGGACAGACCTGCGAGGCCCGCCTGCGTTCCCGTTCCCTCGGACACCACGCTCTGCATCATGCGGCCCACCTCGGATGTGATGTAGGCGCTCGCC
>JAGWYY010000049.1 GCA_018969105.1 Acidobacteriota bacterium | reverse complement strand
TACCGCAAGGCGCACCGCGGCCGTCGTCGTGGCGAGGCCAAGGGGAACCAGGAGGTCCACTTCGGCCAGTACGGCCTGAAGTCGCTCGAGAACGCCTGGATCACCAACCGCCAGATCGAGAGCGCGCGTGTGGCGATGACCCGCTACATCAAGCGCCAGGGCAAGGTGTGGATCAACCTGTTCCCGCACCTTCCCGTCACCAAGAAGCCGGCTGAGACCCGCATGGGATCCGGCAAGGGCTCACCCGAGGCCTGGGTGGCCGTGGTGAAGCCCGGCAAGGTGATGTTCGAGCTCTCGGGCGTGGACGAGGAGACCGCCCGCGAGGCCATGCGCCTCGCGGCGATGAAGCTGCCCGTGAAGTGCAAGTTCGTGACGCGCGAGGACGCCTAGGCAATGCCGACGCAGAAGGCCAGTGAACTCCGCGAGCTGTCGGATGACCAGCTCGCCCTCAGGCTCGAGGAGTCGCGACAGGCGCTCTTCAACCTGCGCTTCCAGCTGCCCACCGGGGCGCTCGAGCGCACGAGCGAGATCGGCGTGCGCAAGCGCGAGATCGCGCAGATCCTCACGGTTGCCCGCGAGCGCGAGATCGCCAAGGAGGAGGCCGTCAATGGCTGAGACGCCCCAGGAGAGCGTGTCCGCCCGCAAGGTGCGCCAGGGGGTCGTCACGAGCGACGCCCGTGACCGCACCATCACCGTGCGCGTGGACACCTCGCGCCGCCACCCCATCTACGGCAAGACCGTGCGCAGCTCGTCGAAGCTGCACGCGCACGACGAGCGCAACGAGGCCGGCGTGGGCGACGTGGTGCGCGTGGTGGAGACCCGCCCGACCTCGAAGCAGAAGCGCTGGCGCCTCGTCGAGATCGTCGAGAAGGCCCGCTAGGAGCACGCGATGATCCAGAACGAATCACGACTCCGCGTGGCGGACAACACCGGTGCCAGGGAGCTCCTGTGCATCCGCGTGCTGGGCGGCAGCAAGCGCCGCTACGCCCACGTGGGCGACACCATCGTCGCCACCGTCAAGCAGGCCACGCCGAATGGCGCGGTGAAGAAGGGCGACGTGGTGAAGGCCGTGGTCGTGCGCACCAAGAAGGCGCACCCGCGCGAGGATGGCACGTTCATCGCCTTCGACGAGAACGCGGCCGTCATCATCGACGCCGCCCAGAACCCGCGTGGCACCCGCATCTTCGGGCCCGTGGCCCGCGAGCTTCGCGAGAAGCAGTTCATGAAGATCGTCTCCCTCGCGCCGGAGGTGCTGTAGTGCCCGAGCGCATCAGGAAGGGCGACCAGGTCATGTGCATCGCCGGCAAGGACAAGGGCCGTACCGGCACCGTGCTCGAGGTGAGCCCCAAGGACCAGCGCGTGCTGGTGGAGGGCCTCAACATGGTGAAGCGCCACACCAAGGCGCGCCCGCCCGACGACCCGGGCGGCATCATCGAGAAGCCGGCCCCGATGCACCTCTCGAACGTCATGCCGATCGACCCGTCCGACAAGAAGCCGTGCCGGGTTCGCATCGAGGAGAAGGACGGGCAGCGCATCCGCGTGTCCGCCCGCACCGGGAAGGCCCTGGATTGAGCACCGAGACCGCCACCGCGATCCCGCCCGCGCGCCTCAGGCAGCGCTACGAGGATGAGGTCCGCCCGAAGCTGCAGGAGCGCTTCGGCTACTCGTCGCCGATGGAGCACCCGCGCATCGAGAAGATCACGCTCAACATGGGCGTGGGCGATGCCAAGGCGAACTCCAAGGCGCTCGACGACGCCGTGGAGGAGCTCGCGATCATCTCGGGCCAGCGCCCGGCCATCACGCGCGCCCGGAAGTCGATCGCCCAGTTCAAGCTGCGCGAGGGCATGCCGATCGGCGCCAAGGTGACGCTGCGCGGTGCCCGCATGTGGGAGTTCCTCGACCGCCTCAACACGGTCGCGCTCCCGCGCATCCGCGACTTCCGCGGCATCAACCCCGACGGGTTCGACGGCCGCGGCAACTACAACCTCGGCCTTCGCGAGCAGACGATCTTCCCGGAGATCGACTACGACAAGGTCGGGGCGGTTCGCGGGCTCAACGTCACCATCACGACGAGCGCCCGCACCGACGAGGAGGCCAAGGCCCTGCTCCAGGAGCTGGGCATGCCGTTCCGCGAGCAGGGCTACACGGCCGAGGAGCGCGCGGCCCGTCGACGCAAGAAGCTGCGCAAGTACAGCGGCCGCGGCCGCAGGCGATAGAGGAAGGTTCAGGAACACGTGGCGAAGACGTCCCTCAAGGTGAAGGCCTCACGGCCTCCCAAGTACCGCACGCAGGCATACACCCGGTGCCACCGGTGCGGTCGCTCGCGGGCGGTGTTCCGCAAGTTCGGCCTGTGTCGCATCTGCCTGCGCGACGAGGCCCACGCCGGCCACATCCCCGGAATGACGAAGTCGAGCTGGTAGCCCGATGCTGACCGATCCCATCGCAGACATGCTCACGCGCATCCGCAACGCCAACATGGCGCTGCACGACACCGTCGACATGCCGTCGAGCCGTCTCAAGGCCGACATCGCGCGCGTGCTCGAGGAGCAGGGCTACATCTCCGGCTTCGAGACCAACAGCGAGGGCGCCCACGCCACGCTCACGGTCACGCTCAAGTACGACGACGACCGCCGCCGCGTGATCACGGGGCTCACCCGCGTTTCGAAGCCCGGCCGCCGCGTGTACGCCGACAAGGACTCCCTGCCCAAGGTTCTGGGCGGCATGGGCGTCGCCATCATCTCGACCTCCCAGGGTCTCCTCACGGGCCACGAGGCCCGTCGCCGCGGAGTCGGCGGCGAGGTCCTGTGCACGGTCTGGTAGGGGAGGAGCGACCGTGAGCCGCATCGGACGCGCACCCATCGCGGTCCCCGACGGGGTCACCGTGGACATCTCCGGCCAGAAGATCTCGGTGAAGGGGCCCAAGGGCGAGCTCGAGCACGTGGTGGTCGAGCCCATCCGCGTGGCGCAGGAGGACGGCACCCTCGTGGTCACCCGTCCGACCGACCGCGGCCCGCACCGCGCGCTGCACGGCCTCTCGCGCACCCTCGTGGCCAACATGGTCACGGGCGTCACCGAGGGCTTCGAGCGCCGCCTCGAGCTGGTGGGCGTCGGTTACCGCGCGGCGCTCAAGGGCAAGAACCTCGAGCTGGCCGTGGGCTTCTCGCACCCGGTCACGTTCGAGCCGCCGGAGGGCATCACGTTCGAGGTTCCCGAGGCCACCGAGATCGTGGTGTCGGGGATCGACAAGCAGCAGGTCGGCCAGATCGCGTCGGAGATCCGCCGCGTCCGCCCGCCGGAGCCCTACAAGGGCAAGGGCATCAGGTACCAGGGCGAGGTCGTGAGGCGCAAGGTCGGGAAGAGGGCCTAGGAGAGATGGGCAAGATCAGCACACGAGACGCCCGCGCGCGTCGCCACCGCCGCGTCCGCGGCAAGGTCCACGGAACCGCCGAGCGTCCGCGCCTGTCGGTGTCGAGGTCGAACCTGCGCATCTACGCGCAGCTCATCGACGACGACCGTGGCCACACCGTGGCGGCGGCCGGTTCGCACGAGGCCGCCCTCAAGGGCCTGGCCAAGGGGCCGGCGGCAACCGAGGTGGGCAAGCTCATCGCCGAGCGCGGCAAGGCCGCCGGCGTGAGCAGCGTGGTCTTTGACCGCGGCGGCTACCTGTATCACGGCAGGGTCAAGTCCCTCGCCGACGGCGCCCGCGAGGGCGGGCTCGAGTTCTAGAGGACCGGGGAAGAGGCACATGGCAGAGCGCAGTCGCGACAAGGTGCACGCAGAGGGAGCGGAGCTCTCCGAGCGCGTGGTGCAGGTGAATCGCGTGGCCAAGGTCGTCAAGGGCGGCCGCCGCTTCTCGTTCTCGGCCCTGGTGGTGGTCGGCAACGAGGTCGACGCCGTCGGCGTGGGCCACGGCAAGGCCAACGAGGTGCCCCTGGCCATCCAGAAGGCGGTGGATGACGCCAAGAAGAACATGTTCCGCGTGCCGCGCTACGGCTCCACCATCACGCACGAGGTCATCGGCCACCACGGCGCCGGCCGCGTGCTCCTGAAGCCTGCCGCCCCGGGTACCGGCGTCATCGCCGGCGGTGGCGTGCGCGCGGTGCTCGAGCTGGCCGGCGTGCGCGACATCCTCAGCAAGTCGCTCGGCACCACCAACCCCGTCAACCTCGTGGCCGCGACGGTGGCGGGGCTCAAGAGCCTGCGCACGCCCGAGCAGGTGGCCGCGCTGCGCGGCAAGACCGTCGCCGAGGTGCTGGGCACCTCCGGCGGCTCCACCAAGCCCGCCGACGAGGTCGTGGCCGAGGCCGCGGAGGCCTCGGAGGAGGTCACCGCGTGAGCACGCTGAAGATCACCCAGGTGCGCTCCCAGATCGGGAGCTCCCAGCGCCACCGCGGCACGCTCCGCGCGCTGGGCCTCGGGCGCATCGGCAAGACGGCGATCCACGAGGACTCGCCGGCGCTCCAGGGCGCCATCCGCAAGGTCGCGAACCTCGTGCAGGTGGAGGAGGTCCAGAGTGGCAGCTGATGAGCCCAACGTGAGCGGCGGCGTGGACCCCGAGGAGGTCCGCCTCGAGAGCCTCGGTCCCAACCCCGGCGCGAAGCACCGGCGCAAGCGCGTGGGTCGCGGTCCCGGGTCGGGCAAGGGCAAGACCTGCGGTCGCGGCATGAAGGGCGCCGGCGCCCGCTCGGGCCCCGGCCCGCGCCCCGGCTACCGCGGCGGCACGATCCCGATCCACATGCAGAAGGGCAAGCTGCGCGGCCCGAACCACAAGAAGTCGATGCCCATCGGCCCGTTCCGCACGCACTCCGTGCCCGTGAACGTCGGCGCGCTGGCCAAGGCCTTCGGCGCGGGTGACACGGTGGACGCCGAGTCGCTTGCCAAGGTCGGCCTGGTGAAGAACAACTCCAACCGTGCGTACCCGGTGAAGCTGCTCGCCGGAGGCGAGATCACCCACGCGCTCACGGTGCGCGTGGAGCAGGCCTCCGCTGCGGCGGTCGCGAAGATCGAGGCGGCCGGTGGAAGCGTGGAGCTCGTCGGCAGCGCCGGCAGCGAGTAGGAGGGCCCCGGGCCAGGCCCGCTGATGCTCCAGGCCATGCTCAACTCGCTCCGGTCCCCGGAGCTGCGGAAGAAGCTGTGGTTCACCGCGGTAATGCTGCTGGTGTTCCGCTTCGGGTCCTACGTGCCCGTGCCGGGCGTCGAGCCCGACAAGCTCGCCGCCGCCCTGCAGAACCAGGGCACCACGAACATCCTGAACTTCCTCAACCTGTTCGCGGGAGGCGCGCTCACGCGCTTCGCCGTGTTCGCGCTGGGGATCATGCCGTACATCACCGCGAGCATCATCCTGCAGCTCCTCACGGTGGTGATCCCGTCGCTCGAGCGCCTCCAGAAGGAGGGCGAGTCGGGCTACGCCAAGATCACGCAGTACACGCGCTACATGACCGTGGGCCTGGCGTTCCTGCAGTCGTTCGCCTACGTCATGTACTTCCGCTCGCAGGACGCCCTGCCGGGAGTGGGATGGTCACGCACGTTCCTGATCATCATCACGCTCACCGCGGGCACCACGCTGGTGATGTGGATCGGCGAGCTCATCACCAATCACGGCATCGGCAACGGCATCTCGCTGCTCATCTTCTGCTCCATCGTCTCGGCGCTGCCGCAGGCGATCCGCGGCTGGCTCGGCCTGCCGCCGGTCACCGCGGTGATCATCGGCATCATCGCCGTGGCCATCGTGCTGGGCATCGTGTTCGTGAACGAGGGCGTGCGGCGCATCCCCATCCAGTACGCCAAGCGGCAGGTGGGACGCCGCATGACATCGGGCGGCACCACCTACATGCCGATCCGCGTGAACATGGCCGGGGTGATCCCCGTCATCTTCGCGGCGTCCATCACGATCCTGCCGCCCACCATCGCCGAGCTCGCGGGAGGTTCGGGCTGGGCACAGGGCGTGGCCGACTTCCTGTCGCCGGGCTCCTGGTGGTTCATCCTCTTCGAGGGCCTGCTGATCGTGCTCTTCACGTACTTCTACACGGCGGTGCAGTTCAACCCGACGGAGCAGGCCGACAACCTCAAGAAGTACGGCGGGTTCATCCCCGGCGTGCGCCCGGGGCGCCCCACGGCGATCTACCTCGATCGCGTGGTCAGCCGCCTCACGCTGCCCGGCGCCATCTACCTTGCGCTCGTGGCGGAGTTCCCGAACATCATCTTCCGCTACCTGCCCGAGTCGAACGTGTTCTTCGGGCTCTTCGGCGGCACGTCAATCCTGATCGTCGTCGGCGTGGCCCTGGACACCATGCGCCAGATGGAGGCCCAGCTGATGATGCGGTCCTACGAAGGGTTCCTCCAATAGCGCGCCTCGTCCTGTTCGGTCCTCCCGGTGCCGGCAAGGGCACCCAGGCGGAGCTCCTCAAGGAGCGCGGCCTGCTGCACCTGTCCACGGGCGACCTCCTCCGTGCCGCGGTGAAGGAGGGCACCCCGCTGGGCCTGGAGGCCAAGACCTACATGGACGCCGGCGACCTGGTGCCCGACGCCGTGGTGATCGGCATGATCCGCGAGGGCCTGACCGGTCGCACCGACGACTTCATGCTCGACGGCTTCCCGCGCACCACCCTGCAGGCCGAGGCCCTCGACGCCATGCTCGCCGAGGTGGGCGCGCCCATCGATGCCGTCATCTCGTTCGAGGTGCCGCGCGATGAGCTGGTGCGCCGGCTCGGCGGCCGGTGGATCTGCCGGGGCTGCGGGCGCTCGTTCCACGAGGTGAGCAATCCGTACGACGGCTCCCCGTGCTCCGCCACCGGCGCGGAGTGCGAGCTCTACCAGCGCGACGACGACCGCCCCGAGGCCGTGGCCAACCGCCTCGACGTGTACGACGCCCAGACCTCCCCGCTCATCGAGTACTACGAGTCGCGCGGGCTGCTGCGGCGGGTGGACGGTGCCCTCTCGCTCGACGAGGTGCAGGCGCAGGTTGTCGAAGCGCTCGCGTAGGAAGGGCTCGCCCGACGCCGAGGCGCCGGCCCCCCCGCGCGGAGGGCCGATCCCCAAGACGCCGGACGAGATCGACGCCATGGCCGCGAGCGGCGCGGTGCTGGCCGAGTGCCTCGACATGCTCGAGGCCGCGGTGGCCCCCGGGGTCACCACGCTGGCCCTCGACGCCATGGCCGAGGAGTTCATCCTCGCGCGCGGCGGCGTGCCGTCGTTCAAGGGCTACCACGGGTTCCCCGGCACCATCTGCCCCTCGGTGAACGAGGAGGTGGTGCACGCGATCCCGGGCCCCTACGCGCTGGCCGAGGGCGACATCATCTCGATCGACTGCGGCGTGACCCTCGACGGCTGGGTGAGTGACTCGGCCCGCACGATCGCCGTGGGCCCGGTGAGCCAGGTGGCCACCGACCTCATGGACGCCACCCGCCGCTCGCTGGCCGCCGGCATCACGCAGGCACGGGTGGGCAACCGCACGGGCGACATCGGCGCGGCGGTGCAGGAGGTCGTGGAGCGCGCGGGCTTCAACGTGGTGCGCACGCTCGTGGGCCATGGGGTGGGCCGCAGCATGCACGAGGAGCCCCAGGTGCCGAACTTCGGCTCGGCCGGCAGCGGCGTGCTGCTGGAGGAGGGCGTGGTGATCGCCATCGAGCCCATGGTCACCGAGGGCGATCCCGAGGTGGTGCTGGGGGGCGACGGCTGGGTGGTATCCACCCGCGACAACGGCCTCGCCGCCCACTTCGAGCACACCGTGGCGATCACGTCCTCCGGGCCGCGCATCCTCACGCGGGCGGGCGCATGAGCGCCGATCGCCCCATTCCCCTGCGGATGACGGATCGTTACCGATGAGCCCCGGTTCCTGCTATCTTGCGCGGCCGCGCGTGGAACGGAACGCGATGGTCGCCCTGCGCCCCATGGGCACTGCGATCCCGCACCGTCACCACGCGCTTTGCGGGGGCGTCGCGGCCCATCCGGCCACGCGCCACGCCGAGTCGTCCCCGGGTCACCCAGTGAGGAGCATTTCGTGAAGGTCCGTCCGTCCGTGAAGCCGATGTGCGAGAAGTGCCGCGTGATCAAGCGGCACGGCAAGGTCCTCGTGATCTGCAGCAATCCTCGACACAAGCAGACCCAGGGGTAGTCAGTGGCGCGAATCGCCGGAGTCAACATCCCCCGCGAGAAGCGGGTGGAGATCGGCCTCACCTACGTCTACGGGATCGGCCGCACCACGGCCAACGAGATCCTCGGCAAGGTCGGGATCAGCAAGGACACCTACGTCCGTGATCTCACCGAGGAGGAGGTCGGACAGCTCCGCGAGGTGATCGAGCGCGACTACATCGTGGAGGGTGACCTCCGCCGCGAGCGCGCCAACAACATCAAGCGCCTCATGGACATCGGCTGCTACCGCGGGCTGCGCCACCGGCGCGGGCTCCCGGTGAACGGCCAGCGCACCAAGACCAACGCCCGCACGCGCAAGGGCCCGAAGCGCACTGTCGGCAAGCAGCGCAAGAAGTAGCCGGAGCGTAAGGAGCACATGGCACGCCAGAAGGCCACCCGAGGTCGTACCCGCCGCAAGGCCCGCAAGAACATCGCTGCGGGGCACGCGCACATCAAGACCTCGTTCAACAACACGATCGTCACCCTCACCGACCGCGCGGGCAACGTGATCGCGTGGGAGACCGCCGGCTCCGCCGGGTTCAAGGGATCCCGCAAGAGCACGCCGTTCGCCGCCCAGGTCACGGCCGACGCCGCCGCCCGCAAGGGCATGGAGCACGGCCTGCTGAAGGTCGACGTCTTCGTGAAGGGCCCCGGCTCCGGCCGCGAGACGGCCATCCGCTCGCTGCAGGCCGCCGGCCTGGAGGTCACCTCCGTCACCGACGTGAGTCCCGTTCCCCACAACGGCTGCCGCCCCCGCAAGCGGCGCCGCGTCTAGGAGGCCGACGTGGCTCGCGATCGTGACCCGCAGTGCAAGCAGTGCCGCCGCGAGGGGGAGAAGCTCTTCCTCAAGGGCTCACGCTGCCTTACCGAGAAGTGCGCCATCGAGCGCCGCAACTACCCACCCGGCCATCACGGCCGCGGGCGCATCCGCCAGTCGGAGTACCTGATCCAGCTGCGCGAGAAGCAGAGGGCCCGCCGCTACTACGGCGTGCTCGAGAAGCAGTTCCGCCGCTACTACGAGAAGGCCAGCCGCCAGCCCGGCATCACGGGCGAGAACCTGCTGCGCCTGCTCGAGCTGCGGCTCGACAACGTGGTCACCCGCCTGGGCTTCGCGGCATCGCGCCGCCAGGGCCGCCAGTTGGTGCGCCACGGTCACATCATGGTCAACGGCAAGCGCGTGGACATCCCGTCCTACCAGTGCCGTCCCGACGACATCATCACCATCAAGCCGTCCTCCGGCGCCGAGCAGACCGTGCGCGGCGCCACCGAGATCGGCGCGTCTGTGGCCCCGTGGCTGCAGGCCGACCACGAGTCGCTGTCCGGCAAGGTGCTGAAGGCACCGGACCGCACCGAGATCGACACCCCGGTGCGCGAGCAGCTCATCGTGGAGCTCTACTCGAAGTAAGCAGTGCACCGGGCCCGGCACGGGCGATGGCGGGGCGCCCCTGACGCGGGGGCCTCGGCCGAGGCCGTCGGACCCGGTTCCGCGTTCACCACATAACCGGCCACAGGGCCGGGAGGAGCAGCCCAAGTGCTCGACATCCAGACCCCGCGCATGTCCTACGAGCCCGAGTCCGACGTCTTCGGGCAGATCGAGGTCGAGCCGCTCGACCGCGGCTTCGGACACACCTTCGGCAACTCGCTCCGGCGCGTGCTGCTGTCGTCCCTCGAGGGGGCGGCCGTCACCTCGATCAAGGTCGAGGGCGTGCAGCACGAGTTCACCACCGTGAAGGGCGTGCGCGAGGACGTCACGGACATCATCCTGAACCTGCGCGGGCTCGTGTGCCGCCTCGTCGGCGAGGCCGACGAGATCGAGGTGGAGCTCAGCCGCCAGGGCCCGGGCGTGGCCACCGCCGGCGACATCGCCTGCCCCTCCGACCTGGAGATCCTCAACCCCGAGCTGGAGATCGCCAACCTCGAGGCCGGCGCCTCGCTGGACATGGTGCTCACCATCGCCCGCGGGCGCGGCTACGTGCCGGCCGAGCAGAACAAGGGGCCGGGGTCGACCATCGGGGTCATTCCCGTCGACAGCAACTTCTCGCCCGTGCGCCGCGTGCGCTACGAGGTGGGCGCCGCCCGCGTGGGGCAGCGCACCGACTACGACAAGCTCACCCTCGAGGTGGAGACCGATGGCTCGGTGGACCCGCGCACCGCGGTGGCCCAGGCCTCGGCCATCCTCATCGAGCGCCTGGCGATCTTCGCCGACCCCAAGGACATCCGCCTGCTGGCCGAGGAGGAGCCCGAGCCGCCGCAGCCCGGTGGCGAGATGGCCAACATCCTCATCGAGGAGCTCGAGCTGGGCGTGCGCTCGTACAACTGCCTCAAGCGCGTGGGCGTCGAGACCATCGGCGACCTCATCTCGAAGAGCGAGGACGACCTGTCGGCCATCCCGAACTTCGGCAAGAAGAGCATCGAAGAGGTCAAGGAGAACCTGGCCCGCCACGGCCTGGCGCTCCGCGACGACTGATAACGACAGAACCGGCACCCGGAGACACCAATGCGACACCGCAGGCGCGGCCCCAAGCTCAATCGTGACAGTGCACATCGCAAGTCGATGGCGGCCAACATGGCCGTTGCGCTGCTCGAGCACGGGCGCATCCAGACCACCGAGGCCAAGGCCCGGCTCGCCCGCCAGACGGCCGAGCGCGCCATCACCCTCGGCAAGCAGGGCACCCTGCACGCCCGTCGCCAGGCGATCGCGCTGCTGCGCAACAAGCCGATCACCTACCGGCTGTTCGACGACATCGCCCCGGTGTTCAAGGACGTCCCGGGCGGATACACCCGCGTGACCAAGCTGGGCCCCCGCCAGGGCGATGCCGCACCCATGGTGCTGCTGGAGCTCTCGCGCGAGGTCCCCGCATCCACCACGTCCACCGCCGCCTAGCGGCCTCCCAGGAGCTTCACGTGAACCGCTTCCGCACCCTCCTCGCCGCCGGCGCCATGATCTCGCTCGGTGGCGTCGCCTTCGCGGCGACCCAGGCCACGGCCACCATGGCCGCCAACCAGACGCAGATCAACGGCATCGTCAACGCCGTGAACGCCTGGACCAGCCAGACGCAGGGCTACACGTACGCCGACTACACCGTGCAGAACATCGCGATCTCGTCGGTGAACACCGCGTTCGCCCGCGCGCAGATCGTCCCCACGTCGAAGTACGTCGGCATCATCCCCGCTCAGTGGACCGTGCTCACCGGCGCGGGCGCCAACTGGACCGTCGTGGATGGCGGCGTGAACTTCTGCGACAACTCGCAGTCGATCCCGCCGGCCGTGGAGAACGACCTCTTCCCGGGCGGCGCGCAGTGCGCCCCCACCAGCACCAAGGCGACCATCGCCTCCACGAGCAACGGGCTCTACCGCCTGGTGGTCTCGGCCCAGCGCCGCAACAAGACCAGCCCCCAGGCCAGCGTGTACGTGACCCTGCAGCAGACCAACGGCATCAAGGTGACCGAGCGCCGCCTGGGTGCCACCAACGGGTGGGCCTGGGCCACGGTGATCAAGCCGGGCAGCGCCTACGCCACGCTGAACATGACCAACCAGTGGGGATCGGTGCAGGTGCTGAAGTCGGCCAGCGCGCTCTACAGCGTGTACGGATTCCGGGCCAGCTCGTTCGGGCTGACCCCGGCCGGCTCCTTCAACTAGCCCATCGCACATGCCCGCGCTGCGACTCGACATCGAGTACGACGGCGCGGGCTTCGCGGGCTGGGCCGAGCAGCCCGGCCAGAGAACGATCGAGGGCGTCCTCCGGGACGCCCTCGAGGTCGTTCTGGGGCGACGACCCGAGGTGCGCGTGGCCGGTCGCACCGATGCCGGCGTGCACGCCACCGGGCAGGTGGTGAGCCTCGCGGTGCCCGCGGGCATGGACGCTCCGCAGCGGGCCGCCGCCGCCGATCCCGACCGCCTGCGGCGCTCGCTCAACGGTCTGCTGCCCGACGACGTCGCGGTGCGCGCCGCATACGAGGCGCCCGATGGCTTCGATGCACGCGCCGATGCCCTGAGCCGCGCATACGACTACCGCGTCCTCATCGGCCCGCCGTCACCCCTGCGCCGGACCCGCACCCTGCGCCACACGGGTCCGCCGCTCGATCGCGCGGCGCTCGCCGCCTGCGCAGCCGCCACCGTGGGGCAGCACGACTTCACGGCGTTCACCCCCACAGAGACCCAGCACGTGTTCTTCGACCGGACCGTGCTCGACTGCGCGTGGCGCGAGGGAGGGGATGCCGGCGACGAGCTGATCCTGCGCATCGAGGCTGACGCCTTCCTCCGCCACATGGTGCGCGTGGTGGTGGGCACCATGCTCGAGGTCGCCCGCGGGGTGCGCGATCTCGACTCCTATGTCGCCCTGCTTGATGGAGCCCCTCGCTCGGCTGCCGGCCCCACGGCCCCGCCGCACGCCCTCACGCTGGTCGCCGTGCGCTACCGGCCGTAGGCCCCGCAACAGGCCGCGGTCCGGGGGCGCCCTCGGAATCCGCAGGGGTGGTACTGTGAAAGCGTGCTGGCAGCCCGCCTCGTCGCCGCAGCAACCGCAGCCGCCCTCGCGTTCATCGTCGCCGGGTGCGGTGCGTCCGGCGGCGGGTCGACCACCGATCCGGCCACCACCACCAAGGCGGCCACCACCGCCGAGCCTGACCGGATCGTGAGGCTGGCCTCTGGCCAGCGGTGCTACTACGGCCTCACGAATTACCCGGCCGATCACCCATGCGCCGTCGCCGCTCGGCAGCGGTGTTCGTTCGTCGACGTCACTCGGAACATCGGGTCATATACCTACACCGGCGTGGAGCTCGTGTGTAAGCCCTAGCGGGGCACCGGCCACGAGGGTCTGACGAAGCGAGATTCGCACCGATGGGGCCCACCACCCCCGGGGGTGCGGCGGGCAGCAACCGGCGTGGGTTACCCGGCCGTAGGGACGGGCATCGTGAGCCCGGGCCAGTCACCGCCGCGCCCTCCGC
>JAGWYY010000048.1 GCA_018969105.1 Acidobacteriota bacterium | reverse complement strand
CTCGAGTGCCCCCGCCACGGCGTCGGCCACGATCTCGGCGCCATGGCGCCGCTCGGGCCCGAGCCCGCCGAGCGCGCGGTCGAGCGAGGTGGCGGACACCCGCAGGGCATCGTCCATCGACGCCCCCCGCAGGGCCGCGCACGCCGCTGAGGCGGCCGCGGTGGTGGCGCCGCAGCCGCGCACGCGGAACCCCGCGTCGGCCACGCGGTCGCCCTCGATGGCGATCTCGATCACCGCGACATCGCCGCAATCCTCGGCCCCGGCCTCGCCGCGGGCATCAGGCACGCGCAGGCCGCCGGCCCCCACGGGGGCGGCCAGGTGGCGCATCACCTCAGGCGGATACGGCGGCATGGCGTGACGCTAGCGCGGAACGCGATGGTGCCGGGGTCCGTCGCGCGAGGTTCCTCAGGAACCGTGCTCTTGAGCAAAACTTGAGGTAACCCGAATGAAAACGCAATACTCTGGTTTCACCGAGGCCCCCGGATCCGGTGCCCCGCTCCCCCGGGCGGGGCACCGAGGATCCTCTCCGCGAGAGGATCACAGCCCCCACCGTGCCGCTCCGGCGCGTGATCCGAACCTGTTTCACACAGGTCGGGCAACGGGCGGGACCTCGCGTTGTGCGGCCCCGACTCCATCACCCTGGTCACGAAATACGGCTCGGAACTAAGTCCGGTCGCGCACACGGTCGGGATGCGGCAACCCTAGACCCCGCCCGCACCCCGCGCAACGGGTGCGGGCGGGGTGCGGGGCCTACTTCCCGTAGCTCGCCTTGTTGGCGGCGATGAAGGCGTTGAGCGCCTGGATGAGGCCGGTGTCGGCGGTGCGCACCGGGTAGGAGAACGGCTCGGAGCCGCGCTTGCCGCTGGGCAGCAGGATGCGGTGCGGCCAGGCCACCTTGATGTTGTCGAAGCGCTTCGCCTGGTACTGGATGCTGCCGAGGCCGCCGCCGTACGCGAACACCTTCCCCCGCGACACCATCTTCACCGCGGCGCCCTCGTTGTCGGTGTAGCGCACGGTCACGTTCTTCACGTGGTGCTGGCGGATCTGCTGCTGGATGTCCTGGTCCGCCGTGGAGTCCTTCGTGACGATCACCACCTTGCCCGCCAGGTCCTGGGGGCCCGTGAGCGTGCTGCCCTTGCGCACCGCGAAGGCGCGGATCACCACGTAGTAGGTGATCGACCACGTGGTGCCCGGGCTCTGCGCGCGGCGCGCGGGCTCGTCGCCGATGCCCGCCGCGGCGATGTCGCACTTGTCCTGTCCGGGGAGCTCCCAGATGCCGTCGAAGGCGACGTCCGAAACCGTCTTCACCGCGAGGCCCTGCTGCGCGGCGAAGCGGGTGAGGAACGCGGCGTCCCACCCCACCCATGCCCCGCTGCTGGTGAAGCTGGTGAACGGCGCGAATCCCGGATACGTGCAGATGGTGAGGGTGCCCGGCGTGAGGGTGGTCACGGGGATCGGCGTGACCTCGTTCGCGACGGCGGGTGACGCTGCGATCGCGGCCGTGCCGGCCAGCGCAGCGACGATGGCGGCGCGAAGGGGGGTCCTGGTCATTTCTCTCTCTCTTCCGGGGAGGGAGCGGTGCTCCGCACCGCGAGCTCCCTGAGTTGGGTGTCATCCACCCCGGCCGGGGCCCCGGTGAGGGGGTCGGCGCCGGTGGCGGTCTTGGGGAAGGCGATGACGTCGCGGATCGAGCGCTCGCCGGCGAGCAGCATGACGAGCCGGTCGAGGCCGAGGGCGATGCCGCCGTGCGGCGGGGCGCCCAGGCGCAGGGCCTTGAGCAGGAACCCGAAGCGGTCCTCCGCCTCATCGGCGCCGAGGCCGATGCACGCGAACACGGCCTTCTGCACGGCCTGGTCGTGGATGCGGATGCTGCCGCCGCCGATCTCGAGTCCGTTCAGCACCACGTCGTAGGCCAGGCTGCGCACGCTGCCCGGGTCGGTGGCGATGAGGTCGATGTCGTCGGGGTGCGGCGCGGTGAACGGGTGGTGCAGGGCGTCCCAGCGCTTCTCGTCGGCGTTCCAGCCGACCAGAGGGAAGTCCTCCACCCACAGTGGCGCCCACATCCCCTCGGGGATGAGCCCCCAGCGCTCGGCGAACCGGTTGCGCAGCGTGCCCAGGACCTCGGAGGCCACCTGCTCGTCGTCGGCCACGAGGGTGATGAGGTCGCCGGGTGCCGCGCCGAAGTCGGCTGCGAGGCCATCGAGGAACTTGGCGACGGGCGATCGCAGCGTGCCGTCGTCCTGCACGATGGCCCACACGAGGCCCTTGGCGCCGAGCGCCTGCGCCTCGGCCATGAGCTCGTCGCCATCCTTGCGCGACACGCCCTCGCCGGCGCCCGGCACCACGAGCCCGCGCACCACGCCGCCGCCGTCCACCACGCCCTTGAACACGGCGAAGTCCGTGCGGCCCGCGGCGTCGGTCCAGTCCTGGATCTCCATGCCGAAGCGCAGGTCGGGGCGATCGCTGCCGAAGCGACGCATGGCCTCCGCGTACCCCATGCGCGGGAACGGCGTGGGGATCTCGATGCCCGCCTCGGCGAAGCAGGCCACCAGCACGCGCTCGGTGAGGTCCTCGATGTCCTGGGGCTCCACGAACGAGGCCTCGACGTCGAGCTGCGTGAACTCGGGCTGGCGGTCGGCGCGGAGATCCTCGTCACGGAAGCAGCGGGCGATCTGGTAGTAGCGCTCGAGCCCGCCCACCATGAGCAACTGCTTGAACAGCTGCGGGCTCTGCGGCAGCGCGTACCACTCGCCCTGGCTGAGGCGCGACGGCACGAGGAAGTCGCGCGCGCCCTCGGGGGTGGACCGCGTGAGCACCGGGGTCTCCACCTCGAGGAAGCCGTCGTCGTCGAGCACCCGGCGCATGGCGCGCACCACCCGGGCGCGCAGCTCGAGCGCGGCGAGGCGGCGCGGACGGCGCATGTCGATGTAGCGGTAGGTGAGCCGGAGCTCCTCAGACGGCTCGGTGCTCTCGTCCTCCACCGAGAAGGGCACCGGCTCGGTCTCGGCCAAGCGCTCCATCGCGCTGACGGCCACCTCCACCTCGCCGGTGGGGATGCGCGGGTTGATGGTCTCCTCGCTGCGGCGCACCACCTGGCCGTCCACGCAGATGACGTCCTCGAGGTGCAGCCGCTCCGCGGCCGCGTGCGCCTCGGGCGCCTGCTCGGGGTGGAACACCAGCTGCACGATTCCGCTGCGGTCGCGGAGGTCGATGAAGATGACCCCGCCGTGGTCGCGGCGGCGGTGCACCCAGCCCGATACCCGAACGGCCTCGCCCACGGCCTCGGCGGCCCCGGCGGCGGCGTGGGTGCGGTAGCGGCCCGCGCCGATCACGCTGCGCCCCCGTCGGCCATCACGTGCAGGGCGATCTCGCCCACCGGTACCTCCACCTGGTCTCCCGTCGTCATGTCCCTGATGGTCGCGAGCCCGTCCGCGTGCTCGCGGGGGCCGACGATGATTACGTTCCTGGCACCTAACCCTGATGCGTGGCGCATCATCGCCTTGAGGCCCTTGCCCGCGGGGCCGGCCTCCACGCGCACGCCCGATCGGCGAAGGTCGCGCAGCAGCGGCATGAGCGCCATGCGGATATCGGCGTCGGGCACGGCGAGGTAGGCGTCCACCACCGGCTCGTCGGCCGCGGCGTCGCCGAGCGCCAGGGTGATGCGCTCCACCCCCGTGCCGAAGCCCACCCCCGGAACCGCGGGGCCGCCGAGTGACTCCACCAGGCCGTCGTAGCGCCCACCGCCGCCGATGCCGCTCTGGGCGCCGAGCCGGTCGCACGTGAACTCGAACACCGTGCGCGTGTAGTAGTCGAGCCCGCGCACCAGCGAGGGGTCCTCCTCATAGGGGATGCCCATGAGGCGCAGGGCCTCGAGCACGCGCGCGTGGTGCTCGCGGGCCGCGTCTCCGAGGTTGTCCACCAGCAGCGGCGCGCCCTGCATGGCGGCGCGCACGGCGTCGTCCTTCATGTCGAAGAGGCGCAGCGGGTTCTCGTCCATGCGCTCGCGCGCATCACGCGGGAGCGCATCGGCGTGCGGCGCCAGGTGCGCGAGCAGCTTCTCGCGATAGGCGCCGCGCCCCTCGGGGTCGCCCATGCTCGAGATGCGCAGCCGCACCTCGGGCACGTCGAGGCGTGCGTAGATCTCCGCCAGCAGGGCGATCATCTCGGCGTCGAGCAGCGGATCGTCGCTGCCGAAGGCCTCGGCCCCCACCTGCCAGTGCTCGCGGAAGCGCCCGCTCTGCGGCGCCTCGTAGCGGAACATCGGCGCCATGTACCAGAGCTTCACGGGCTGCGGCAGCTTGTGCATGCCGTGCTCCACGTAGGCCCGCGCCACGGGAGCGGTGCCCTCCGGCCGCAGCGTGATGCTGCGGCCGCCGCGATCCTCGAAGGTGTACATCTCCTTGCGCACGATGTCCGTGGCCGTGCCCACGCCCCGCACGAACACCTCGGTCTCCTCGAAGGTGGGCGTCACCACCCGGCCGAATCCGTTCGCGGCCATCACGTCGGCCGACACCGACTCCACCCGGGCGCGCACGCGCCCCTCGGCCGGCAGCACATCGCGGGTGCCCTTGGGGGCACGGGGGGCCATGGGCTAGCGCCCGCCCGTCTGCTTCTGCCACCTGCGCATCGCCATGCGATGCGCGAAGCGGTCGAGCAGCATGCCCAGCGGGATCATCAGGATTCCCATGACGATGGCGAATCCACCCGCCACCTGCGGGCTGTCGCCGTTCACGAAGTAGAGGAACGCGTAGAAGATGACCGCCGCGATGCCCGCGCGGATCAGCACGCTGCGGAAGCCCGCGCGCTTGGGCGCGCCCTTGGGGAGCCCGTCCTTGCGGCCGGACGGCGACTCGCCGGCCTCCTCGGCCTGCACCTTTGCCTCATGGCGCGGGTTCTTGACGGGCGGCGGACCGGCCTTGGGACGACGGCGGCGCTTGGGGGCGATCTGTCAGTCCTCCGTTGTCTCGATGATCGTGGCGGGCGGCAGGTCGGGCAGCCCCAGCTCCTCCGGGGACGCGCCTCCGAGGGCGGCACGGGGAACCATGCCGACAAGCTCGGACTCCCCGGTGGCGATGCCCCGGGCGGCGGCCTCGCGCCGCACCCGCTCCACCACCGCGGGGAGCGGCGTGCGGCGGTAATCCTCCACGTTCATCGACACCTGCGCAAGGCCCGTCCGGGGGCACATGAGCCCGAGGGCGCGCACGCCGGCCAGCCCCTCGCCCCCGCCGGCCTCGCGCACGGCCGCGGCCACCGCGCGGGCGTCGTCCAGCGAGGCGCCCGGCAGCCAGATGTTCCAGGCCACCAACGGCTCGCGCGCGCCCACCAGCACCACGCCGGCGCCGGGGTGCGGCACGGCCGGCCCGGCATCAGGCACCACCTCGCCCGATGCCATGCGCGCGGCCAGGGCATCGATCCCCCCGGCGCGCAGGCGCGCAGGCCGCTCCCGGCCCGCGCCGGCCGCCAGGCCATAGAGCAGGCACGGCACCCCGACCTCGTCCCCGATGCGCCGGGCCGCCGATCGCGCGGCGTCCACCGCATCGGGAATCGCCGCGGGCGACAGCGCCACGAACGGCAGCACGTCGAGCGCACCGACGAAGGGGTGCACGCCGTCGTGGCCACGCAGGTCGATGAGGTCGCGGGCGGCCATGGCCAGCGCCGTCCCGGCGTGCACCAGCGGCCCCGCCTCGCCGGCCAGCGTGATGACCGTGCGGTGGTGGTCGGGGTCGGAATGGACATCCAGGACCGTGACCCCGCTCACATCCGCGGCGGTGACGAGCCGCGCGATGCGGGAAGGGTCCCGGCCCTCACTACAGTTGGGCACCGCGAGAAGGCCGCTGTCCGACCGATGGGAATCGCCTCTGCGCACGCTTCTCCGGCTGCTCACATTTCTCCGACCCTACAAGTGGTCGGTCGTCGTCACGGCCATCTCGGCCCTGGCGCTGATGGCCTGCACGATCACCCTGCCATACCTCACGCGCCGGGTGATCGACGACGTGCTGAACGGCCAGCAGGAGGATGCCCTCCTGCCGCTGGTGATCATCGTGGTCGTGGTGGGCGTGATCCGCGCGCTCTTCGCGGTGATGCGGCGCATCCTCGCGGGGCACGTGAGCCTCGGCGTGGAGTTCGACCTGAGGGACAGGGTGTTCGCGCACCTGCAGCAGCTGTCGTTCGGCTACTTCGACCGCATGCCGGTGGGCCAGCTGATGTCGCGCGCCACCAGCGACCTGCAGACCGTGCGGTTCTTCCTCGGCTACGGGCTGATCTTCCTGTTCATGCACGCCTTCACGCTGGTGTTCATCACCATCGTGCTGCTGCTGATCAGCGTGCCCCTCACCCTGCTGGCGCTGCTCATGGGTCCGGCCCTCGTGCTGGTGGCCGCGCGCGCCAGCAAGCGCTCGCACCCCGTGCTCGTGGACGTCCAGCAGAAGGTGGCAGACGTGACGCAGGTGGCCGAGGAGAGCCTCGCGGGCATCCGCGTGGTGAAGGCGTTCGGGCAGGAGACCGCCCAGGGCGAGCGGTTCGGGCTGCGCGCCCAGGAGGCCTTCTCGCGCAGCATGGACGCCGCCCGCCTGCAGAGCTTCTACCAGTCGCTCATGGGCTTCCTGCCGGTGCTGGGGGTGGCGGTGGTCATCGCGGTGGGCGGCGTGATGACCATCAACGGCGTGCTCACCCTCGGCGAGTTCGTGCAGTTCTACCTCTACCTGGCCATCCTCACGTGGCCATTCCGGTCGATCGGCATGCTCATCGGAAGCGCCCAGCGCGCGGCCGCCAGCGGCCAGCGGGTGTTCGAGATCCTCGATACCGAGCCGCAGGTGGCCGAGGCCGCCCACCCGGCGCCCATGCCGGCGGGCCGGGGGCACGTGCAGTTCGAGGGCGTCACCTTCGGCTATGAGCCCGACCGGCCCGTGCTGCACGACCTCGACATGGACATCCCCGCGGGGCGCACCGTGGCCATCATCGGCCCCACGGGCTCGGGCAAGACCACGATCACCCAGTTGATCCCGCGCTTCTACGACCCGCAGCAGGGGCGCGTGCTGGTGGATGGCACCGACGTGCGGGAGCTGGCGCTCGACGACATCCGCGGCGCCATCGGCATGGTGACCCAGGACCCCTTCCTGTTCTCCGACACCGTCCGGGCCAACATCGCCTTCGGCCGCCCCGAGGCCACCGACGAGGAGATCGAGCGCGCCGCGCGCATGGCCCAGGCCGACACCTTCATCCGCGCGCTGCCCGAGGGCTACGACACCGTGGTGGGCGAGCGCGGCTTCACGCTTTCGGGCGGGCAGCGCCAGCGCGTGGCGATCGCGCGGGCGATCCTCGTGGACCCGCGCATCCTCGTGCTCGACGAGGCCACGGCGTCGGTGGATGCCTCGACCGAGCGCGAGATCTCCCGCGCCCTCGCGGCCGTGATGGAGGGGCGCACCACGATCATCATCGCCCACCGGCTGTCCACCATCAGCCTGGCCGACGAGATCGTGCTGGTCGATGGCGGGCGCGTGGCCGCGCGCGGCGCGCACGACGACCTCTACGCGGAGAGCGCGCTGTACCGCGAGATCCACGACCAGGGGCTTGCCCGCCCCGATGAGCTCGTGGCGAGGGAGGCCTGATGGGCACCCGCCCCGTGGGCCACGGAAACGCCGGCGGCATGCTCGGGCCGCTGTCGGAGGAGGACGAGGAGCGCGTCGTGCGCCGGCCGCGCCGCAACATGCGGCGCCTCCTCCCCTACTTCCGCCCGTACCGGCGGCGGGTGCTCATCACCATCGTGCTCATGCTGCTGGTGACGGGCGCCACGCTGGCCGGGCCTGCGCTGGCGCAGGTGGCGATCGACGACGGCATCGACGCCGGCAGCGTCACCGCGCTCATCGTGATCGTGTCCATCTTCGTGGTGATCGGCCTCATCGGCTGGGCGGCGCAGTACTGGCAGTCGTACCTGTCGTCGTGGGTGGGCGAGCGCGTGCTGCTCGACCTCCGCCGCCAGGTGTTCCGCCACATGATGCGGCTCGAGCTGGGGCACCACGAGCGCACGCCCACCGGGCGCAGCGTGAGCCGCCTCACCGCCGACATCGAGGCCGTGAACCAGCTGGTGGTGGAGGGCGCGACCTCGCTGGTGATCAACGGGCTCACGCTCATCGGCGTGGTGATCATCCTGCTGTTCTACGACTGGCGGCTGGCCCTCGCGGCATTCGTCATCTTCCCGTTCCTGGCCGTCGGCACCTGGTGGTTCCGCAGCCGCGCCACGCGGGCATACCGGGCCACGCGCGAGCGGGTGGCCGTGGTGCTCTCGGTGCTGCAGGAGAACCTGTCGGGCATCCGCGTGGTGCAGGCGCACGGGCGCCAGGAGGAGTCGCGCCGGCGCTTCCGCGACGCCAACCGCGAGTACCGCAAGGCGAACATGCGCACGGTCACGGTGAGCGGCATCTACTTCCCCGGCGTGGAGCTGCTGGCCGCGCTGGGCACGGCGCTCATCCTCTGGTTCGGGGGAACGCTGGTGCTGAACCAGGCGCTGACGGTCGGCGTGATGGTGGCCTTCATCGGCTACCTGTCGTCCTTCTTCGACCCCATCCAGCAGCTCTCGCAGCTCTACAACACCTTCCAGGCGGCCATGGCGGCGCTCGAGAAGATCTTCGGCGTGCTCGAGACCGACCCGCGCATCACCGACGCGGCGGGGGCGCGCGACCTGCCCGAGGTGGCCGGGCGCATCGACCTCGACCACGTGTCGTTCGGGTACGGCCGCGAGTACGTGATCCGCGACGTCGACCTGCACGTGCAGCCCGGCACCACCGTGGCGCTGGTGGGCCCCACCGGCGCGGGCAAGTCGACGCTGGCCAAGCTCATCGCCCGGCTCTACGACCCCGATGAGGGCGCGGTGAGGATCGACGGCATCGACCTGTGCGAGGTGCGCGAGGACTCCCTGCGCGCCGCCATGGGCATCGTGCCGCAGGAGGGCCACCTGTTCAGCGGCACCATCGCCGACAACGTGCGCTTCGCGTATCCGCTGGCGAGCGACGACGACGTGCGCCGGGCGCTCGACGCCGTGGGTGCGCTCGAGTTCGTCGAGGACCTGCCCGAGGGCATCGACACCGACGTGCAGGAGCGCGGCGCCCGGCTCTCGGCGGGCCAGAGGCAGCTCATCTGCTTCGCACGGGCCCTCGTGCCCGACCCGCGCCTGGTGATCCTCGACGAGGCCACCTCGTCGATCGACATCGGCACCGAGAGGCGCATCGAGGAGGCCCTCGACCGCCTGCTGTCGGGGCGCACGGCGGTGGTGATCGCCCACCGGCTCTCCACCATCCGCCGCGCCGACCTGATCGTGGTGGTGGAGGACGGCCGCATCGCAGAGCAGGGCACGCATGATGAGCTCATGCGCATGGGCGGGCGCTACGCGGCGCTCTACTCCGACTGGGAGCAGGCTGCAGGCGCTCCTGACACGACGTAGACTCTGGCCAACCCCACCACGAGGAGCCCCATGCCACCCCGTAAGCAAGCACGACTGTCCGTCGGCGAATACCTCATCGACGCGCTCAAGAAGCGCGGCGTGAACCACGTGTTCGGCGTCCCGGGCGACTTCATCCTGGGCCTGTACGAGATCGGCACCGAACGCGGCATGGACATGGTCAACTCCACGCGCGAGGAGACCGCCGCCTACGCCGCAGACGGCTACGCGCGCGAGAAGGGGCTTGGCGCCGTGGCCGTCACCTACGGCGTCGGCATGGTGGCCACGATGGCGGCGCTGGGTGGCGCGAACTGCGAGATGGTGCCGGTGGTCGTGATCGGCGGTGGCCCCGGCATGGGCGAGCGCGATGGCCGCCGGGTGCACCACGCCGTGAGCGACGACATGGACGCGCCTCGGATGATGGCCGAGCACGTCACCGAGCACTCCGTGCTCATCGACAACGCCGACACCGCGTACGCCGACATCGACTGGATCCTCGATCACTGCATGAAGGAACTGCGGCCCGTCTTCATCGAGCTGCCGCGCGACCTCATCTCCGCCGTGCCGAAGATCGTGTACTCGCCGCCCGAGCGGGCCGCACGACGCTTCAACTCGGCCCCGCACACGGAGTCGTGCGCCGATGACCTCGTGGCCACCCTCAAGGCCGCGAAGAAGCCCATCATCAACGTCGGCAATGAGGTCACCAAGCGCCGGCTCGGCGATCGCGTGCTGGCGCTTGCGCAGCGACTGAACGTTCCCGTGGTGGAGACCGTCATGGGCAAGGGCGCCGTGAACGAGGACAGCACGAAGCTCACCCTCGGCGTGTACAGCGGCGGTGGCACCATGCCGGCGCTTCGCAGGTTCGTCGAGTCGGCCGACTTCGTCTTGCAACTGGGCGTGAACGTCAACGACATCACGACGGGCGGGTTCACGAGCAGCATCAACGAGGACTGGTCGAGCAACGCCTACGACGGGCGTGCACGCGTGCTGCACCGCACCTACACCGACGTGTGGCTCCCGGAGCTCCTGGATGCCCTCGAACGACGCACGCTCCCCCGCAAGAAGCTCCCGGCGAAGATGCCCCATGGCTGGGTGCGACCGGTCCGGATGAGCGGGCGCCTCACCACCGACATGGTGGCGGAGGCGCTGAACGAGTTCATCATCCCCTCCGACATCATCGCGAGCGATGTCGGCGTGGCCGCCCATCTCGCCATGGACGTGCAGATGAAGCGGGCCGGCCAGTTCCACATCGCGCGCCTCTACGTGGGAATGGGGTTCGCCATGCCTGCCGGCATCGGAGCGGCGCTCGCACGCGGGAAGGGGCGTCCGATCATCCTCATCGGCGACGGATCGTTCCAGATGACCGGGTTCGACCTCTCGACCGGCATCCGCGAGGGCCTCAAGCCGATCGTCGTGGTGATGGACAACCACGGATACGGCGCCGAGCGCAGCATCCGCGATGGCGCGTTCAATGATGTCAGCGTGTGGGACTACGCGGCGGTCGCGGACGTGGTCGGCGGCAAGGGCGCCAAGGTCGGCACCGGCCAGGAGTTGCGCGATGCGCTTGCCGCCGCACGGCGCGACAACCGGAACGCGCACATCATCCAGGCCGACCTCGATCCCGTCGATGTCCCACGTGCGCTCAAGGCCCTGGGCAAGGATCTGGCGGCCCTGATGAGCGCGAAGTAGGCGCGTTCCCCTGTGCTACCTTGCCCCCGCCGTGAGGCGATGGGGGATCGTCTAGCTGGTAGGACACTGGGTTCTGGTCCCAGGAGCGGGGGTTCGAGTCCTCCTCCCCCAGTCACTTCACGACCGGCGCGCCGTTGGTCATAATGGTCGCCAGCAGTGCACATGCAGTACCTCGCGGGGCTCACGTGGCGCATTCGTCTAGGGGCCTAGGACGCCGCCCTCTCACGGCGGTAACACGGGTTCAAATCCCGTATGCGCTACCTCACGCGAAGGGCCGCCCACCGGGCGGCCCTTCGTCGTTCCGCGACCGCACCTGACACGCTGCCCGCATGAACGCCCGGGCGCTGCTGCGCAACCCCGACGTCGCGCGCCTGCTCGGGGCGCAGCTGCTCAGCACCCTCACCTTCGGGGTGGTAGCCGCTGCGCTGGGCTGGCAGGCCTACGAGCGCACCGGCAGCCCGCTCACCCTGGGGCTCATCGGGCTCGCGGAGTTCCTGCCCGCGCTCATCTTCGCCCTGCCGGCCGGGCAGATGGCCGACCGCCTCGACCGGCGCGTGGTCACGGCGTTCGGCATGGGAATCGTGGTGCTGATGGCGCTCGGGCTCACGGCCGACGCCGCGGCCGGCGACACCTCGGCCCTCCCCCTCTACTTCCTCGCCGCGGGCCTCGGCATGGGCCGCTCGTTCGCGAGCGCCGCGTTCACCCCCATGCTGGCCGCCGCCGTGAGCGCCGGCGACCTGCCGCGCACGATGGCGCTGTCGTCATCCACGTGGCAGGGCGCGCTCATCTTCGGGCCCTTCCTGGGTGGCCTGCTGCAGGCGTGGGGCAACGTGCCGCCCTACGTGTTCGCCGCGCTGCTCGACCTCGTGGCGGTGCTGCTCATCGTGGGCGTCACCCGCCGGGTGGGCACCGAGCACCGCGCCGAGGTGAGCGGGCCGCCCACCATGCGCGATGCCACCGCGGGCCTCCGGCTCATCCGGCACACGCCCGCCTTGCTCGGGGCCATCAGCCTCGACCTCGTGGCGGTGCTGTTCGGCGGCGCCACGGCGCTGCTGCCCATCATCGCCAGCGACATCCTGGGCGTGGGCGCGGTGGGCTACGGCGTGCTGCGCGCGGCCCCGGGCATCGGCGCGGTGGCCGTGGGCCTGGCGCTCGCCGGAAGGCCCATACGCACCCGGGTGGGACCGGTACTGCTCGCCGCCGTCGCCGGGTTCGGCGTGTTCACCATCGTGCTGGGCATCTCCACTGCCTACTGGCTCACGTTCGTCGCACTGCTGCTGCTGTCGGGCAGCGACATGGTGAGCGTGTACATCCGCTCCACCCTCACCCCGCTGCTCACGCCCGCGAAGCTGCGCGGGCGCGTGGTGGCGGTGGAGCGGGTGTTCGTGGGCGCGTCCAACGAACTCGGGGCCTTCGAGAGCGGCGTGCTCGCGCAGTTCATCGGAACCGTCGGCGCCATCGTGGTGGGCGGTGCCCTGTCCATCGCGGCCGCGGGACTCTGGGCGGTCTTCTTCCCGGGCCTGCGCGACATCAACCGCTTCGAGGACATCACGCCGGGAGTCGACCCGGACGCGTGACGGAAGCAACCCCGGTGTCAGGCACATAACCAACCGGCGCAGGCCGCCGGACGGTTACGTGCCTGACACCGGGATGAGCGCCTCCCGGATGAGGGCGGCCGTCTCGGCCGGGCGCTCCAGCAGGTAGAAGTGGCCGCCGAGGTCGACCGGGATGATCTCGAAGCGATGGCCGTACGCCTGCACCACCTCGGGCGCGAGCATCGGCGCGGCGGCGAGCGCCGTGATTCGGAGGCCCAGGGCATCGGCGCGGCCGAGGGCGGCGTCGAGGTCCCAGTCGAGCAGCGCGCCCAGCATGCGCACGCCGGCATCCGGGTCCATCTCGGACATGCGCCGCGCGATGTCCGCCGTGAGCGCCGGGTCGGTATCGGGCCCACTGGCGCGCTGGCACAGGCCGTGCACGGCCGCGGGGAAGTCCGCCCGGTAGGGCGCGAGGATCTCCTGCTGCCGATCGGCCGGCTGCTTCGGGTACATGTGCATGAAGGTGAGGCCGTCGAGCCCGATGATGCGCTGGCCCTCGCCGGCCAGCACGGCCTCGATGGCCACCGCCACGCCCATCGAGTGGCCCACCATCGGCGCGCCGCGCATGCCCTCGTCCACCACGACGGCGTCTACCAGGGCCCCGAGGTCGTCCATGGTCC
>JAGWYY010000178.1 GCA_018969105.1 Acidobacteriota bacterium | reverse complement strand
GGCCTCGCGTGCATCGGGCACGCTGAACCAGAGGCCCTCGAGGTAGTCGTCCACCTGCTCCCGCAGGTGATCGGGGTACCGCGCGTGCACCGGGCTCGGGTCAGGGTCGGACATCGGGCCGCAGGGTACCCGGCTGGTACCGTCGGCCGCCATGCGCGCCCTCGTGCTGCACGGCCCCGACGACCTGCGCCTCGAGGAGGTGCCCGTGCCCGTGCCCGGCCCCGGGGAGGTCGTGCTGCGCGTCACCGGCGCCCTCACCTGCGCGACCGACGCCAAGATGATGCGCCAGGGCGGGCATCCGGCGCTGCCGCCCAACCCGGCGCCCTTCGGGCACGAGGCCTGCGGGGTCGTGGCGTCGGTGGGGGAGGGGGTCACGGGAGTGGCCGAGGACGACGAGGTGGTGGTCGCCAACTCGGCCCCCTGCGGCGCGTGCCCGCCCTGCGCGGCCGGCCGGCCATCGCTGTGCGAGTCGATCGTCTACCTGTCGGGGGCCTTTGCCGAGTACCTGCGCGTGCCCGCGCGCATCGTGCAGCGCAACATGCTGCCGCTGCCCCCCGGCCTGCCGCCGCGCCGGGCCGCCATGGTGGAGCCCCTGGCGTGCGCCGTGCGCGGCACCGAGCGGGTGCAGGCCGGTGCGGGGGATGAGGTGGTGGTGCTGGGCGGCGGCGTGCAGGGCACCCTCATCGCGGGCCTGCTCGCCGGCCGCGGATGCCTGGTGACGCTCTGCGACCCGCACGAGGCGCGCCGCGAGCGCGCGATCCGGTTCGGGGCCGTGCGCGCGCTCGATGCGCCCCGCGACCCCGCGGCGGTGCAGGCGGTGAAGGCCGCGCACGGGGGCGGGCGGGGCCCGGCCGCCGTGGTGGAGGCGGTGGGGCGCCCCGAGGCCTGGGAGGCCGCGGTGGCCATCGCGCGCCCGGGTGGCGAGGTGCTGCTCTACGGCGGCTGCGCGGCGGGCACCACCGTGACCCTTCCGACCTTCCCGCTGCACTACCAGGAGCTGGCCATCCGCGGCTCGTACCACCACACCCCCGATGCCGTGCGCGAGGCGCTCGCCCGCCTCGCGGCGAACGACGCGCCCTACGACGAGCTGATCGGCGACGAGATCGCCCTCGAGCAGGTGGCCGACGTGCTGCGCGCGGGGTCGGGCGAGAAGCGCCCGGTGCGCACGGCCCCCTAGGAGTTCTTCGCGATCAGCCTCTTGAGCTCGGCGAACTGCGCGGCCTCGGCGCGCAGGGTGGCCAGCTCCGCCTCCTGCCGCCGCACCAGCCGGGCGAGGTCCTTCACGGCCTCGTCGAGCTTCGCCACCACGGCCTCCACGTCCCCCGTGCCGCCGGCCGACCCGCGCGGCCTGCCGCGCCGGGTGCGGGGCTCGAGCGGCGCGCCGCGCTTGCGGGCGATGCGGTAGTAGTTGGCCGCCACGGTGCCCGCGCGGCGCCCGGTGCGCTTCGAGATGTCCTCGAAGGCATCGCTCTTGGACATCTTCCCGCCCGACGTCATCTGCTCGACCTCGGCGAAGATCGCCTCGGCGATGCCGCCCCGCTGCGCCGTGTCCGCGCCCGGCGCCCTCGCCCCATCGGTGCCTGCGGCCATGGCCGCGGTGCCCGCGTCGTCACTCATCACCCGTCTCCCGGTAGTGGTGCTCGGGTTAAATACACATGTCAGTTACATCAGTCAAATCCGTTATATGAAACATGCAACACGCATGTTTTCACCCAGCGGGGAAGACGGCGAGCGTGGCCGTGAACCCGTGCAGGTGCGCCCTGCCGCCCACGGGCCCGATCTCGCCGTTGCAGAACAGGCCGGCCAGCGGCACGGCGCCGAGCACGTCGGCCACGGCGCGGGCATCGTGGTCGGGCTCGGGGAACATGTGCGTGCCGCGCCCGTTGCACGTGAACAGCAGCGCGCCGCCCGCGGGGCCCGGCGCCTGCGCCAGCGCGCGCCGCAGGTCGGCGCCGGCCGACTCGTGATCGCGCACCTGCAGCCGCATCACCTGGCCCACCCGCACGCGCTCGCCCACCGCGATGGCCCCCGTGGACGGGTCGCCGCCCAGGATGCCCCGGATGAGGAAGTCGCCCTGCTCCAGCTGCGGCTTGTTGCCATCCTCCACCAGCCCCGCCAGCACGCCCTGGTCGACCAGTGCGCGGTCCTCGGCGCCGAGGTCCTCCACCACCGCCTGCACGC
>JAGWYY010000047.1 GCA_018969105.1 Acidobacteriota bacterium | reverse complement strand
TGCAGGGTTCTGGTGTCCACCCCGGGCGACGTGATCGCCGTGCGCGACCTGGCGATGCTGCACGAGGGCCACGCCCAGGTGATCGCCGGGAACGACGCCCTGCGCGACGATCCCTTCGGCCCGGTGCCGGCGGGCGCCGACATCATGCGGCGCATCCGGGCGTCGTTCGACCCCGCGGGCATCCTCTGCCCGGGCCGCTTCGCCGCGCGGGAGGCGGTGCCCGCATGAGCACGGGCTGGAAGCCGGGCATCCCCGCGCCCACGCACGACGACCTCAACACCTGCGTGCAGTGCGGGCTCTGCCTGCCCAGCTGCCCGACGTTCCGCATCACCGGCCTCGAGACCTCCTCGCCCCGCGGGCGCATCGCCGCCATGCGCGCGGTGCAGGCGGGCGAGGCCACCGTGGAAGGCGACTTCACCCGCTTCACCGACGAGTGCCTGGCCTGCCGGGCCTGCGAGGCGGCGTGCCCGTCGTCGGTGCCGTACGGCCGCCTCATCGAGGCGGCGCGCATCCAGACCGAGGCCGCGCGTCCGGCCCCCGACCGCCTCGCGCGCAAGGCCGGCATCGCCGGGGTGATGGGCCACCGTCGCATGGTGCGCCTCATGGGCCTGGGCATGGCCATCACGCAGGCACTCCGTCTCGACCGCCTGCTGCCCCGCCGCCTGCGCCTTGCCACGCCGCGCGTGACCCTGCATGGCATGCGCATGCCGCTGCCACCCACCAGCGGCGACGGGCCCACGGCCATGCTGCTCACCGGGTGCGTGATGGACATCGCATTCCGCCCGGTGCACCAGGCCACCATCGATGCCCTGGTTCGCGCCGGCTACACGGCGGTCGTGCCGGAGGGCGGCGGCTGCTGCGGCGCGCTGGCCGCGCACGCGGGCGAGCTGGCCTCGGCGCGCGACCTGGCGCGCAGGCGCATCGCCGAGCTGGAGCAGGCCGAGGTGATCGTGGTGGACAGCGCCGGGTGCAGCGCCCACATGCGCACCTACGGCCACCTGCTGGCGGACGACCCGGCGTGGGCCGCACGGGCGGAGGCCGTGGCGGCGAAGGTGCGCGACGCCGTGGAGATCGATGCCCCGCCCGGGCGCCCCGTGGAGGGCCGCGTGGCCGTGCACGACGCCTGCCACCACCTGCACGCGCAGGGCATCGGCCCCGAGGTGCGCCGCACGCTCCGCGCCGCCGGCGCCACCTGCGTCGACTTGGGCGACGGCGGGCGGTGCTGCGGAGCAGGCGGCATCTACAACGTGCTCGAGCCCGCGCTCGCGGGCGAGCTGGGCGAGCAGAAGGCGCGCGCGATCATCGCCACCGGCGCGCCCGTGGTGGCCGTGGCCAACCCCGGGTGCGCGATCCAGATCTCCAATCACCTGCGCGCCCTCGGGTCGGACGTCGCGGTGCGTCACCCGCTCGAGATCGTGGACTGACCGGCCGCGGCCGGTACGGTGGGGCCGATGCTCCGCCGCGTGCTCGCACCCGCCGCAGACTGGATCGCCCGCCGTTCCGGCGTGACCGCCCGCGATGAGCGGCGCCTCGTGCGGGCGGCGTACGCGGCCGTGCTCAACCGCGACGCCACCGATGACGAGGTGGCGCACTGGGCCGGGCGGCTCGCCGAGGGCATGCCCTGGTCGCGGTTCCTCACCCTGCTGCGCAACTCGCCCGAGGCCGCGGATGCCGGGGCGTCGGCGCTGGCCCGGCTCGACGGCACGGTGGAGATCTCACTGCTCGCGGACGATCCGCTCCCGGGCGCGCCGCTGCGCTTCAGCGCATCGGCTGCCGACTCGGTGCTGCTGCCGTCGCTGCTCGACACCGGCGGCGTGTGGGAGCCGCACATGACCCGCGCGGTGCGGGCCCTGTGCGGGCCCGGCGACCGCGCCGTGGACGCCGGGGCGAACTCCGGGTATTTCACGGTGCTCATGGGAGCACAGGTGGGTGCGGCCGGGCGCGTGGTGGCCCTGGAGCCCGCCGATGAGCCGCGGCGCTGGTGCGAGAGGAATGCGCTGCTGAACGGCCATGCCGGCACCACGGTGATGCCGCTCGCCCTCTGGAGCGAGCCCACCACCCTGCAGGTGCGCGCCGTGCCGTGGGCCACCACCGCCGCCCACGTGGTGACCGATCCCACGATCCCGCTGGGCGAGGGCGAGGTGGCCACTGACGTTCCGTGCACCAGCCTCGATGCCCTGCAGGCCGACGGCGCGTTCGACGGCGGGCGGCTCTCACTGGTGAAGCTGGTGGTGCAGGGGAGCGAGCCACAGGCCCTGCGCGGAATGCGCGAGGTCGCGGCGCGCCATCGCCCCGCGATCATCTGCCACGTGAATGCCGTGTGCCTGGATGCCCTGGGCCAGGGGCCGGCGGACATCTCCCGCGAACTGCACGCCATGGAGTACCGCGTGCTGATGCTTCCCAAGGACCACCAGCGCGACTGGGCCGCCACGCTGCCGCCGGCCCCGGACCACCCCGGGCTCGGGCTGCGCGAGGTGCCCGACCTGGCTGCCCTCATCGCCGCCGCGCCGGCCGCCGATGATCCCGTCGAGCTGGTGGCGCTCCCCCGCTGACCTCCGCCCGCGTGCCCGCGGAACCCCGGCGCCGGGGGGCCTCGGGGGCATGGGCCATGATCCGCGCATGACGACCCGCGGACTCGCCCTCATCGCCGCCGCCTCGCTGGCCCCCGCCGCAGGCGCGATCGGCTCCCCCCTCCCCGACCACCTCATCCGGCCCGGCGTGGCCGCAGGGGGGGTGCGACTCGGGATGAGCGAGGGGCAGGTGCTCAAGGTGCTCGGCCAGCCGGACGCGCGCGTGCCACGCCGCAATGAGCTCGGCGCATTCATCGACCTCTCCTGGCCCGGCATCTCGGTGCGCCGCTGGGACGGCGCGGGCGGCCGCGTGGTGAACATCGCGATCACCGACCGCGGTATCCGCACGCGAGGCGGCATCGGGGTGGGCTCCCCCCGCACGGCTGTCCGCAAGGCCTTCCCCGCCGCCCACTGCGACGAATCGCCGCGCCTCTGCACGATCGGCGAGGCCGTGCCCGGCAACACCGTCACCACGATCCGCTTCGGGCGCACCGGCCGCGTGACCGAGGTGAGCGTGGGGCGCGTGATCGACTGACCCCGCGCGTGGCGCCCGCCACGCGCTAGGGTGCCGCGCCATGAGCGATGAGGCACTTGGACTGGGCCCGCGGGGCGACTTCACGATCTCGTGCGAGGTGGACGCGCCGCGCGAGCGGGTGTTCGCCGCATACACCGACGCCGAGGCGATCCCGCACTTCTGGTCGCCCGAGGGCGTGGAGATCCCAGCCGAATCGGTGGAGCTCGAGCCCGTGGCCGGCGGCGCCTTCAACATGGTGATGAAGCTCGGTGACGACGAGTACCCCATGACCGGTTCCTTCGCCGAGGTGGTGGAGCCCGAGTACGTGTCGTTCGTGGAGCCCGGGCTGGGCATCCAGTGCGTCATCTCGTTCGACGACATCGGTGACGGCCGTAGCCGGGTGACGGTGACCCAGACCAACGTGCCGGAGGAGTTCCGGGGCGAGAACGCGCGGCTCGGGTTCGAGAGCAGCTTCCGCCGCCTCACGGCCTACCTGGCGGGCGAGCCGTCCTGATCCTGCAGGGCCGCGATGGCCCTGGTGATCTCGGCGCGGTAGAAGCCGGCCAGCCCCTCGGCCCCTGACGGGGTCACGTGATCGCCGTCACCCACGAACCACGAGTGCCCGGCGCTGAACGACGCCCAGTCGGCCACCTGCAGCCACCGGTAGCGCCCGGCCGCCGCGCGGATGGCGCCGTTCACGCCCGGCGCCGACGGCGCCCCGGCCTGGAGGTTGAGCCACACCACGCGCCGCACGCCACGGGCCTTCATGGCGGTCATCAGGCGGCCGATGTCGTACACCGCCCCCCAGTCGTTGTATCCCACGTGCATCACGACGATGTCCCCCACCGACCCGGGCATCGACTGGATCACCGAGAGGGCGCTCGGCGGGTTCGGCGGGCACGGGGGCGCCACCAGCCGACGGCACACCTTGAGGTCGAACACCGCCGACCACGGCCCGGTGGCCTTCGCGCGCCCACCGCTGATGTAGTCGAGCCCACTGCCCACCGAGTCGCTGATCACCGTCACCTCGGGAACCCGCGCGGGCAGCTGGTCGCGCGTGGCGGTGGGTCCGGTGGGGCACGTGGTGGCCGGCTCGGTGATGCCGAGCGCCGTGAGGTCGAACTGCGCGCAGAAGCCGCCACTCATGGGTGCCGCGGTAGGCACCCGCACCCGCCGCTGGAAGGTGACCACGCCGCTCCGCACCGGAAGCACGGCGTCGCCCGCCGCGAGGCGCCGGAGGCGCGTGGCGTCGCGCGTGCCGCCGTAGGCCACCCAGCGCATGGGCACCTTCAGCACGGGCGCCGACGGCACCGGCACCGCGGACGGCGTGGTGCCGGTGGTGGACGCCGGTGTGGGCCCCGGTGCCGGGGCGGGTGCCGCAGCCGGGAGTCGATAGGTCATGGTCCAGGTCATGGCGCGTCCATCGCGGCGCACCACCCCCTGCGATTCGGCGGCGGGCGCAGCCAGCAGGGCGGCCGGCGCGGCCGCCACTGCGGACCCCGCGGCCACGGCACACATGATCACGGCGCACGCGGCCACGGCGCGGGCGGCGGATGCCGAGGCGCGGCGGGCGGCGGATGCCGAGGTGGACGGGAAGGTACGGCGCATCAGGCCCCGGGGTTGGCCCGCAGCCAGGCGACCGCCCGGCGGATCTCGCTGCGCATGAACCGCGCCAGCACCCACCCGCCACCGCTCGTGAGGTGCACCCGGTCCGGCGCGAAGTACCCGCCGTTCCGGCTCGCCCGGTTCCAGTCGGCCACCTGGATGTGGCGATTGCGCCGCGCGGCGTGGCGGATCTCGCCGTTGATCTGCCGGTAGCTCGACTGCGTCTCGCGCAGCGTCACCCACACCACGCGGCGCACGCCGCGGGCGCGCAGCGCGCGCACCACGCGTGGCACGTCATACGTGGCGGCCCAGTCGTTGTAGCCGACGTCGATCACCGCGATGTCCCCCAGCGAACCCGGCAGCGACCGGATCGACTGCAGGGCGCCCGGGGGGTTGGGCGGGCATGGCGGCGCGAACAGGCGTCGGCACGATCGGAGGTCGTAACGCACCGAGAGCCCCTTGGCGAGCGCCTCGCGCGTGCCGGGCACCCAGTCGAAGGTGGCCGCCACGGAGTCGCCGAACACGGTGACCTCGGGAACGTGCGCCGTCATCTGCCGCCGCGACGGGCGCGCCAGCCCGGCGCACTCCACCTGCACGGGGGCGAGGCCCACGGCGGCGAAGTCGGGCACCACGCAGAAGCCGCCGGCGCGATCGGTGCCGCTGCCGATGCGCGCACTGGCAGTGAATGCCCATCTGGTGCCGGTTACCGGCACCGCGGATGCGCCCTGGCCCGCCGGCGACATGCGCCGGGCCGATCGCGATCCGGCGAACGCGCGCCACGACGTGGGCACCGCCCCGGCGGTGCCCTCGGGCAGCCGGTACTCCACCCGCACGGTCATGCGCGTGCCGCTGCGCGTGGCCACGGCCGACGCCAGCACCGGCGCCGGGGGCGCGGTGGGCGCGGCAGTGGTCGGCGCGGGCGTCGTCGGATCGGCGGGCGTGCCAACCGGCTCGGCCACCACCTGGGCGATCATCGCCGGCGGGGGGGCGGGGGCGGCCGGCACGGCGGGCGTCCTACCGCCTGTTGAGCGCCGACGCCACGGTGTTCACCCAGGCCTTGGCGGCCTTGAGGCTGTCGGGGTGCACGCCGTCGGGAAGGTCGCCCGACCCCAGGGTCTGGGCCACGGAGTACCAGTCGGCCACGCGCACGTTCCTGAACTTCTTCTGCAGGGCCGCGATGTCGGAGTTCATCTGGGGCATCCAGCTCTGCTCGCTGCGGTAGTTCTTGGTGTAGGTGTTCACCACCACCACGCGGGGCACCTTGGAGAGCGACTTCATGAGGCCGTCCCAGTCGGACGGACGCACGGGGCCATTGGTGCCGATGGACACCACCACGGCGCACGCCTTCGGGTTCTTCGCCAGGTAGCCCTTGATGAGCGACGCGCCCTCGGCGAACTGGCGGTTCACGTCCCCATCGCTGGGTGCCTTCGAGCCGCCCAGGAACTTCTGCAGGTAGGTCTTGCCACCCGTGTAGTTGACGGCGTCGAGCACCGAGTCGCCCACGGCGAAGCCGGTCGCGCCCTTCGTGCAGCTGGCCTGGTTGGCCGACTGGGTGTTGGACGCCATGGCGGCGGGGGCGATGGCGAGCACGACGATGGCGCCCGCGGCGGCGATGCGGCGGGGGCGCGTGAGGAGCGAGGAGGCGAGATCGGTCATGCGCAAAAGGGTAGCGACGGCCCGCACGGAACCGACGCGGGCAGGTTCCCGCAGGTCAGCGGCGCCAGGGGGGCAGTTCCACCACGTCGGGTGCCAGCACCAGCAGTGAGATGACCGCCAGCACCGCGAGGAATCCCGTCCACGCGGCGATGGTCTGGGCCGGGTGCTCGCGCCACTTGCCGTCGAGGGTGCCGAACGCCCGGCGCAGGCCCGCGAGCCCGTTGCGGCGGATGGGCTGCTCCACGTAGGTGTACGACAGCGCCGAGATGACCACCACGAGCATCACCTGGATCGTGATGAGGGGGGCGCCGGACATCGGCACGTCGTCGCCCGCCCGGGTGAGCATGAGCACGGGCCAGTGGTAGAGGTACATGCCATAGGAGCGCGCGCCGATCCACACCAGCACCGGAAGCCCCCAGAACTTCCCCATGTACGACTGCGGGTGCGCCGACACGATGATGAGCGCGATGGCCGGCACGGCAAGCAGCAGGAACCCGCCCTGGTAGAGCGGCGAGTCGAACTCGTTGATGGTGAACATGCACCAGAGCACCCCGGCCAGGGCCGCGAGCCCGATCACCTCCATTCCCGCGCGGGCGACCCACGACGCCATGGGCTTGAGGCGGCTGGGCGGCAGCAGCACGGCGCCCACGATGCCCACGAACAGGCTCACCGCCCGGGTGTCGGTGCCGTAGTACACGCGCCAGGGCAGCTCGTAGGGGTCGAAGAGGTGCCAGGCCCACCACGTGCTGAAGGCCGCCCCGCCGGCCGCGATGAGCCCGAGCACCCACACCGGCAGGCGGAACACGATGAGCACCACCGCGAGCACGAGCGGCCAGAACAGGTAGAACTGCTCTTCGACGGCGAGCGACCACAGGTGCGTGAACACGTTGGGCCGCCCGAACCGCTCGAAGTACGGCACGTCGGCCACGATGAAGTACCAGTTGGTGACGTAGGCCAGCGACGAGAGCACCGCGCCCTTGAGCTTCGCGACCTCCTCCCAGTGGAGGATCATCATCGCCACGAGGGTGCCGAAGATGGCCAGCAGCAGCGCCGGGATGAGGCGCCGCACGCGGCGGAGCCAGAAGCGCCAGAGATCGATGCGCCCGCCGGAGTTCTTCTCGGCCACCAGCAGCGACGTGATGAGGTAGCCCGAGATCACCAGGAAGAAGTCCACGCCCAGGAACCCGCCGGGCATCCAGTCGGCGCCCGCGTGGAAGATGAACACCGACCCCACGGCGAGCGCGCGCAGGCCGTCCACCCCGGGCATGTAGGGCAGGCGCGCGCCGCGACCTCCGCCCTTCTGCTGATAGGCGGGGTAGGGATTGGGCTGGCTCACCGGGCGAAGGGAACACGACGCGGCGGACGGCGCCGGGGGCGCGGGCGTAGGCTCAGGCACGGCCCCGCCGGCCGCGGGGCACCACCCCATCCCGCCCGGAGGCAGACCCATGGCAGACGACGCCGCTCCCCCCGCCAGCCAGGTGCCCGACGTGCCGATCCTCGAGGCGCTCGGCAACCGGCGCAGCATCCGCTACTTCGACGACTCCCGCGAGGTGGAGCGCTGGAAGGTCGAGACCATGCTGCAGGCAGCGCGGTTCTCGTCGTGCCAGGGGAACATCAACTGCACCGAGGCCATCGTGGTGCGCCGCGACGAGTGCGACCTCTGGGACGAGATCGAGGAGTGCGTCTCGGGCTTCAACGTGCAGATCATCAACCAGTCGTCGCACCTGATCCTGTGGCTCACCAACCTCAACGCCTGGTACGGCCGGGCGGTGGACGGCATCTCGGGCCTCGCGCTCTGCGGCGCGGCCACGCGGTACCACGGGTGGAACTACGAGTTCTCGATGACCCAGACGATCCCGCGGCTCATGAGCTTCCCCACCGAGCGCACCGACGCGCTGCTGCGCTTTGAGAGCGGGCAGGCCGTGGCCAACGCCATGGCGGCCGGCGTGGGGGTTGGCGTGGGCAGCATCCTCATCGCGTTCGGCCGCAAGCCCGGCGGCATCGAGAAGGCCTTCGGGCTGCCGCCGCACTACCGGTTCACCTGGGGGCACGCCGTGGGCTACCAGGCCGAGGACCCCAAGGCGGGCGGCCAGCGGCCGCGCCTGAAGTTCGACGTCATCTACCACGACAACGCCTTCGGGGTGCCCTACGAATGCCAGGCATCAACGGCCGAGATGCTGCGCGAGAAGGGGCTCATCCAGGAGCAGGCCCCGCTGCCCGGACGCTTCGAGGAGATCGTGCAGCTGGCCGAGCGCCACGGGCGCGACCCGGGCACGCTGTCGTTCCCGGCCGCGGAGATCCGCCGTCTGATGGACGACACCGATTGGGACTTCGGACCCAACATCCGCGCACGCGCCGAGCACGTGCTCGCCACCGAGGACCTCCCCGAGTACCCGCAGGAGATGAAGGACACCTTCGCGCGCCTCATGACTGAGCACGGCATCGATGCCACGAAGTTCCTGCCGAAGGACTGACCCCAGGGAAGTTGTTCGTGGCGTTCCGCACGTGGGCCCGTGGTGGTGACGCTGGGCTTACGGTGTAAGAAAAACACGCTTGGCGCGGGCAAATCGTGGAGGATGGCCTCGCGGCGGGCGGACCGTTCGGCGGCGCGGAGGCCACGAGGTTCCTATCCTTCGCCACATACGGCACGAACTCCGCCGCCCGGGGTTCGCACAAGACCCAAGGAGCACGCACGATGACCACCGAAGCCGACCCCCTCGGGATCGTCTCCGGAGCGCCGCTGGGCTTCACCGACGCGCTGACCTACCCGTACTTCCAGTCGGTCTTCGACCGCAAGTCGCGCCGGGTCGCGCTCGGCATGACCGTCGAGTCGGATGTCATCGACTACTCCTCGCCCTACGAGGCCGTGCCGCTGTCGGAACTCGAGGAGGCCCTGCTCGTGATGGCCGCCACCGGGCTGAACGGGCTGGCGCTCGCCGACCTCGACCCCGCCCGCGGCATGTCCACGCTGGTGCAGTGGACCAACCGCACATGGCCGTCCGCGTGCTCGAACCACGGCACCGAGCTCTTCTGGAGCAACGACGACGGCCTGTGGTGGCTCGACATCTTCAAGATGGTCCCCGAGCCGGGCGAGGTGAGCACGCTGTCGGGCCGCCCGCTTGAGGAGCAGGCCGACTTCATCGTCGACCTCTACCGCCGCGCCCGCGTGCGCCTGCACGAGGGCCGGGCCCAGCTGCCCACCACGCTGCCGGGGCTGTTCGACTTCAACCAGTGGAACGCCAACAAGCCGGGTACCACGCTCTTCGTGCCCATCACGAACATGACGATGGAGTACATCAACGTCCTGTTCATCTACCTCGCGCGCTCCTACGCCTTCAACATCGTGGACGAGCGCAACGGCGGTCGCTCCGCCGGCCTGCAGAAGTGGGTGGACGAGGGCCGCATCAACACCAACGTGAAGATGGGCATGATCGAACTCGAGAGCCGCGTGCTCTCGATGATGGTCGTGGAGCAGGCGTTCATCTGCCAGAACCTCAACCTGGCCATGCAGGCCCTGGGCCTGGGCGGCTGGACCTTCACCGGCTACCTGCCCAAGTTCGTGATGGGCGGCGGCGACGTGCTGGGCCTCGGGTTCCGCTTCAACGAGGACAACGAGGGCAACACCTACGCCGTGGGCCGCGATGGCTACTTCGAGGCCTACGTGCCGCCGTACTACAACGACATGGGCGAGGCGGTGGACGCCTTCATGGCCATGAAGTGGGGCGCCATGGACCCGGACGTGAGCAAGCCGTACAAGACGGAGTCGATGAACGAGGCGTTCACGGGGGCCATCCCGCGCCCGCACGACGAGACCGTCGAGATGGTGAAGGCCTACTGCCAGTACGCCTACGACACCTACGGCAGGTTCCCGGTGGCCATGGACCCGATGTACCAGCGCCTCACCACGCAGGCGCAGCACATCGACACGGACTTCTACGACCTCTACTACCCCGAGGGGTCGTACAGCGGCCAGCATGCCAACCACTTCCGGCGCTGGCACTCGGACCTCTGCGACCACGAGGGCAAGCCGCCGCGCAAGGACTAGCGCCGTCCGGTCGCACGGCGATCGGACGCAGGCAGGCGAACGCGCGAAGGGGGCCCGGCTGGGCCCCCTTCGTCGTTCACATGACCCCGCCGCCGCTAGGGCTGCGGCACCACCGGGGACTGCGCCTGGGCCTTGGCCTGGGCGATGATGGTCTGCACGCCCTTCAGGGCGTCCATCTCGGCCTGCACGAGCGTGCCGGCGCCGATCTGGAACACGGCCTTGGCGATCTGCTTCGGCGTCGCGCCGCCCTTGGAGGCGGCCACGATCGACTCGGTGAGCGCCACCTGCTCCTGCTGCGCGGTGGCCTGCAGCGACTGGCCCTCGATGTTGGTGCTGGCGAGGGCTGCGGTTGCCGATCGCACGCCGCTCAGGCCGTCATCCCCGAGCCCGACCCCAAGGGGGATGAGGGCGAAGAGGGCGATCAGCACGAACGATGCGACGACCGGTACGAACTCCTTGAACTTTCCCATGGGCGGAAATGTGCCATGCCGGGAGGACGGCGGCCCGGCGTGCGTACCATGGGAACCGTGCCGACCACGCTGACGGACACCCATCTGGAGGCCCGGGCACTGGCCCGCGAGTTCGCCGCAGGCGAGATCGCACCCCACGCCGCCGACTGGAACGCCCGCAAGCACGTGCCGGTCGACGTGATGCGCCGGATGGGCGAGCTGGGCCTGCTGGCCCCCACGATCCCCGAGCAATACGGCGGTCCGGGGCTCGACGCCACCTCGCTGTGCCTTATCGTCGAGGAGATCGCGCGGGCCGACGCCGGGCTCGCGGTGCCCATCGCCGTGCAGGCGGGACTCGTGGCATCACCCCTGCTGCGGGCTGGCACCGAGGCGCAGAAGGACGAGTGGCTCCCGCGGCTGGCCACCGGCGAGGTGCTGGGCTGCTACGCGCTCACCGAGCCCGATGCCGGGTCGGATACCGCGGCGCTGCGCACCCGTGCCGAGGCCGACGGCGACGGCTGGCGCATCACCGGGTCGAAGCAGTGGATCAGCAACGGATCGCTCGCCGAGGTGTTCATCATCTTCGCGCGCACAGGTGGCGAGGGCGCGCGGGGCGTGAGCGCCTTCCTCGCCGGCGCGGCAGACGGCCTGGTGGTGGGCCCGCAGATCCCGAAGCTCGGCCTGCATACGTCGTCCACCGTGGAACTCGCCTTCGATCAGATGCCCGTGCCCGCGGGCGCGATGCTCGGCCCCGAGGGCGAGGGCCTCAAGCTCGCCCTCGCCACCCTCGACGGCGGGCGCATCACCGTGGCCGCGCAGGCGTGCGGCATCGCCCAGGCGGCCATCGACCTCGCCGTGGAGTACGCCTCGGGGCGCGACGCCTTCGGCGGGCCCATCGCGCGCTTCCAGGGCGTGCAGTTCCCCATCGCCGACGTGGCGGCGCAGCTCGAGGCCGCGCGGCTGCTCACGCTGCACGCCGCCGCCCTGCGCGACGCCGGTCAGCCGCACGGCGCCGCCGGCGCGAAGGCGAAGCTCGTGGCGTCAGCCGTTGCGGTGAAGGCCGCCGACGTGGCGGTGCAGACGCTCGGGGGCTACGGCTACTCGGGCGAGTACGCCGCCGAGCGCCTGTACCGCGACGCCAAGATCACCGAGATCTACGAGGGCACCAGCCAGATCCAGCGGCTGGTGATCGCCCGCGACCTGTTCGGGGACGCCGCGCGCTGAGGCCGCCGCGCGGGACCTGCGGGCGTCCTAGCCGGGCTTGCGCGCCACCGCGAAGGTCTTGACGAACTGGTACCGGTAGAGGCCGTCCTCGCCGCTCGCGGCGCGGAAGGTCTCGCGCACCCGGCGCAGCACGTCGGCCTGCTGGTCCTCGGGCAGATCGGCCCACAGGTGGGTGGCCACGGCATCCATGCGGTCGGCCACGGCGTCGGGGCTCACCACGCGGTGGCGCGTCTCGGCCCACACGTCGAGCGGCTCGAGCCCCGCATCGCGCAACACGTCGGTGAGCCACGGCACCGGGATCTCGTTCGACACGATCGACTCGGCCAGGCGGATCATCAGCGGGTCACCGGTGGCCTCGATGATGTCCACCGTGGGGCGGTCGTGGCGGTCGCCCGGCGCGAGGATGGCCAGCACGCCGCCTGGGCGCAGGGCGCGCGCCATCTCGCGGATCGCCGCGGGGCGGTCGGGCATCCAGTGCAGCGCCATGGTGCAGAGAACGAGGTCGGCCCAGTCGTCGGGCACGCCGGTGTGCTCGGCGGTGGCGGCGCGCAGGTCGGCCGTGATGCCCGGATGCGCAGCCAGGTGCTCCGCGAACACCTCGAGCATCGGCTGCGAGGGGTCGATGCCCACCACCTCGCGCACGCCGCCGCGCTCCACCACGCGCATGGTGGCGAAGCCCGTTCCGCATCCGACGTCGAGCACACGGGCGAAGGGCTCGTCGGGGAGCGAGCGGACGAGCCGCTCCGACCCGGCGCGGTTGAGCGCCACGAGCTGCTCATACGCGCGTGCGCTGCGGTCGAACGACTCGGCGGGGTCGTTGCCGGCGCCGCGGCCCGATGGCCTCGATGGATCACTGGTCACCGCCCCTTCCTACACTGCGCGCATGGATGCTGCCCACTGGGACGATGCCTATGGCCGGCTGGGCGCCCACGGGGTGAGCTGGGCCCGGGGGGATGCCGGGCCGTCGCTCGATCTGCTCGAGGTGGCGGCGGCATCGGCGGAGTCGGCGATCGATGTGGGTGGCGGGGCCTCGCCATTCGCCGCTGCGCTGCTCGATCGGGGGATCGCCGACGTGACGGTGCTCGACATCTCCCCGGTGGCGATCGATGCCGGGCGCGCCGCGCTCGGCGACCGCGCGCGCGAGGTGCAGTGGGTCACCGCCGACATCCGTGAGTGGCAGCCCGATCGCACCTGGGGCCTCTGGCACGACCGCGCCGTATTCCACTTCATGGTCACCGAGGCCGAGCGCGCCGCCTATCGGAGGGCGCTGGCGTCAGCCCTGGAGCCCGGCGGCCACGTGATCGCCGCAGCCTTCGCACCCGACGGCCCCGAGCAGTGCTCACGCCTGCCGGTGCGTCGCTACGGGGCCACGGAGCTCGTGGCCGCACTCGGCGACGACCTCGTGCTGCTCGATGAGCGCCGCGAGGTGCACGTGACGCCCGCGGGCACGGGCCAGCCCTTCACGTGGGTGCTGGCCCGGCGGACGGGCTAGGGCGCCACGGCCTCCTCGGCGCGGCCGCGGCCTCGTCCCCGGAGCTTGGCCTTCATGGCGTTGCGGCCCATCTCGATCATCGGGCCCGGCAGGCGATGGCTGCGCGCGAGCACGTCGTCGAGGGCGGCGATGAACCAGCGGATGTCG
>JAGWYY010000177.1 GCA_018969105.1 Acidobacteriota bacterium | reverse complement strand
GCGTGCCGCCAACGCAGGGTCGTCGCGGCAGCCTGCGACATGAGTCGGGCACCCTCGGCCGTCGGATGCACCCCGTCATTCGTGAGCATCGGCGCCCAGCCCATCCCCTCCGACCCCCGCAGCGGTGCGGCGGTGTCGAGGTACACGACGTCATGAATTTCAGCCCAGGCGCGCAGCGCATCGTTGTACTCGCGGATGCGCACATCCTTCCGCGCATCATCCGACGGCGGGATGGAGCAGACCGCCATGGCCACTCCCGCACCAGCCGTCGCATCACGGATCACCTGCAGGTTGGCGATGATCTGCTCGGGCCGTAGCGAGGCGTCAATGTCGTTGGTGCCCCCCAGGACGACGAGCAGATCGGGTTGATAACTCAAGGCCTGCCACACCTCGCCCGCCATCCACTGCGTCAACATGCCGTTCTCGGCGATACCACCGGCGAAAGCCACGGGCGCGTCCGGCGCCATCACCAGGTGGTAGAACCACGACCAGTCGCCGAGTGCCCCGCTGGCGAAGTCACTCGTCCCCCGCGTGATGGAGTCGCCCAGGAACACCGCCCTGGCCCGCTCCTCGACGGGGATCACCGGCGGGGTGTCGAGTGGGTCCTCCGCGGGCGGGAGGAGCAGCGGGAGCTCACCCGTGGCGCTGGGGGTGGCTGCGGCGGCCGGAGGGGCCGGAGGGGGCGGAGGGGGCGGACTGGCCGCGGCCGACAGCCGGTTGCCGAGCAGCCAGGCCGCGAGCACGGCTGCCGCGCACACCACGGCCAGCAGGGCCGCCAGCCACGGGTGCTGGATACGGCGCAGCGCTGACGCCCGCTCCTGGCCCGACACCCGCCCATGGTAGGTCAGCCATCAGCACGACGCCGGGTCCGCGCATCCCCGCACGAGCCGCCGGCGGGCGTCCCCCGGCCCTTCATGTGATCGCACTCACAAGGTGGCTCCCCCGTTATCGTCTCGTTACCTGGTGCTGGATACTGGAGACACCGCTGCGGAGATCCCGCGGTGGGAATCGCAGGGGGCCACACCAGGCCCCCTCGCCAACACAGGGAGTGATCCTCATGGTGAGCAAGGCAATCTCCGCGCTGTTCGGCCGTCCGGCCTCCAGCGAGGAAGCAGAGCGCGAGAAGATCCGTCGGGCGTGGGCGCGGGAGCGCGCTCGCTCGGTCAGTCCGAGCCAGCGCGCCGAGATAGACGCGATCTTCTCCCGCTACCTCTAATGCCGGCCCCGGGTGTGGCACGGTGGCCGCAGCCGCCGTGCCACACTCGCCGGTGTGGCTGACATCCGCTCGGCCGGTAAGCCCGGCCTGCACGAGGCGGCGCGGGTGTGGGCCGGGGTCGGCTGCACCGGATTCGGCGGACCCGCCGGTCAGATCTCCCTCATCCACCGCGCGGTCGTCGCCGAACGTGGCTGGATCGACGAGGAGCGCTTCGCGCACGCCCTCGGCCTCGCGATGCTCCTGCCCGGCCCGGAGGCACAGCAACTCGCGACGTACCTCGGGTGGTGGCTGCACGGGATCCGTGGCGGGCTCCTCGCGGGCACGCTCTTCCTGCTGCCCGGGGCGGTCATCATGGCGGCGGTCAGCGCGCTCTACGTCACCGTAGGTCAGGTGCCCGCCGTCGCGGGCCTGCTCAACGGGCTCCAGGCCGCCGTCGTCGCCCTGGTGGTCCAGGCCCTGGTCCGGCTCGGACGACGCACGTTCTCGGGCGCCCTGCCGGTGACCCTCGCGATCGCGGCATTCGGCGCCATGAGTTTCACCCCGATCCCGTTCCCCGTGATCATCGTCGTGAGCGCTGTCATCGGGTGGTTGGTGGCGCGCGCCCGACCGGTGCCCGTCGCCGCACCACCCGACCCGGTCGCACCAGGTCGCACCCGCGCGGCACTGCGCGCGGCCGTGATCGCCGCGGCCCTCTGGCTGGTCTCGGTACTCGCGATCCTCGGCTTCCTGCCCGGGACGGTGTACGCCGAGCAGGCGGTCCTGTGGTCGCAGGCGGCCCTGCTCACCTTCGGTGGCGCATACGCGATCCTCGGTTTCGTGGCCGAACAGGCCGTCGACACCTACGGCTGGCTCAGCGCGGGCGAGATGGCCACCGGGCTCGGCCTGGCCGAGACGACACCCGGGCCGCTCATCCTCGTGCTGGAGTACGTCGGCTTCGTGGGGGCCTACGGCGCGCCCGGCTCCCTACCGCCG
>JAGWYY010000176.1 GCA_018969105.1 Acidobacteriota bacterium | reverse complement strand
CAGGCCGGTGACGGCCTCGCTGAAGGTCACGGCATAGGTGAACGACGTGCTGCTGATGGTGGCGGCCGAGGGCGTGATGGAGGCGACGGAGGGTGCCGTGCGGTCGATGGTGACGGCGGCCGATGCCTGGGCCGTGGCCGGGGATGCGTTGCCGGCGTCATCCGCCACCGCACCCGCGGCGATCTCGGGGGCCACCGTGCCCTCGGAGCAGTTGCCCGCCGTCACTGTCACCGAGGTGCCCGATGCCGCCGACACCCCGAAGGTGCAGCCGGTCGCGGTGCCGGTGTTGGTGATGTCCGACGAGGCGAGGCCGCTCACGGAGTCGCCGAACGCGAGCGTGAACGACTGCGATGAGGAGTTCGTGGGCGTCGCAGGCGGGGTCCACGTGGCCGTGGTCGGCGTGCGGTCGATCGTGGTGGTGGCGCCATCGCGGTTGGTCGCCGGGCCGGTGTTGCCCGCGCCATCGGACACCGCATCCGCCAGCAGGCGCGGAATGAGCGTGCCCTCGGAGCAGGCCGTCACGACGACGTCGATCGAGGTGCCCGTGGATGCCGACGGCGTGAACACGCAGCCGGTCGCCGTGCCCTGATTCGTGAAGTCGGCCGCGGTGATGCCCACCACCTGCTCGGCGAACGACAGCGGATAGGTGATGCTCGTGGCGTTGGTGGGGGTGGCAGGCGCGGTGCCCCACGTGGCCGTCGGGCCGGTGCGGTCGATCGTGACCGCCGTGGCCGTCGCGGCGGTGGCCGGGCCGGTGTTGCCCGCCAGGTCGGATACCGCCCCCGCCGTGAGGCGCGGGGCCACGGTGCCCTCGGAGCAGTTGCTGGCCGTCACCGTCACCGAGCTGCCCGATGCGGCCGAGGCGGCGAACGTGCAGCCGGTCGCCGTGCCGGCGTTCGAGAAGTCGCCCGGCGCGATGCCCGACACCGACTCGCTGAAGGTGAGCGTGAACGCCGGCGCGGCGGCGGACGTGGGCGACGCGGGAGAGGTCCACGACGCGGTGGGCGGCGCGCGATCTACCGTCACCGTCGGGGCCGTCGTCGAGGCACCCGGGAATGCCGTGCCCGATCCGTCGTTCACGGCGTTCGCGAGCAGCGACAGGATGACCGTGCCCGACGTGCCGCTGGCCCCGCCCACGGTGACGGTGTAGGGACCCGCGCCCGTGCCGGTGACCGACTGGACGCTCCACCCGGTGGCCGACCCGCCCACCGAGAAGTCCGATGCGGCGAGGCCGGTGACCGCCTCGCTGAACTCCAACGTGAACGGGATGCTGGCCGCGCCGGTGAGGGTCGTGGCCGGCTCGAATTGCATCACGTCGAGCAGGGAGTCGGGCCGCGTGTAGGTGACCACCGCCGACGCGCCGCTGACGTTGCCCGCGCGGTCCACCGCCACCACGTAGAAGAAGTACGGCACCCCGCGCAGGGCGGCGTCGAAGGTGAACTCCTGCGTGTCGGCCGGCAGCGTGGTGAGCTGCGTGGTGGGCGGGTTGGTGGTGCCGCCGAACACCCGGTAGCCCGCGATGTCGGAGTCGTTGTTGGCCGCCCAGGTGACCAGCGGCGCGCTGGCCGATCCGGACCCCGCGGCCACACCGCTCGGCACCGCCGGCGGCACCGCGTCGATGGCGATGGCGCCGTCATCCGACAGCGAGCCGGGGGCACCGGGAAGGGGCAGGGTGAGCGTGGCCGTGTTTCCGGCCTGGTCGCGGATGGTGCCGCCCGCGAGGGCCAGCGCATTGGTGCCGGTCACCTCGAGGGCCGGCGTGAGGTCACCCGACGCCACGGTGTACGAGAACGTCAGGTTGGGCGTGCCCGACCCGCTCAGGTAGGGCAGGCTGACGGTGCGCGTGCCGGCGTTGATCGCCAGCGTGGGCGTGCCCGTCACCACCACGGGCTCGCTGAACGACACGTACACCGGGATGACGGCCCCGGCGCGGTAGGTGCCGGGCGTGGCGCCGCTCTGCACGCCGGTGGCAGCGGCGGGCGTGGTGTCCACGACATACGAGAACGCCACCGACCCGTTGCCGGTCGCCGTGGCCGCGCCCTGGGTGTGGGTCACGTTCACGCCCTGCGCGGTGACCCACGACGACCCGCCGCCGCCGCCGCCGTACGATCCACCGCCGCCGCCGTAGTAGCCACCGCCGCCACCGCCGCCGGAGTAGCTGCCATAGGCGGCCCCGCCGGTGCCGGGCGT
>JAGWYY010000175.1 GCA_018969105.1 Acidobacteriota bacterium | reverse complement strand
GACGTGCGCGTGGTGGGCGCCTGCGAGACGGCGGCCGAGGCCATGGAATACCTGCGCCGGGGGCGGGTGGACGCCCTCGTCACCGACCTCGACCTGGGGGAGGGGCCGGACGGCATCTCGCTTGCCCACGTGGTGCGCCGCATGCTGCCGCTGGCGGGCATCGTAGTGCTCACCGGCTACCGCGACCCGCGGCTGGTGGCGGGCAAGCTCATGCAGGTGCCGCCGGGCACCGAGTACGTGGTGAAGGAGTCCGTGACCAGCATGGACTCCCTGCGCATGGCCATCGACCGCTCCATCATCATGGCCGCGCGCGCGGAGTCAGGCAGGTCCACGCGTGGCCGCGACATCGGCATCGACCTCACCGACGCGCAGGTGGAGACCATGCGCATGGTGGCGGAGGGCCTCAGCAATGCCGAGATCGCCGAGCGGCGGTGCGTGACCGTGGGGGCGGTGGAGGTGTCGATCTCGCGCATCGCCCGCGCATTGGGAATACAGCATGACCGCGCGCATAATCAGCGGGTGCTGATCACGCGCGAGTACTACCGCCTCACGGGCGGTTCCCCTGGCAACCGCCCCTAGAGCCCCCGGGGTCCCGGGCACGCGGGCCCTCGCCGGCGGGCCCGCCACCCGCTCGGCCGCGCCCTACTGGATGCTGGCCGTGTTCGCGGTGTTCCTGAAGCTCGAAATGCTGAGGGACGGCGCCTTCCTGCTCGCCGATGGCGCCATCGCCGTGGTGATCGCGCTCGTCGCGCTGTTCGTGGCGAAGCTGGTGCTCGATCGCACGGTGTTCGCCCGGTGCGCCGACCGGCCCGTGGCGCTGTGGGTGGTAGTGGTCGCCGGGCTCGCGCTCGGCGTGGTGACGGTGATCCCGTTCGTCGGCGCCATGCTCGTATCGGGTGTCCCCATCGACGAGCCACCATTCCCCGGGCTGCTGGTGAGCGGCGCGGTGCGATGCGCCATTCTCTTCCCGCTGGCCACGTACCTCATGGGCCTGCGCCGCTGGTACCGCACCGAGCGCGATCGGGCCGAGCACGATCTCGTGCGCGCCGAGGCCGCGCGCATGGAGGCCGGCGACGCCGTGGAGGCCACGCGGGGGCTCATCATCGAGACCGCCCGGCGCGAGCTCGGCCCCACCCAGCGCGAGGCCGGCGACCTGCTGCGCGTGGCGGCGCAGAGCGAGGCCCCGGCCGATGTGTCGCGCGCCGCGGAGTCGCTGCGATCTGCCGCCAGGTCGGCGGTGAGGTCCACCAGCCACGATCTCTGGGTGGACGACCATGCGGGAGCCACCATCCGGTGGCGCAGCGTGGTGCCCGGGGCCATCGTGCGCTACCCGCTGCCCATGCTCCTGCCGGCGATGCTCATCGTGGGCTTCGTCATCGCGCGCGCCGAGACGTCCACCCGCGCCTGGGCGCTGGTGCTGGCAAGCATCGTCGCGGGGCTGGCGTGCCTGGCCGGCGTCTTCCTGGCGGGGCGCCTCGTCATCACCCGCGCTCCGGCTGCGGCTCCGGTGGTCACCGCGGTGGCGGTGGTGGCCGCACCCATCGCGGTCGCGTTCGCGTCCGCCGGGGTGCTCGGGCGCATTCCCGCACCCATCACCGTGTTCGGCGTCACCGTGGTGGTCGCGGTGTTGACCGTGGCATCGTCGGTGGTGCTGATGATCCGCGACTCCGGCGCCGCGGTGATCCAGGCGCTCGTGGACGAGCGCGCGCTGGCGGACGCCCAGCAGGCGGCGCTCGAGGTGGTGAACGCCCGGCTCTCGCGTGAGCTGGCCACGCACCTGCACGGCACGGTGCAGCCCCAGCTGGTGGCGGCCGCTGTGGCGCTGGACGCCGCGGTGCACCGCGATGACCCCGAGGCCATCGCCGCAGCGGTGGCCCAGGCCGAGGCCGCGCTCGGCATGGGCATGGACGCCCCGCGCGCGCAGGCATCCCGTCCGGCTGGCGAGGTGGCGGAGGGGGTGGCCGCCCGGTGGGACGCCATGCTCGATCTCTCGGTGGAGATCGACGGAGCCGACCCCGGCGCACCTGTGCCCGCGGGCGTGGTGCGCGTGCTCGACGAGTGCCTCAACAACGCGCTGGTGCATGGCCACGCCACCCGCGCCCACGTGCGCATCGCGGCCGTGCCCGAGGGCTGGTCGGTGGAGGTGGATGACGATGGCATCGGCCCCGCAGGGGGCGCACCGGGCCTCGG
>JAGWYY010000046.1 GCA_018969105.1 Acidobacteriota bacterium | reverse complement strand
AGGCGCGGCGCGCCGCCCTCGTGCGCCAGGACGGCGATGGCGTAGTAGCCGCGCACGCGCGCCAGGGCGGCGCGCACCGCGTCCACGAGCCCGCGCCCTTCCGACAAAGCCAGCCCCACGAGGTGCGCCAGCGCCTCGGTGTCGGTGTCGCTGGCGAAGGCCACGCCGCGCGCGGCCAGTTCGGCCCGCAGCTCCGCGTGGTTCTCCACCACGCCGTTGTGGACCAGCGCGATGCGGCCCTCACGGTCGCAGTGCGGGTGGGCGTTGGTGTCCGAGGGCGCGCCGTGCGTCGCCCAGCGCGTGTGCCCGATGCCCGCAGTCGCGCCCGCCAACGACCCGTCGGCCAGCGCCTCCTCGAGCTTCTCGATGCGCCCGGCGCGGCGGCGGATCGCGATCCCCGCGCCCGACGACGCGGCGACGCCCGCCGAGTCGTAGCCGCGGTACTCGAGCGTGCGCAACCCTTGCACGAGGCCCGGCACCACCGAACCCGCGCGCACCACGGCCCCTACGATGCCGCACATGGGCTAGCGGCCCTCCGACATGCGCCGCTTGAAGTGGTCCAGCGTGCGCCGCAAGCCTTCCTCGAGCTCCACCTTGGGCTCCCAGCCGAGCAGCCGGCGCGCCTTGGAGATGTCTGGTTGACGCACCTTGGGATCGTCGACCGGCAGCGGCCGGAATTCGATGGGCGAGGCCGAGCCGACGATGCGCCGCACCGCCTCGGCGAACTGCAGGATGGTCATCTCGCGCGGGTTTCCGATGTTGACCGGCAGCACCTCGTCGGAATGCAAGAGGCGCCAGATGCCCTCGACCAGGTCGTCGACGTAGCAGAAGGAGCGCGTCTGCGAGCCGTCGCCGAAGACGGTGATCGGCTCGCCGGCCAGGGCCTGGCCCATGAACGCCGGCAGGGCGCGTCCGTCGCGCAGGCGCATGCGCGGCCCGTAGGTGTTGAAGATGCGCACGATGTGGGTGTCCACGCCCTGCTGGCGGTGGTACGCCATGGTGAGGGCCTCGGCGTAGCGCTTGGCCTCGTCGTACACGCCGCGCGGGCCGATGGGGTTCACGTGGCCCCAGTAGTCCTCGCGCTGCGGGTGCACCTGCGGGTCGCCATACACCTCGCTGGTGGATGCCAGCAGGAACCGCGCGCGGTGCTTCTTCGCCAGGCCCAGGGCGTTGTGCGTGCCGTACGAGCCCACCTTGAGGGTGTGCAGCGGCAGGCGCAGGTAGTCGATGGGGCTGGCGGGGGATGCCAGGTGGAACACCTCGTCGAGCGGCTCGTCGATCTCGAGGTGGCGGGTCATGTCGTGCTCGAGGAACACGAAGTCGCCCGAGCGGATGTGCTCGATGTTCTCGAGCGTGCCCGTGTCGAGGTTGTCCACGCAGATCACGCGGTGGCCGTCCGACAGCAGGCGATCGCAGAGGTGGGAGCCCAGGAACCCGGCTCCGCCGGTGACGAGTGAGGTAGGCATGGCGGGAAAGGCTAGTGCAGGTGGCAGCCGGTGCGACATGCCGGGCTCAGCCCTGCAATCGCGGTTTCCGGCGCCCTGAGGGTCAGTTCCTGCCGGCGATGGCCGACAGCACCGCGTCGGCGCTGCCGGGGTTCACCACCACCTGCGAACCGCCGCTTCCCTTCACCACGTACGACGGCGTGGTGCCCACCCCGTCGCCGCGCGCCTGCGCGCGGATGTCATTCAGGCGCGGGTAGAGCTTGTTGCCCGTGGCGTCCCTGACGAAGCGGCTGCTCGAGAGCCCGCATGAGCGGGCCACGGAGCGCAGTGCCGTGCGGTTGATCCAGTCGCCGCCCCGGGTGCTCCGGAGCGTGGCCACCTGGGCCGTGACGCACCAGGTGCGGTTCTGGTTGGCGCCCGCCAGCACGGCGAGGGCCGCCTCCATGTTGTTGGCGTCGCGCCCCGCGATGATGGGGTTGAAGGTGATGGTGGCGGAGTTGTCGGAGGCGATGCGGCTGAGGAGCCCGGTGGTGACGCTGAGGTAGGTGGCCGCATCGGACGCGTCGCCGAGGTCCATGTAGATGGCGACGCTCACGGGGCCGGACCCCGCGCTGAGGCCCTTCACCGGCAGGCCCCTGGGCACGGTGGGCGCGGGCATCGCGCCCCGGCCGCTACCCCCGGACGATGCGCCCGAGCCGCCGGAGGACGAACCGCCTGCCCCCGAGCCACCGCCCGTGCTGGTGCCGCCGCTGGATCCGCCGCTGGATCCCCCGCCCGTGAGCGGGCTCGGCGAGCGCGGTGCGCTGCCCCCCGACGACCCTCCGCCCGAGCTGTTGCCACTCCCCGGCGAGGACTGACCCCCGCTTGGCGGCCGGCTCACCGGCGGTGCCACGGGGGTAGCCGGTGGCGCGGGTGGGGTGATGATCGGGTTGGGGTTGGTCTCGCCTGCCCCGCCGTTGCCGCGGCCGTTCCCATTCCCGTTGCCGCGCCCTTCCCCGCCGTTGCCGCGGCCGTTCCCATTTCCGTTGCCCCGACCGTTGCCCTGGTTGTCGGACACCTTGTCGCCGCCGGGGCCGGACGGCGCCTGTCCGGGGGCACCGAGGGCGGCCCCTGACGCCACGACGAGGATCGCGCCGGCCGCCACGGCGGCAATGGAGAGTCGGAGGGAGCGGGTGCTCACGGGCCGACTATGACGCATGGGCGCGGAAATACCCGCTCAGGACGGGAATCGCACACAATCTCCTAACAAGGCGTTCCGGCCCGACACGGGCCGCGTACGGGCTCCGTGTGGGCTACGTGCGCGCCACGGGCGCTGCGGGCGCCTCGGGCGCGAGCGCCTCATCGCCCCGGTGCGCGGCCTGGCCCATCACCACCCATGAGATGCGCGCCAGGTGCGTGGCGCCGGCGATGCCCGCGTGCATCGACCTGCCCTGGCCGGCGCGCATGATGACGGGGATCTCCCTGATGCGAAAACCCGCTCTGTGCAGGTGGATCATGAGGCTGGTCTCGGTGAGCCCGTCGGGGAATCCCTCATCGGCGATGCGCGCGGCGAGGGATGGGCGCATGGCCCGCAGGCCGGAGGTGGGGTCGGTCAACCGCAGGCCGCCCACCTCACGGGCCATCCAGCGGCACGCCGCCATTCCCGCGCGGCGCAGGCGGGGAATCCGGTAGCCCGGCGAGGGCCCCATGAAGCGCGATCCCAGCACCAGGTCGTGCCCAGCCAGGGCATCGGCAAGCCGTGGCAGGTCGTGCGGCCGGTGCTGGCCGTCGCCGTCCATCTGCAGCAGCACGTCGAGGGGGTCCGTGATCGCCTCGCGGTACCCCGCGCGCAGCGCGCCCGCGTAACCGGCGTGCCCGGGCAGGCGCAGCACATCCGCCCCGGCGGCGCCGGCGCGCTCGGCCGTGCGGTCGCGCGAGGCATCGTCCACCACGATGATGCGGGCCCCGGGCATGGCCGCCCGCGCCCCGCGCACCACGTCGCCCACCGTGACGTCCTCGTCGCGTGCCGGTATGACGATCGCCGCCCTCATCGGCGCGCACGATACGCGACCGGTCAGGGCGTCCACCGCCACACGGTGGCATCACCCACCCGTGCCACCGGCACCAGGTCGGCCCGGGCCACCGCGCGCGCGATGCCGCGCTGGGCGATGCCCCAGTTGGCGGGCCACCCCGGCACGGGGGTCACCGGGCCCGTCACCACGTAGCCGCCGCGGTAGTCGATGGGGTCGGGCAGCGGCTCGAGCATGCGCGCCCGCGCCCGCGCGGCCTCGTCGAGGTAGGCGGGGTCGACGTCGCGCCGCACCGTGAGGCGGTCGCGCGCGAGGTAGGTGTTGAGCTTCGCCCACCACACGTAGTCGGACGCCAGCACGGCGCCGGGTGGCAGGTCGCGCAGCGCGCCGGTGGCCTCGGAGGCGAGCACCACGTTGGCCTCGCGGTTTCCGGCATCGATGCGTGGTTGCACGGCCAGCGCCGCGGCCACGGCTACCGCGGGGATGATGAGCGGGCTGAACCGGCCGTCGAGCGCGATGGCCACGAGCAGGGCTGCGGGCACCGTGAGCAGGGTGAGGAAGCGCACCGGCTTGTCGACGCTGAGGAGGGTGATGACCTCGAGGTAGAGGAAGCCCCAGATGAGCCAGGCCGCGGGAAGGATCACCGCGCTGCTGCGCCTGACGATGGCCACGGCCCCGGCCACGAGCAGAAGCGGAAGCGCCAGGAAGAGCGGTGAGCGGGGGTCGACGGCGCCCTCCACGAGTTGCGCCATGTAGGCGGTGGTGGCGCCCCAGCCGTCGACGGGCGAGCGGAACGACCCTGCGCCCGCGGTGGCGGTGAGTGGCCACAGGGGCCGGCCGTCGACGGCGAACACCATGACGAGGGCGACGGGGATGACGGCGAGCCCGGCGACGAGGGCCCAGGCGCGCGGCCACGACGCGCGCAGGGCGGGCCACGCCGCGAGCACCACGATGGGGATCATCACGAGCGCGGTCTCGCGCGCCGACCAGGCGGCGCCGATCGCCAGGCCGGCGGCCCCGAGCCACCAGGCTGCGCGGCGCCCATCGGCGCGGGCAGCGCGGAGCCCGGCCCACACGGCGAGTGCGACGAACAAGGGCATGACGGCGTCGGGGCGCAGCCGGGTGGCCCACAGCACCTCGATGGGCGCCACCGCCACGATGCCCGCGGCCACGAGCGCGGGCCGGCGACCCACCAGCTCGCGCGCCACCAGGAACGTGGCGAGGATGCACAGCACGGAGCAGGCGAGGGGCCACGCCACGGCCCGGTAGTCGTCGGCGCCGAAGACGCGGAACACCAGCGCGACGGGCCAGAGGAACGCCGCGCGCGCGCCGAACCACTCGGCCTCGCCGTCGGGGAGGAAGCCGTTGGCGAGGTTGCGTGCCACGGCGGCGTACCGCGCATCGTCCGATCCCAGGCCGAACTCCAGGCCCCCGAATGCCCAGAGGCGCATGGCCAGCCCGATGCCCATGAGTCCGGCCACCGCCAGGGCGGTGAGCATGCGCGCGTCGCGTGCCGCCCCTCCGAGCCGCCTCGCGCCGTCGCCCGCCCGGCGCGCCGCCCGGCGGGCCAGGGGCTCGCGCCGGGCGAGGGGATCGCGCGACCGCGTGGTCACCGGCGGCGCGAGAACGACAGGTTGCGAAGCGAGGTCCGCGCGTCGGCGAACTCACGCGGGGCGAGCAGTCGGGCCAGCACCACGAACACCGCGCCCCCGACCAGCGACACCACCACGAGCCACGCGAAGGCACCCCAGAAGGTGCCGGTGTCGGCGGGCATGAGGAAGGCCGGGATGAGCGCGACGGCGCCTGCCACGATGCCGGCGGCCAGCACCCTGCCCTGCTGGCCCGCCAGCGCACGGAGCGAGAGCTGGGGGGTGCGGCGCCGCAGGAACCACAGGGTGATGCCGGTGTTCACGTACACGGCGATGGCGCTGGCCAGCGCGAGGCCGGCCTGCGCGAGGGGCCCGAGGAAGAGCAGGTCGAGGCCGATGGTGAGCACCACGGTGATGATCGTGGCCACCATGATCTCGCGGGCCTGGTTGCCCGCCGAGAGCGTGCGGTTGAGCAGGTACCCGATGAAGTTGCCCCACACGGCGATGCCGTAGAAGGCGAGCGGCGCGGAGATCTCCGCCACGCACGCGGTGTCGCACTTGCCGCGCCCGAACGCCACCTGGGCGATCTCGCTGGCCCCGATGGCCATGAGGATCGACAGGGGGATCGACACCAGGGCCAGGATGCCCGCGGCGCGCCGGAAGGCGTCCACGCCCTCGTCCTTGCGCGACTCCGCGAAGAAGCGCGCGATGAGGGGAAAAAGCGGCGTGAGCAGGGGAAACAGCAGCACCGTGCGCGGTGCGGATCCCAGGGCGTTGGCGAATGACAGCGCCGCGTTGCGCCCGGCCTCGAGCGACGACGCGAAGAGCTTGTCGGTGAAGGAGTTCACCTGCTGCAGCACCGATGCGGCGGCCACCGGGATCGCCAGCACGGCCACCGATCCCAGCCGGGGGTGCGAGAAGGCCACGCGCATGCCGCCCCCGGCCTTCGACTCGCGGATGAACTGCGGCAGCTGCAGCGCCACCTGCAGCAGCGCGCCGAGGGTCACGCCCCAGGCGGCCGCGGTGATGCCCAGCGTGCCGGCCCCGAGGATGACGCCCACGAGGATTCCCGCGTTGAACGCCACGCCCACGGCGGCCGGGCCGGCGAAGCGGCCGTGCACCTGCAGGATCGCCGTGAACATAGCCGAGAAGCCCTGAAGCATCAGGGCCGGGGCCATCACGCGCAGCAGCTCCGACCCGATGGCGGCGCGCTCGGGGCCCATGTCGAAGAACCACATGAAGAACTCGGGGAAGATCGCCACGATGCCGGTGATGATCACCAGGCCCATCCCGACCCAGCCGACGATGGCCCACAGCAGGCCCCATGCGCTGGCCGCCCCGTTGGCCTCGCGCTCCTGCTGGAAGATCGGGATCATCAACGTGGTGAGCACGTAGAGCAGAACGGCCGCCACCGTGTTCACCACGAACAGGGCGTTCACGAGGGCGTCGGTGTCGGCCGTGGCGCCGTACACGCCCGCGAGCACGATCTCGCGGACGAATCCGAGGACCCGCGAGAGGATGCCGAAGAGCGCGACGACGGCGGCCGCGCGCGCGACCTGCCGGATGCTCATCGGACCGGCTTCATCCCGTAGAGCGTGCGCACGCCGGTGAGCACCAGGAGGCCGTCGATGCCAGTGGCGGGCGTGTAGCGGCCGTCGGGGAACGTGAACACGCGCGTGCCCGTCTTCGCGTCGAGCGCGTAGGTGCGGCCATCACGCGGGCGCTTCGCGATGGTGGAGAACCACACGAGGTCGCCGATCACCGTGGCCGATCCGCCGATGCGCTCGCCGGCGTCGTAGGTCCACCGCACGCCGCCGGTGACGGCGCTGAGCGCGTAGAGCTTCTGGTCGTAGGAGCCCACGTACACCGTCTCGTCGTGCACGGCCGGGCTCGAGTAGGCCCAGTCGCCCACCACGCGAACCCACGCGAGGTCGCCGGTCTCGGCGTCGAGGGAGATGATGCGGCGGTTCACGTTGCTCGCATACACGCGTCCATAGGCCACGGCGGGGTTGCCGTAGAAGGTGCCGGACCCCGCGAAGAACCGGCCGGGGCTCGTGGTGCGCCAGCGGATGCGCCCGGTGCGTGCCGAGAAGGCCGTGATGCGGCCGCCGTAGTCGCCCACCACCACCAGTCGACCCGCGCGCGCCAGGCTCGACTTCACCTCGCCGGTGGCCCGGGCCGTCCAGATGAGCTTGCCGGTGCGGGCGTTCATGCAGAGGATGAGGCCCCCGAGCGTGCCCACGTACACCCGGTTGCCGATGACCAGCGGCGACGACTCCGTGGACGTGCCGACGTCACGCCGCCAGGCGATCTGCGAGTCGTCCTGGTGCATGGCCTCCACGTAGCCGTTGATGGTCGTGAAGAGCACGAGGTCGCCGGCGATGGCGGGGGATGCCGCAGAGCGCCCCGTGAGCTTGCGCCGCCAGATGATGCGGCCGGTCTGCGCGTCGAGCGCGAAGGCCTTGCGCTTGTTGGTGCCGATGAAGATTCGCCCGCCGTTGATGGCCGGCGGGAACTCCAGCAGCGATTCCAGGTCGCGCTTCCACGCCTGACGGTAGGGCGGCGGCAGCTGGAGCACCGGGTTGGCGCGGGTGCGCTCGGCGTCGTACCCGTACTCGGGCCAGCGGTCGCTGCCGAGCTCGCCCGATGGCCGCGCCGACGCCTCGAAGCCCTGCGACGTGCCGAGCTGGTCGCCGTCGTCGAGGCCCCCGGTCACGAACACGTACCCGATTAGGGCGAGCGCGATCAGCCCGAGGACCACCGAGATGGTCCAGGCGAGCGCGCGCTCCGACCGGGGGAGCATCGCCACGGCCCGGCCCGGCTAGGCGGGCCCGGCCTCGCGCCGGATGCCGCCGCTCGTGGCCAGGGCGATGACGATGCCGATGAGGAGGCCGATGATGGCGCCGATGATGGCGGCGCGCACGCGGTTGGAGGTGCTCGACGACGACGACGCGCTCTTTGCGAGCGTGACGATGTACGGGGCCTCGATCTGCTGCGCCCGGGCGAGCTGGAGCTCGGAGTTGGTGAGGGCCTCGCGCAGGTCGGCCAGCTGGGTGAGGGTGGACCCATCGGCCGAGCGACCGGCGATCGCCTGCAGGCGGATCTCCTCGGCGCGCATGCGGCGCACCTGCGTGCGCAGCGTGGTGCTCACGGCCTCGTATCCGGTGCTCGCGCTGGTGAGCGTGGCCTCCGCATAGGCGTTGGCCAGGCGGATGGCCTCGTCACGCGTGGCCATGCTGGCGGCGATGCTCGCGATGGCGGGCTGGCTGGTGGTGACCGTTCCCGGAGCGCGCGGCACCGAGATGTCGGTGCGCGACCGCACCGTGGACGGCGTGAGGCCGGTGGCCTTCGCCACGGCCCCCACCACGCGGTCGCCCTGCAGCACGGTGGCGGCGGTGAGGGGGTTGGTGCCGGGAGTGGACGCCAGGTTGCCCATCATCGTGGTGGCCTGGCCCAGGTACACCTTCGACGTGGCCGTGTAGGTGGTGTCCTGGGTGAAGGTGAGCGCGAAGGCCACGAGGGCGGCCACCACGGTGACGCCCACCACGATCCACTTGCCGCGCCAGATGGCGCTCCAGACGTTGCCGAGTGTGATCTCGCGATCAGACGCCACCGCTCATCGCCTCCTCGCGGCCATCCATGGCCCGCAGTCGGTCCCCGTCGCGCACGAGCACGTGCTCCGACAGGAAGCGTGTCATCACCACGCCCGCCCTGTGTGTTCCCAGTCGGGGCGCGACGTCCTCCCCGGCGGCCATGGCGAGGATGAGGAAGGGGTAGTCGCCGCCTGCGGCCAGGGGCAGGGGGAACCCGCCCCCGAAGCGCGTGTTGATGTCGGTGACTCCCAGGATGCGGCCGTCCTCCCTGAAGCACTGGATCGTGCAGGGCCCGATCAGGCCGAGTCCGCCGATGACGGCGGCCGCGAGGTCGACCAACTGCGGGTCGTCGAGGGTCTCGCCCTTGATCTGCTCGCCGCCCTTGCTCTGGTACATGGCGCGCGGGATGGCGCCGATGGCCTCTCCCTCCAGCGAACCGAGGCAGTCGATGCTGAACTCCTCGCCGGGCAGCGCCTGCTGCAGCACGCTGGCCACCGGCGTGCGCGCGAGGAAGAACTCGAGCTCGTCGCGGTCGTCGCAGCGGTGGATCCACCGCCCGGCGAACCCGATGCGCGGCTTGATCATCATCGGGTAGGGCAGGGCGTCGCGATCGGTGCCCTCGGTGGGCCACGTGGGCGGCGAGGGCAGGCCGGCGGCGCCGAGGGCCTCGTGGCACAGCCACTTGTCCTGGCATGCGGCGGCCACCTCGGGCGCGGGCAGGAACACCGTGCCTCCGGCTGCGGCCACCTGCGGCTTCGCCTGCGCGAGCACCACCGGGTCGAGGTCGGTGAGCGGCAGCACGGCGCCGATGCCCTCGCGGGCCACCACCTCGGCCACGGCATCGCCGTAGCCGGGGTCGTCCACGGCGGGAAGCTCCACCACGAGGTCGGCGCTCACCAGCGAGGGCGATAGCGGGTCGAGGTCGCTCACCACCACGCGGCCGCCCTCGCCACGCCGCGTGAGGGCGTCGCGGAACGCGCGCACGATGTCCACGCGCTGGCCCGAGCAGGTGAGTAGCACCGAGGGGCGGTCAGCCATCGGCGCCCCGCGTGAGGTCGAACCCGCCCTGCTCGCCGCGGTACTGGCCCTCGCCGCGCACCACCACGCGCACGGTCTCGGCGAGTATCCGCAGGTCGAGGCCCAGGCTCCAGTCGTCCACGTATCCGAGGTCGAGCGCGATGCGCTCCGACCACGGGATGGCCGCCCGCCCGCGCACCTGCGCCATTCCGGTGATGCCGGGCTTGGCCAGAAGGCGACGTCGCTGCTCGTCGGTGTAGTGGGCCACCTGCGAGGGCACGGTGGGCCGGGGGCCCACGATGCTCATCTCGCCCCGGATCACGTTGATGAGCTGGGGCAGCTCGTCGATGGACAGCCGCCTCAGCACGCGGCCGGCGCGGGTGATGCGGTCGTCCTCGGCCATCACCTTGAGGCCCGACCCCTTGCTCTCGGCGCCGTCCACCATCGAGCGGAACTTGAAGCACGTGAAGGGCCGGCCGAACGCGCCCACGCGGCGCTGGCGGAAGATCGCCGGCCCGGGCGAGTCGATGCGCACCCACGCGGCCAGGCCGGCCATCACGGGTGCCAGGAGGATGGTGGCGGGGATCGCCACGGCCAGGTCGAAGGCGCGCTTGGCGCTGCCGCCCACGGCGGTTTGGGGCACGGTTCCCTGCACGTCCGCACCACGGTAGCGGAGGGCGGTGGCGCGGGGCATCAGCGGGCCCCCGCCGCGAGCTCGTCCACGAGGGCCACGAAGCGGGCGGCCAGGCGGGCGCGATCGAAGTGCTCGAGGGCGTATTCGCGGCCGGCGGCGCCACGTGCGGCCGAGCCGGCGCGGTCGGCGGCCGCGGCGCGGATGGCCGCGGCCATGGCGGCGGGATCCTGCGGCGGCACGCTCCATCCGCAGCCTGCGCGCTCGATCATGCCGGTCAGCTCACCCGTGGGCGCAGCCGCGAGGATCGGCCGCCCGGCCGCCATGTAGTCGAACACCTTGTTGGGCAGCGCCCCCGTGAACAGCGGATGGTCGCGGTAGGGCAGCAGGCAGAGGTCGGCGCGCCCGAGGTATGCCGGCACCTCGCGCTTGGGCACCGGTCCATCGAACACCATGTTCCCCAGGCCCATCTCCTGCGCCTGCTGCTGCAGGGCCTCCTTGCGGTCGCCCGTGCCCACCAGCACCACGCGAATGGAGGGGTCGTCGCGCAGGAGCCCGGCGGCCTCCACGACGGTCTCGAGCGACGAGTACGCCCCGTGCGCGCCCACGAACATCGCGACGAAGGCATCGTCGGGCACCGGCAGCCGGGCCGGCTCCGGCGACGCGGGGAGCACGTCGAGGTCGATGCCGTTGGTGATGAGGCTCACCTTGCCGGCGGCCACCACGCCCGATCCGATGACCCCCTGCCGGATTCCCTCGGTGAGGGCCACGATGCGATCGGCGCGGCGATAGCAGTAGTGCTCCATGCGCGTGAGGGCCTTGATGATGCGCGGGTTGGTGAACATGCCCATCACCACCGCCGACTCGGGCATGAGGTCACGCACCTCCAGCATGAACCGCGACCGGCGGGCCTGGGCCACGCCGGCCGCCGCGGCCGCCGCGGGCAGCTGGGGCGACGACGCCACGACGACGTCGGGGCGGGGCACGCGCATCTCGGCAAGGGCCGACCACAGGGTGAAGGTGGCGTAGTTCGACATCCGCGAGCGACGGTCGCCGCCGTAGCCCGGGGTGGCATAGGTGCGCACCACGCGCAGGCCGTCCTCCTCCGACGCCACGATGCGCTTGCCGCGGTACTCCTCGGGGATCGTTCGGCCCTTGTGCTGCACGTATGACGTGACCACCGTGACGTCGTGCCCCTCCCGCGCGAGCGCCCGGCAGTGCTGCCAGTGGCGCACGCCGCCGGGCTCGTCGCCGCTCACGAAGTACTGCGACACGTAGAGCACCCGCGCCATCAGCCGAGCACCTCCGCGTAGAACGACGTGAGCGCGTCGGCCTCGTGCTCGAACGACAGGCCGTCGAGGAATGCCCGGCGGCCGGCCTGGCCCATCTCGCGCGCCAGTGCGGGATCGTCCAGCAGGCGGCGGATGGCCTCGGCGTGCGCGGCCGGGTCGTCTGCGGGCACCACGATGCCGCATCCGGTGGCGCGCACGATGGCCGCCATGCGCGGCAGGTCGCTGGCCACCACGGGCCGGGCCATGGCCATGGCCTCCACGAGCTTGGTGGGCACGGCCCGGTCGTAGTTGCCGTGACGGCGTAGGGGGATCCACGCCACCGAGGCCCGCTCGAGCAGGCCCGGCACCTCGGAGTGGTCCACCACGCCGATGTGCTCCACGCCGGGCGGCAGGTCGCCCACCTCGCCGGGCCCGGCCAGCACCAGTCGCGCCCCGGGCACGTCCACCTGCGGGAAGGCCTCCAGCATCAGGGGCAGGCCGCGCAAGGGCCCGAGGCCGCCCACGTAGAGCACCATCCCGCCCTCGGGCTCCCCCGATTCGGCGAACTCGGACGCGAACGGCCCGTTGGCCACGCTCACCGACCGGCAGCCGGCCGCGGCGAACCTCGCGGCGAGGTCCTCGTTGGCGGTCACCACGCCGTCGAGCCGGCGGCCTGCCTCGCGCTCGGCGCGCGCGGCGACGAAGGCCACAGGCCGCCTGAGCGGCCGGGGGATCCATCGCTTGGTGCGGGTGGTCTCGCCCAGGTACTCGTGGGCGTCGTAGATCACCGGCCGACCGGTGGTGCGCTGCAGCCACAGCGCCTGCAGGAGCAGCTCGGGGTCGTGCACGTGGTAGGCGTCGGCGTCGATGTCCCGGGCACGGCGCGCCAGCTGCCAGCCGGCGCGGGCGCGGTCGGCCCGGCGCACCGGCTGCGCGGGGGCCAGCACGGAGGCCTGCGCTCCCGCCGCGGTGAGGGCCCGCACCTCCTTGTGGAAGATGCGCACGTCACGCGGCGTGTGAACGGTGGTGAGGTGCACGATGCGGCGGCCGTCGAGCCGGGCGCCCGCCGGCCGGTCGGGTGCGGCGATGGGGCCCATCGCGGCGCCGCGGTCGGCCAGGTCGTCGAGCAGGTCCTCCCACAGGCGGTCGTAGCCCGGGGCGCGCTCGTCGGCCAGGTAGGTGTTGTGCCACAGCAGGGCCGCCGCACCACCGCATCGCTGCACGGCATCGAGCACGCGCAGGGCGCGCTCGCGGGCGTCGTGCGCGGAGAGCCCGAGGTGCGAGTGCAGCGTGGTGTCCATCACGGCGAGGGGAACCAGGGTGATGCGCGCCGCGCGCTCCTCGCCCACGATCCAGGGCCGGAACGGACGCGCGTAGCCCGCGGCGAAGCCCGGCCTCTCGCTGAAGCCCAGGCTGGCGTCGTACTCCAGTCCGGCACGCTCCACGCGCAGCGGCGTGTCGTGGTACCGGAACCTCAGGTAGTGGAAGCGCACGCCACGGATGTCGCCCGCCTCGCTGCGAAGCACGGCGACCTCCTCCTGCAGTTCCTGCTCCGACTCCGACGAGGCGAAGGCACCGTGCAGCGCCACCTCCGACCCCGCCGCGTGCACCGCGGCCGCCAGGTTGCGGCGCTCGCGCTCGTAGGTGCGCCGGGGGGTGCCGTCGAGGCGGTGCCGGTTGCGTCCGATGAGGAACACCGTGGCGCGCAGCCCGCGCCGCCAGGTGGTCTCGAGGAGGTCGGGCACGTTGTCCCAGGGGTCGTGCCCGGCGAGGTCGCGCACGGCATGGTGGCGGCGGCGCTTCACCGCGCGTGCGATGCCGCGCGGCGTGCGCCTGCGGATGCGGTCGATGTCGTGCGTGAGGAACACCGTCCAGCCCGACGGCGCCGGCATGCCGAGCACGGTGCGCAGCGCGGCCAGGTATCCCTCCACCGCGGGGTCCTCGATGTCGAGCCCGGCGATGGCGGTGAACGCGCTGCGCGCGAAGGGAAGCCGGCCGAAGCGGTCGCGGTCGGCCACGCGATACTCATCCCAGCGGGCCAGCAGGTAGAAGGCCGACGCCACGATGTCGCCGGGGATCGGCTCGTCGGGCGCGCATGGGGGGAAGAGCAGGGTGAGCCCGGCGCACGGGTGCACGGCCTCGCCCGGGAAGGCCTCCTGCCCCTCGAAGAACGCCTGGACGTCGTCCTGCAGGGGGATCCACGCGCCCTCGGCCGGAGGCGCGGGCGCGTAGGTGATGGCCTCGTCGCCGTCGCGATCCTCGAACTCCGCCCGGCGCCCGAGGCCCTCGGCGAGGGTCTCCAGCACCCAGCGCGCGCGGGGAAGGAACGCCGGCCGGCAGCCGGCGATGCGCACGCGCAGCGGGGCGGGTGATGTGGCGGTGCTCACGAGGCCCTCCGG
>JAGWYY010000045.1 GCA_018969105.1 Acidobacteriota bacterium | reverse complement strand
CGTCGTCGGAGGATCCCTCGACGGGGCGTCCCTACGGGCTGTCGTTCCCGCTGTTCACCGTGCGCGACCTGGTCACGGTGCACCGGGCGCTGCTGGCGCACCTGGGCATCGACCACCTGGCGGGAGCGATCGGCGGGTCGCTCGGCGGCATGCAGGTGCTGCAGTGGGTCATCGACCACCCGCACGAGATCAGCGCCGCGCTGGTCATCTGCTCGTCGTCGCGCCTCTCGGCGCAGAACATCGCCTTCAGCGCGGTGGCGCGCGAGGCCATCATGCGCGACCCCGACTTCCAGGGCGGTGACTACTACGGCACGGGGCGCGCGCCGGACACCGGCCTCTCGATCGCCCGGATGATGGCCCACATCACCTATCTGTCCGAGGAGTCCATGCGCGAGAAGTTCGGGCGCCGCCTGCAGCACGGCGACGCCCCCCGCTTCGACTTCTCGGTGGACTTCCAGGTGGAGTCGTACCTGCAGCACCAGGGCGAGTCGTTCCTCAAGCGCTTCGACGCCAACACCTACCTCTACATGACCCGGGTGATGGACTACTTCGACGCCTTCGCCGACCCCGCGGCGGTGGGCGCGAGCCTCGAGGGCACCACCACGAAGTTCCTCGTCATCTCGTTCGACTCCGACTGGCGCTTCGACACCGACCACTCGCGCGAGATCGTGCGCCAGCTGCAGTCGTGGCGGGTGCCCGTCACCTCGCGCGAGATCGAGAGCCCCTGGGGCCACGACTCGTTCCTGCTGGAGATCCCGGAGTACCACCGCACCGTCGAGGCGTTCCTCGACCGGACCGCGGACGACCTGGGCATCTAGCGCGGGGGCGCACGGGGGGCAGTCCCCTCGCAGTGACCGTCCCCGGTACCCTCACGGGCCATGGCCCTTCGCCCCGACCTCGACGTGGTTGCCGCCATGGTGCATGACGGCCGGCGCGTGCTCGACCTCGGGTGCGGCGATGGGGCGCTGCTCGCGCACCTCATCAACGAGCGGGGCTGCGACGGCACCGGCGTGGAGATCTCGGACGAGGGGTTCCACGCCTGCGTGGCGCGCGGGGTGCCCGTGATGGTGGCCGACATCGACCAAGGGCTCAGCGACGTCGAGGACGACGCCTACGACGTGGTGATCCTCTCGCAGACCCTCCAGGCCACGCACCGCCCGGCCCTGGTGCTGCACGAGATGATGCGCGTGGGCAAGGTGGGCATCGTGTCGTTCCCCAACTTCGGGCACTGGCGCCTGCGCTGGTCGTTGGCCGCGCGCGGGCGCATGCCGGCCAGCCGGTCGCTGCCGTACCACTGGTACGACACCCCCAACATCCACCTCTGCACCATCCGCGACTTCGAGACCCTGCTCGCGCATGAGGACCTCCGCACCATCCGCCGGGTGCTGCTCGACGAGCGCGGTCGGCCGGTGAGCGACGTGCGCCGCCGCCGGCCCAACCTGCTGGCTGCCGGCGCCGTGTACATGGTGGGACGCTCCATCCCGTGACCCTCGCCGCCCTCTCGGCGCTGATCATCATCGGGATCGGCGTGCTGCTCAGGCAGCTCGGCGTGATGAAGCGCGAGCAGGCGCCGATCCTCGTGCAGGCCACGCTCTACGTGCTGCTGCCTGCCCTCGTGCTGGACATCATGATCGGCGCGAAGCTCGACTGGGGGCTCATCCTCGTGCCCTTCGTGGCCTACGCGGTGACCGCCGTGATGACGCCCTTCGCCCTGATGTTCGCCCGCATGATGCGCCTCGGCCGCGCCGCCACGGGCGGGGTGATCCTCATGATCGGCGTGGCCAACACGGGCTTCTTCGGGCTGCCGCTCATCGCCGCATCGGGCGGTGAGTTCTCGCTCACCGTCGCCGTGATGTACGACGCCATCGGCACGGGAATCCTCATCTGGACCTTCAACCCCGTCGTGGCCGCATGGTTCGGCCGCGGCGAGGTGGAGGACGCCGTGAGCATCCGGCAGTCGATGAAGGGCCTGCTGCTGCCGCCGATGTGGATGCTCATCACCGGCCTCATCCTCAACCTCGCCGGCGTGCACACCCTCTGGGACTGGCTGCAGGTGCCGGTGAACTACCTCGCCGCCGCGCTGTTCCCGGTGGTCATGCTCTACGCCGGGCTGGTGCTCGACTGGTCGGGCATCGCCGAGAACTGGCGCACCATCGCGGGGGTGTCGCTGCTCAAGCTGGCGCTCATGCCGCTCGTGGCCTTCGGCATCGCCTACCTCTTCGGATTCCGCGGCAACCAGCTCGACACCATCATCGTGATGGGCGCCATGCCCAGCGGCATGATGGCCCTCGTCATGGGCGCGCACTACCGTCTGCCCGTCAACCTGCTCGCGGCGTGCGTGGCCGTCACCACGGTGCTCTCGCTCGTCACCATCCCGATCGTCACGGCGGTGATCACCTGACCCCGCAGCCTTTCAGCCAGCGCCTCACGTCCCAGGTGGAGGCCCGCCAGAGCCAGGTGGTGCTGGGGCTCGACCCCGACCCCGCCCGCGTGGATGGCGGCGCCATCGGCGCCCGCGACTTCTGCCTGCGCGTCATCGAGCAGGCCGCGCCCCACTGCGTGGCGGCCAAGCCCCAGATGGCCTGCTTCGAGCGCTTCGGCGCCGCGGGCTGGCAGGCGTTCGAGGAGGTCGCCCAGGCAGCGGCCGATGCCGGCCTGCTGGTGATCGCCGACGGCAAGCGCGGTGACGTGGACGCCACCGCCCGCCACTACGCCGCGGCCTTCCTGCGCCCGCCCATCGACGCTCTCACGGTGAACCCCATGCTGGGAACCGACGCCGTGCAGCCCTTCCTCGACGCCGCCGCCACCACGGGCACCGGCCTGTTCGTGCTGGTGCGCACGTCCAACCCCGGCGCCGCAGAGCTGGAGGACCTCCCCCTGGCCGACGGCCGCCCCTGGCACGAGGCCGTGGCCGACCGTGTGCGGGAGTGGGGCGCGCAGGTGCCGCCGCGCGAGGATGGCCTGTCGTCCATCGGCGCAGTGGTGGGCGCCACTGTGCCCGAGCGCATCGACCGCCTGCGCGAGCTCATGCCCGACCAGCCCTTCCTGCTGCCGGGCGTGGGGGCGCAGGGAGGAGACCCCGCGCGCCTCGGCCCGGCGTTCGGGGGCCACATCGCCGGTGCGCTGGTGTCGGCCAGCCGCTCGGTGATCTACGCCGATGATCCGGCGGCGGCCGCCCGCGACCTGCGCGCGGTCGTGTGGGCCGCCTGGGAGTCGGTGGGCGCCTAGCCCGGCGGGGCCTATCCCAGGTGCAGGCTGGCCGAGCGCACGACGAGGTTGTTCATCACCGCGTACCAGACCTCGTTCAGCGCGATGGTGGCGCCCGACTCCTCGCGGCCGGTGCCCTTGAGCGCCCGGTAGATGCCCCGTGACCAGTCGCGCTGCCACACGGGGTAGCCCATGTTCTGGCCGTTCCACTGCAGGAAGGCGGTCCACTCGGCGATGAGCTCCTCGCCCGATTCCACCGCGTTTCGCAGCAGGGCCGGTTCGTAGGCCCGCCCGGCCTCCTCGCCCAGGCCGAAGCCGGTGAGGCCGTATGCGCTGCCGCTCACCAGGGTCGTGCCGAGCACGTAGTAGGTGGTGGCGTAGGCCGACATCGTGATGGCCTCGCGCAGCGACCCCGCGCTCTGGGCAGCCGCCTCCGCCTCGTCGGAGAGGGCGACCAGCACGGGGTAGACGTCGGTGGCGTCAGGGGCCTGCGCCGATGCGCCCGCGGCACCGGGCTGGGTCTCGTACAGCCGCCGGCTGTCGCCGCCCGCGCGCGAGAGGAATGTGCTGTAGCCGTCGAGGAACTCCGCGGCCTGGTCCTCGGGCACCTCGGTGCGCGATGCCGCCGCCTTCACCATGGCCACGGCGTCAGGGCCGAAGCGCTCGATGGACGCCCGCTGGTCCTCGGCCACCGCCGCGATGTCGGCCAGCCGCACGAGCCGCGCCGCCTCGTCGGGAATCGTCGGTGGCTTCTGCAGCGCTTCGTTGATCGACTGCAGTACGCCCTGCGCGTATACGGCCCAGCCCATCGCCGATGGCAGCGAGAGCCACTGCTCCACGCGCATGCCCGAGGGATCCGACTGGGCCGCGACGAGGGCATCGGCCCTCGCGAGGAGGGCCGCGACGTCCTCGGCGATCGCCTGCCGCGTGGCGACGATGCCCTTTGCTGCCGCCATCTGCTTCACCCGGGTGCGCGCGCTGCTGCGCCCGATGCGGTACGTGGCGTCCACCACGCGCCCGTATGCCTGCCCGACATCGCCCGCGCGCACGGCGGCCTGGGCGGCGTCGAGCTCGGCGCCCACCGCCGCGCGCGTGGCGGCGGGCACGAACGCCGCGTTGCGCCGCAGGTCGGCCCGGGCGGCGGCCAGCGCGCGCCGGGTGGTGGCCACGGCCACGGCGGCCGACGCGGGTGCCAGCACGGCCGGTCGCGCCACGGGCGGCGCGATGGTCTTCCCCGTGAACTGCGGGTACGCCTCGTTGATGTCGCGCACGGGGCGCACGGTCACTCCGAGCCTGCGCCCGAGCGCGACGGTGTCCACCAGCTTCCCCGAGGCTCCGTCGAGGGCCACCTCGGTGCCGACGGGGATGAGGAAGAGGCGGTAGCCCTCGCGGGCCGCCGCGCGCACCTTCTGCGGAACCAGGCCCACCTTGCCCACGGTGCCGTCCGGCGCGATGGTGCCGGTCATCAGCACGCGTGGCCGCACCGCGTCGCCACGGATGGCGGCGATCGTGCCGAGCGTCAGCGCCGCGCCACCCGATGGGCCGTCAATGGGCCCGGTGATGTCGTAGGCGATGCTCAGGGCGGACGGATCAGCCCCTGTGAAGAGCGTGGCCACGGTGGCCGCGGCCGCGGTGGACGCCTGCCACTGCGGACCGGCCCCCTTCGCCTTGATGCTCTCGAGGCTCACCGTGAACGACGGCTCCTGGGTGGCCTTCACCGAGATGCCGGCGGGCTCGATGCCCTCCACGGGCTTGCCGCCGGGCTCGACGCCGGCCCACGGCACGGGGAAGGTGATGGAGGTGGGCGGAACCTGCCACCACAATCCGGTCTCCTGCGCCGCGCCGCCGCAGCCCACGCCTGCGAGGGCGGCGCCCGTGGTCAGGAGGGCGAGGCCCGCCGCCGTGCCGATCCCCCGCGCGCGACCGCGGGGGATGGGGCATGGCCGGGGAGCGCGCATGGCCGGAATCTACAGGCACCCCTGTGGCTACACTCGGGGCGTGCGCAGTCGCGCCCTCATCGCGTCATCCGCCTGCATCGCTGTCGCCGCGGCGCTGGGCGTGGGGTGCGGATCGTCCTCTACCACGGTGATCCCCTCGCGGGAGATCACGTTCCCGGTGCTCTGGGCCGGCAGCAACCCCGATGGGACGCCCGCCGCGGGCATCGAGCCCGCCACCATCGCGGTGGGCACCGAGGGGGACCCCGGGTTCACCATGAACCTCGAGGACATCAAGGCGAAGAAGGCCGGTCCGCAGTGGCTGGCGGCCACGGCCAGCGCCGCCGCGGTGGGCACGCTGCTCGCCGGCGCAGACCAGTCGGCCGTGGACCTGCGCTACGACATCACCGGGGCCATCGACGGCCCGTCGGGCGGCGCGGCCCTCACCGTCGGCACCATGGCGGCCATCACCGGCGCGCCGGCGAAGCCCAAGGTGGCAATGACCGGCACCATCAGCCCCGACGGCACGGTGGGCACGGTGGCGCAGGTGCCCGCCAAGGTGCGCGCCGCGAAGAAGGCGGGCTACGAACTGGTGCTCGTGCCCTGGGGCAACCGCACGGAGTTCGATCCGCAGTCGGGGAAGGACGTGAGCCTGCCCGCGCTCGGCAGGTCGCTGGGCATCGAGGTACGCGTGGTGCGCAGCGTGGCCGAGGCCTATGCGGCGTTCACCAGCACCACGGTGATTCCGCCGCCGAAGGCGAAGCCCGTCATCACCCCGCAGGCGCAGCAGGTGGCGCAGCGCACCACGCGCCGGGCGGTGGCGGCGCTGCGGCGTGAGTTCGACGCCGGCGACAACCTGCTCACGGCGCAGGAGCGCGCGACGATCGCGCCCGACGTGGCCGCGGCCGAGGATGCCCTGGCCGCCGGGCGCACCGCCCTGGCATACGGCCTCTGCGTGCACGCCACCTACGAGGTGAAGCGGGCCCTCGCCGCGGGCGCCAGCCGCGCGCTGGCCCGCGCGCGCGGCGTGGCCGTGGCGCGCGCGGCGCTGCTCGATGAGTCGAAGACCCTGCTGGCCGTGGCCGATCGCGAGATGCAGGCGCAGTCCGACCCCAACGGCCTCACGCAGGGCCAGCAGCTCGCGCTTCCCATGGCGCTCGGCTGGTACGCCTACTCGCAGGCGGTACTCAAGGCGTTCATCGCCGAGCTCGGCCCCGGCAGCACCTGGAACGGCCCGGCCCTCGAGCGCGCCGCCGCGGTGATCGGCGACATCGAGGCATCGCTGCGGCGATTCGGCCCGGACGCCGTGGCCGTGGTGCGCGCCTCCCACGGTGGCGCACAGGGTACTCCGGAGCGCACCGCGGCATTCCTCTCGGGCTACTCCAACTTCCTCCGGCGCGCCGGAGACGCCAACCGCGACTACTACGTGACCGTGGCCTATGGATCGCTCGATGCCAAGGGAAGCCCCAACGACATCGTGCCGGTGCTCCGGGCCAGCTCGGAAATCGCGGCGGCCATCCCCTCGGGCGACGATGCGCTGCAGGACGAGATCGTGCAGGCGGCGGGCGCAACCACCTATTACGTGCTCGGGGCATCGGTGGTGAGCGGGGCGAGCTTCGGCCTGCAGGGCTTCGGCCTGGGTGAGGATCCATCGGCGATCACCGCGCCGACGCTGCTGGCGAGCTCGGTGCAGCAGTCGTCCGAGACCGTGCGCTGGGTGGCCTCGGCCCTGCAGCCCAAGGGCGTGAACCTCAGCTATGCGCTGTGGCAGCGTCAGTGGGCCGACGCCGTGTACGCCGCGTTCGCCGGCACGCCCACGGGCCCGGCCGCGGGCACCATCGCGCTGAACGAGCTCTGGTATGCCGCCGCGGGGGCGCTGCTGGCGAACTCGGCGCAGGCGAACCTGCAGGAGGCCTCCGGTGGATGATCGCGTGCGCGCCCTGCTCGAGGGCCCCAACTACGTGCATGTGGCCACGCTCATGCCCGATGGCGCGCCGCATTCGGTGGCCATGTGGGGTGGGGTGGAGGGCGATCGCGTGATCATCTTCACGGGCTCCCCCGATTCGCGCAAGGCGCGCAACCTCGCGGCGGACGGCCGCGTGGCCATCTCCATCACCGACCACGACGACCCCTACCGCACTGCGCAGATCCGCGGGCACGTGGTGGAGACCCGCACCGGCGCGGTGGCGCTGGAGACCATGGACCGGCTGTCGGAGAAGTACACGGGCGAGCCCTTCCCCTGGCGCACCGATGACGGCACGCTCTACCTCATCGAGGTCGACTGGTCGCGGTTCGCCGAGCTGCCCTTCACCCACGCGCCCGGCGAGGGCTAGGCGGCGCGAGGCCAGGCGGCGCGAGCGCGCGGCGGTGCGGGGGCTAGGCAGCCAGGCGCAGGCGGGGCCGGCGTCCCTGCCAGCCGCACCAGAGCGCGAACAGCACGAGGGCGATCACCGATCCGGTCCAGTGCAGGCCCGTGACCACGCCCACCAGGCTGATGAGCCCGGCCACCACGGCGCCGACGATCGTGGGCCAGAACGGCAGCTTCCACACCGCGATGGTGATGAGCGTGGCCACCAGCCATGACAGGGGCCCGATCGCCCAGCCCCACGACTCGAAGAACTCATGCGAGAGCGTGAGTCCCGTGGCCGCGCCGAGCACGGCCACCACGACCAGCTGCGACAGCGCGGCGCGCCAGGTGATGTTCCAGTCCACGCGGGCGAGCGTAGCCCACCGATGGCGGCGCTATCGTGGGGCCATCCGACCCCCATCCCCACCTGAGGAGACACCGATGTCCAAGCGCTGGATCGCCCTCGGCCTGGCCCCGCTCGCGGCCCTGGCCATCTCCGCCGGCCCCGCCATGGCGGGCGGCGCCATCAGCAAGCCCAAGGCACCCACGAAGGCCCAGAAGGCGGCCATCCTCAAGGCCGCCAAGGTGAAGGGCCCGGCCAGGTGCTACTCGGTGTCGCTGTCGTCCAGCAACACCTGGGTGGCCGGCTTCAAGTTCAACAGCAAGGCATCCGGCTGCGCGAAGTACGGCTTCGACGGCGGTGCGCTCTACTACGGCAACGACGCCAAGACCACCTGGTACCTGCTCGAGAGTGGCTCGGCCGAGGACACCTCGATGTGCGAGGCGCTCAGGAACCTCGTGGGCAGTCCCGCGTGGCAGGACCTCATCCCGTACGTCGACGCCATGGGCTGCCAGAACTACGACTGACCCCGCGGGTCTGGCCCCGGGGCAGCCCCGGGGTCAGCCCAGCAGGTCGGGCAGGTAGGGGATGTTCCCCCGGGCGTCGCCCGGGGGAGCCCCCACCATGATGTCCACGTCGATCTCGTCCACCTTGGCCTGGGCCGGTGGCTCGCCGCCGCTCAGGTCGCGAATGGGCCCGCCGTCACCGGCCCGGGCGATCCACTGCTCGATGTAGTCGGCCTCGCCGGGGTAGCCCAGCTCGCGGAACGCGTCGGCCGCCCGCTGCTGGTCCTCCATCCAGGCCAGCCGGCCGTCGGCGGCAGGCCCGTCCCCGTATGACGTGGTGACCGCGCGCACCATCGCGCCGGTCGGGTGGTACATCATCGCCTTCAGCATGAGGGCGCGCGGGTCGTGATCGCAGGTGGATCCCCAGGCGCGCCAGAACGCCGCGGTCTCCTCCACGGTCTGGCGAAGATCGGTGCCCTTGTTGGTGGGGTCCTGCCAGCGCAGGGCCATGAGCCGGCGCTCGCCCTCCTTCAGCAGGGTGGTGGCGCCGAGGTCCACGCCGTAGGCGCGCGGCGGCAGCTCGCTCTGGAGCTCGATGGTGAGGCCGGGGCCATAGCCGATGATCTTGCGCCCCTCGGTGCGCCAGCGCGGGGCGTTGCGCCCGTAGGCGTAGCGCAGCCGCGTGACCAGTCCGATCTCGGCCTCGCCCTTGAGCACCAGCACCTGGCGGATGAACAGCCCCGGCCACGCCGCCTGCACGGGGCCTCGCGCCGGCACGGCCAGTGCGTCGATCACCCGCACCGTGCCCGACGGGCCCTCGAGGTCGGTTTCCACCACGAGCGTGCCCTCGCGGTGGCGCTGGGCCACGGTGGTGGAGTCGGGGTACACGAACTCCACGCCGCCGCCGCGCTCCTCGTCCACCAGGCCGCTGATGATGGTCGGCTGGTCGATTCGGGGCGCCACCAGCCAGCAGAGCCGCGCGTTTTCGTCGACCAGGCCCATGGCCCGGCCATCGGAGATCAGGAGAGGTTCACTCATGGCCCGGGCAGGCTAGCCGTTCCGCGCCGCCTAGCATCGTGGCTATGGACATCGACATCACCTTCATCTCCGACCCCGGATGCCCGTGGGGCTACTCGGCGTCCCCCTCGCTCGCGGCCCTGCAGTGGCGCTACGGCCCGCGACTTCGCTGGCGGCTGGTCACCATCGGCCTCGCCGAGGATGCCTCGCTCTACGAGGAGCGCGGCTACACCCCGGTGATGATGGGCGACCGCATGGAGATGTTCCGGCAGTTCGGCATGCCGTTCACCCAGGGTCCGCGCGAGCGGCTCACGGGCACCGGCCGGGCGTGCCGCGCGCTGCACGCCGTGCGGCTGGTGTCGCCCGGCGACGAGATCACGGCCTTCCGGGCCCTGCAGTTCGGGTGGTTCACCACGCGCAACCTCATGGACGAGGACGCCAACATCGCCACCGCCCTGCAGCGCGTGCCCGGACTGGACGTGCCCGCCGTGATGGCCATGATCGACACGCCGGAGGTGGAGGAGGCCTATCAGGCCGACCGCGCCGAGGCGCGCACGGCAGCCGGCAGCCCCACGGAGTTCCAGGGCAAGGCGGCCAACACCGACGGCGCGGTGCGCTACACGGCGCCATCGCTCATCTTCCAGGCAGGCGGCGTGACGCTCGAGGCCGGGGGCTTCCAGCCGATGGAGGCCTACGACGTGATCGTGGCCAACCTCGACCCCTCGGGATCACGACGCGGCGTGCCCGAGGAGCGGCCGGAGGACGTGCTCGCGGAATTCCCCCTCGGCCTCACCACCCAGGAGGTGGCCGAGGTGATGCGCACGGACATCGAGCAGCCGCTCGACCGGCGGGGCGCCGCCCAGATGCTCATCCGGGCCGTGGGGCGCGGCGCGGTGAAGGTTGAGCCCATCGGTGACGACGGGCTGTGGAGCGTGGTCAGGTAAGAGGCACGGTCTCGATGTCGCCGGTCCAGGTGTCCTCAGGGGCCTCCTTGCCGCACCTCGGGTAGGTACCGAAGCTGGGTTGGAGGTCCTGCAGCGGCGTTGCCGTGACGTCCCACTGCATCCACAGCTTCCCGCCGCGGGTGCGCTGCTTCCCGTTCATGCTCGTGCGGAGCACCATCACCACCCTGCACTGCCATTCGTGGTCGGCGTGATCGCCGTAGCCCCGGTGACCGAACACCTCGGTGTCCCAGGTGCACGTGCCCGCCTGCCAGCGATTGAGGGCGACCCCGTTCGCCTTCCCGCCGCGCGTGCACCGCATCGCCTGCCACTGCGGGACGAGCGGCACGACATCCTGCGGGTCGCGGATCCACTGCGCATCCGACTTCGCCGCCGAGGCGAATGCGGCGTAGACGGCCTTCCTGATCGTCGGGCTGAAGCGCAGGTAGCAGCCGCCGTCGTACGCCAGCGGGATCCACGTCTGCGCCTTGTTGCAGATGACATGCCGGGATGGCACCTCGGCCGACTGCGCGGCCAGGGCGGGGCTCGCCATGGCGGCGCAGCACACGAGGACGGCGGCGGATCGGGCGATGCGAGGGGTGGTCATGGGCCGGCTCCCGGTTAGGCGGAACACGCGAAACCGTAGCGAAGACCCCCTGCGCCACCGACCGTTCGCCGGTCCGGGCACATCTACTGGCCTATCGTGCATCCCGTCAGGGTCCGGCGATGCGGAGGCCGCATGAGCAACAAGTGGATGGCCGTGATCGGCGCTGTGGTGATTCTGCTCGTGGGTGGCGCGATCGGCTGGACGATCGGCGCCAACACCGGCGGTGACCACGACATGGCCCAGCAGATGGACCACGGGCAGATGGATCACGGCTCCGCCGCCATGATGGATGGGGTCACCGAGACCCACCACGGCATGCTGGCCATGGACCAGAAGGCGTTCCTCGCCATGATGGTGCAGCACCACCAGATGGCCGTGGACATGGCGAAGGCCGAGCTCGAGGCCGGCGACCGGCCCACGGTGAAGGCTCTGGCCACGGCGATCGTCGCCGACCAGGCCAAGGAGATCTCCCGGATGCGCTCGCTGTACCGGGCGCTCTACGGGGAGGACGTCCCCGAGATGAACATGGACGACATGGGCATGGCCGCGATGATGGGCATGTCCGGAATGTCGGCCGATGCCATCACCGGTGCGGCCAATCCCGACGAGGCCTTCCTGCGGATGATGATCCCGCACCACGCCGGCGCACTGCTGATGGCTGACATGGTGCTGAACGGCACGCCGAACGCCGACGTGAAGGCCCTGGCCAACCGGATCATCGAGGCGCAGTCGAAGGAGATCGCCCAGATGCAGGAGATGCGGACCACCTCGTAGGGGCGCCGGGCAGAGCGCGGCCCCGAAGGACGCGCATCACTCCAGTGGGCTGAGGTGCTCGCGGCAGGCGGCCTCGTGCCCGTCGGTGCGGATGCCCTGCAGCGACACCTCTGCGGGCCACGCACCCGGATCGGGGCCGCTGTCGTCGGCGGGGCGGGTGATCACCGCCTGCCAGCGGTCGGCCGAGCACGCCCAGCCGTCCTCGGCGAAGTCGTTGAGCAGGTCGTGGAGGATGTCCGGCGGGCCGAGCAGCAGGTAGCTGCGCGGTCCGGCGGCGGCGGGCTGGGGATCGGACGGCTGGCTCATCGGCACGAGGATAGAGTGCCGACCCGTGACGTCCCCGAAGCTCCGATCCTTCACCGGCGAGATCGCCATGATGTTCGAGGACGACGACCGCTACCGCGGTCGCCTGCTGCTCATCACCCTCGACACCGAGATCCCGCTCGAGCTCAACACCTTCGAGGTGGAGGGCGACCTCGCGGTGGCGCTCTCGGGCGTGCTCGAGGAGGGCCAGGTGGTGCGCATCGACTGCCGCGGCGACTGGGCCGAGGTGGTGTCGCCCGAGAGCATCGAGACGTCCGACAAGACCGTGGCAACCGTGCTGCACATCGAGGTGCTGGAGCCGGCGTGATCTCCGAGCGCGTCACCATCGGCGGCGACGGACCGCCGCTGGCCGCCGAGATCCTCCGTCCCGATGCCGGCACGCCGCTGGCCGGGGTGGTGGTGTGTCATCCGCACCCCATGTACGGCGGCACGCGCGAGAGCCACGTGGTGCGCGCGTTGGGCAGGGCCATGGTGGCCGAGCGCATGGCCGCGCTGGTGTTCGACTTCCGCGGAGCGGGGGAGAGCGCGGGCGAGTCGGTGGCCGACCACACCGAATGGATGGACGCCGTGCGGGCGCTCGACGCGCTGGAGGACTCCCTGCCGCCGGGCACCCCGCTGGCCATCTGCGGCTACTCGTTCGGCGCGTGGGTGGCGCTGCACGTGGGCGCCATGGACCCCCGCGTGCGCGCCGTGGCAGCCGTGGCCCCGGGCGCGTCGCTGCCCGATGACATGGGAGGTCGCCCGGTGTGCGTCGCCCATCCGGAGCACGACCACATCACGCCCGTCGCGGTGATCGCCGACTGGATGGCCTCGGTGGGCGGGGGCGAGCTGGCCGTGGTGCACGGCGCCGACCACTACCTGCAGGCCGAAGCCGGTGACGTTGCGCGCCAGATCGCGGGATTCCTGGCCCGCGCCCTGGCCGGGTGGTCGCCGTTAGAGTCCGGCGCATGACGACACCGAACCCGTACCAGCAGCCCTCCGACCCGGCCAAGCGCAAGAGCGCGGTGATGACCGACGGTCCCGACCGCGCCCCGGCGCGCGCGATGCTCAAGGCCATCGGCTTCGACGACGAGGCACTGGCCCGCCCCATCGTGGGCGTGGCCACCACGTGGATCGAGACCATGCCGTGCAACATCAACCAGCGCGATCTCGCCAAGCACGTGAAGGTGGGCATCCAGAAGGCGGGCGGCACCGCCATGGAGTTCAACACCGTCAGCGTGAGCGACGGCGTGAGCATGGGCACCGAGGGCATGAAGAGCTCGCTCATCAGCCGCGAGGTCATCGCCGACTCCATCGAGCTCGTGTGCCGCGGCCACTCCTTCGACGCCGTGGTGTGCCTCGTGGGCTGCGACAAGACGATCCCGGGCGCCGTGATGGCCCTCGGTCGCCTGGGCATCCCCGGCATCGTCCTCTACAACGGGTCGATCGCCGCCGGCGTGTACAAGGGCCGCGACATGACCGTGCAGGACGTCTTCGAGGGCGTGGGCGCTCACGCGGCCGGGAAGATCGACGACGACGAGCTGCTGGCCATCGAGAACGCCGCCTGCCCGGGCGCGGGCGCCTGTGGCGGGCAGTTCACCGCCAACACCATGGCCATGGTGTGCGAGTTCCTCGGGCTCTCGCCGTGCGACCTCAACGGCATCCCCGCCACCGACCCCGCCAAGGGCAAGGCGGCCGAGGAGGCCGGGAAGATGATCATGCGCCTCGTGCGCGAGAACATCACGCCCGCCGACATCGTTGACCGCCGCGCCATCGACAACGCCGTGGCCTCGGTGGCCGCGAGCGGGGGATCCACCAACGCGGTCATGCACCTGCTGGCCATCGCGCGTGAGTTCGGCATCCCGTTCACCATCGACGAGTTCGACACCATCGCCGAGCGCACGCCGATCGTTGTGGACATCAAGCCGGGCGGCCGCTTCGTGGCCGTCGACCTCTTCAACGCCGGCGGCCCCGGCCTGGTGATGCGCGAGCTGCTCAAGAAGGGGAAGATCGACGGCAC
>JAGWYY010000044.1 GCA_018969105.1 Acidobacteriota bacterium | reverse complement strand
CGTCCACCTGCGCCGCCGCCTGCGTCGCAGGTGAGTCGGGCGCGGTGCTCGCCGCGATGAAGCCGGTGACGGCACTCGCGAAGATCGTGCTGAGCAGCGCGGTGCCGATGGACCCGCCCACCTGCTGGGTCGTGTTGACCATCGCCGAGGCCACGCCCGAGTCGTTGGCCTCCACGCCCATGGTGCCCACCTCGAAGCAACAGGCGAACACCAGGCCGAGTCCGAGCCCGGTGACCAGCAGGCCGGGCAGCACGTGCGTGACGTACGCGGTGTCCACGCCGATCTGCGTGAACAGCAGCAGGCCGGCCATGCCCAGCACCATGCCGAGGGTCACCGGCAGGCGTGGTCCGGTGCGCGGCAGGATGAGCGCGGTGCTGGTGGTGGCGGTGAGCATGATCGCGCCGATCATCGGCAGGAAGGCGAGGCCGGTGGTGATGGGCGAATAGCCGAGGGTGGCCTGCAGGTAGTAGGTGAGGAACAGGAACACGCCGAACAGGCCGGCCGATGCCAGGGCCAGGCCCAGGTAGGCGCCACCGCGGTTGCGATCGGTGAGCACCCGCATCGGCAGCATGGGCTCCTTCGAGCGGATCTCGATGATCACGAACACCGCCAGCAGCACGACGCCGATGGCGAGCAGCGCGATGGTGATGCCGGCGGTCCAGCCGTCTGCCTCGGCCCGCGTGAACCCGTAGACGAGCGCGAGGAGCCCGAGCACGGAGGTGACGGTGCCGGGGATGTCCAGGCTGGCCTTCCTGCGCCCGTGGTGCACGAGCAGCACGACGGCGCCGATGGCAGCCGGGACGGCCAGGATGAGGTTCACCCAGAGGCACCAGCGCCATGAGAGGTACTCGGTGAGGATCCCGCCGAGCAGCAGCCCGAGCGCACCACCGGCGCCGGCGATGGCCCCATAGATGCCGAAGGCCTTCCCGCGCTCCTTCGCGTCGGTGAAGATGGTGGTGAGCAGCGACAGCGCGGCTGGCGCCAGCAGGGCGCCGAAGATGCCCTGCAGGGCGCGCGCGGTGACGAGCACCGTGAAGTCCTGCGCGAGGCCACCGATGGCGGATGCGACCGCGAAGCCGATCAGGCCCCAGAAGAACACCCACTTGCGGCCCAGCACGTCGCTGAGGCGGCCGCCGAACAGCAGGAGGCTGCCGAACGCCAGGGCGTAGGCCGTGATGATCCACTGGCGATTGGAGTCGGAGAAGCCGATGTCGGCCTGGGCCGATGGCAGCGCGATGTTCACGATGGTGGCGTCCAGCACCACCATGAGCTGGGCGATGCCCAGGACCGCCAGGATCACCCAGCGGCGGCTGTGCTGGCGCTGCTCCGGGGTCATCCCGGCCACGGCCTCTGACACGCGTTCCTCCTCGTGGTCCGCCCGGGCGCGCGGCCGCGGGCACGGCGCGGGACCCTAGCGGGCCGCGCGGCCGCCGGTGCCCAGAGTGGCGATGGCCCAGCGCACCGCGCTGATCATGGTGTCGAGCCGCGGCGTCTCGTCGCCGTCGAGCTCCCCGCTCCAGGCGAGCATGAGCCAGCCGTCCCGGGCCTCGATGAGGTCGATGTCGGGGATCACCCGCTTCTCGGCCATCTGCTCCTGGACCGCGGGATCGAACACCGCGAACACCACCACCGCGTCGGCGTCGTCGGCCACCTGCACCGCGTAGCGCTCGCGGAAGAGGTCGTTCTCGAGCTCCTCCACGCGCATGCCGCCCCAGCCCGACATGGCGTCTCCGGCGCCGCGGAACAACCGCCCCACGGCCGATCGCCGCACCACCCGCATGGGGGTGACCCTCAGCGGGCACTCCAGCAGGGCCACGAGGTCGTAGGTGTAGGTGGTGTGGCGCTCGCCCTTCGACCCGTAGGAGTCGTCCTCATAGCAATGGTTGGCCAGGCGCACGGGCACGCCGTCGACCAGTCCGGCCACCACATCGGTGACGTACCGGCGGTCCCCCCGGCAGAGCAGGGGCGTGGCCTCGGGGAAGGATGAGTCGGCCAGCTGCTGGAGGTCGAAGCGCGCCTCGTAGGGCTCCGGCGTGGGCTCGGCGGGCATGTCGCGCCCCCAGTAGGCCCAGCCGTGCCCGACGGCCCACTCGCGGATGATCTCGGAGGTGGCCTTGCGGCCGGCGGCCCGCCATGCGAAGAGCACGGCGAAGCCGAGCACGAGGACCGCGCCCACGATGCCCCCGCCCACGGTCCACGCGGTGCCGCGGGATGACGCCGCATAGGCGCAGAGCGGAACGAACACCGCGAGGCCGACGATGGTCCACGCGATCGTGGAGCGCATCTTCCGCCGCGCGGCCGCCCAGCGGCGCGCGCGGTAGTGGTCGTCGGCATCCGCCGGGGTCGTGCCCATGCGGCGATTGTGCCCGAGGACGACGACGGGCCCCTCGTGGAGGGGCCCGTCGGGTACTGCATGCGAGCGCCCGTGCGGGCGCCCGTGGATCAGATCGCGTTCACGCCCTGCGCCTGGGGACCCTTGGGACCCTCAGCGGCCGTGTAGCTCACGCGCTGCCCCTCGTCGAGGGTGCGGTAGCCCGAACCCTGGATCTCCGAGAAGTGCACGAACAGATCCTTGCCCCCGTCATCGGGGGTGATGAAGCCGAAGCCCTTCTCGGCGTTGAACCACTTGACGACGCCTTCCGGCACGTTTTCCACCTTGTTCGGCGAGGCTTGCCACTGCTCGTCGAACTTGGGTACCGACGGCCTGCACGTCCACGCATTTCTTCATCCTCAACTGAGGAGTACCGGGAACGCTAGTCCGGTGCTCGGCGACAGGCCCCCGCAGCGGTCCGATCGTTACCGCTTGTCGCGCGTGCGTATGAAAGCCGTGAGCCCGAACGCGCCCACCGCGGACAGCCCCATGCGGCGGTAGAAGCCGTCGGCATCGCGCTCGGCGATGAGCACCTGGTGGTGGAAGGTCTTCATCGGGTAGTGGTCGAGCACCGCCTGCAGCAGCTGGCTGCCGATGCCCTGCCGCTGCACCTCAGGGGTCACCAGGATGTCGGCGATGTACACGGCGAAGGCGCCGTCGCTCATGGTGCGCACGAAGCCCACCACCTGGTCGTCCTGCACGGCCACGAGCGCCAGGTCGGCGCGCTCCACGGCGATGCGCAGGCGCTCGGGCTCGCGGGCGTGGCTCCAGCGGTTGGCCGCGTACACGGCGAGGATGCCGTCGAAGTCGGCGGCCACGTCTGCCTCGCGGATGTCGGTCCTGGCCTCGAGCGTTGTCAGGGGTCATCCCCTCCGTTACTTGGTACTGTCGCCCGCCGATGACCGCACCGCCGAGCGCACTCCCGGAACGCTACGACCCGGCGGCGACGGAGGCCCGATGGCAGGCCGCGTGGGACGCCCACGGGGCATTCCACGCGGAGCCCGTGGCCCGCGACGGCGAGGCCGTCACCGTGCCCGACGCCCCCAAGGCGTACGTGCTCGAGATGCTCCCGTACCCCTCGGGCGAGATCCACATGGGGCACGTCAAGAACTACACGATGGGCGACGTGGTGGCGCACTTCCGCCGCCGCACCGGCCACGTGGTGTTCCATCCCATGGGCTATGACGCCTTCGGCCTCCCGGCCGAGAACGCGGCCATCCGCACCGGCGAGCCGCCGGCAGAGGTCACGGCGCGCAACATCGCCAGCATCCGGGCGCAGCTGCGGCGCCTCGGGTTCTCGATCGACTGGGACACCGAGATCTCCACGGCCGACCCGGAGTACTACCGCTGGACGCAGTGGATCTTCCTGAGGTTCCTCGAGAAGGGCCTGGTGGAGCGCCGCGAGGCCGCCGTGAACTGGTGCCCGCAGGACCAGACCGTGCTGGCCAACGAGCAGGTGGTGGATGGCCTCTGCGAGCGGTGCAAGAGCCCGGTGGAGCTGCGGCAGCTGCCGCAGTGGTTCCTGCGCATCACCGACTACGCGCAGGCGCTGCTGGACGACATGGACCTGCTCGAGGACTGGCCCGACCGCGTGCTCACCATGCAGCGCAACTGGATCGGGCGGTCGGTGGGCGCGCGGGTGGAGTTCCGGGTGGCCGATGACCCCGACACGGTCATCCCCGTGTTCACCACGCGACCCGACACCCTCTACGGCGCGACGTTCTTCCTCATGGCGCCTGAGCACCCGCTGGTGCCGCGCCTCGTCGATGGGCGTGCGGAGCAGGCCGACGTGACCGCCTACGTGGGCACCGCCGCGCGCACCGCGGTGGCGGAGCGCAGCGCGGCGGAGCGTCCCAAGACCGGCGTGTTCACCGGCCGGCACGTGGTGAACCCCGTGAACGGCGAGGAGATCCCCGTGTGGGTGGCCGACTACGTGCTGATGGACTACGGCACGGGCGCCATCATGGCGGTGCCGGGGCACGACGAGCGCGACTTCGCCTTTGCCAGGGCCCACGACCTGCCCGTGCGGCGCGTGATCGCCCCCGATGGCACGCCGGCCGATGCGCCGCTTGACGAGGCCTGGACCGGTCCCGGGCAGCTGGTGAACTCCGGGCCGCTTGACGGCATGGAGGTGGACCAGGCCAAGCGGGCCATCTGCGAGGAACTCGCGGCCCGCGGCCAGGGCGACGCCACGGTGGGCTACCGCCTGCGTGACTGGCTCATCTCGCGCCAGAGGTACTGGGGCGCGCCGATCCCGGTGGTCAACTGCGACTCCTGCGGCGTGGTCGCCGTGCCCGACGACCAGCTTCCGGTGCTGCTGCCGCACGTCGAGGAATACGCGCCGCAGGGCCAGAGCCCGCTGGCCGCGGCCGAGGAGTGGCTGGCCACCACGTGCCCCTCGTGCGGGGGTCCCGCCCGGCGCGAGACCGACACCATGGACACCTTCGTCGACTCGTCGTGGTACTTCCTGCGCTACACGGCGCCGCACTTCACGGGCGGGCCCTTCGATCGCGACATCGCCGACTACTGGCTGCCGGTCGACCAGTACATCGGCGGCGTGGAGCACGCGATCCTCCATCTGCTCTACGCCCGCTTCTTCACCAAGGTCATGTACGACCTCGGCCTGGTGGGCACGCGCGAGCCGTTCGCGCGCCTCTTCACGCAGGGGATGATCCACCACCAGGGCGCGAAGATGAGCAAGAGCCGCGGCAACGTGGTGCCCCCCGACGAGATCATCCAGCGCTTCGGCGCCGACACCCTCAGGCTCTACATCCTGTTCATGGGCCCCGCGGCCGACGACGCCGAGTGGAGCGACAGCGGGGTGGAGGGCCAGCGGCGCTTCCTCGACCGGGTGTGGCGCCTGGTGCGCGGCCTGCCCGGCGACGTCGACCCGGGACGGCCCTCGCATTCCGATGTCGCGGGAGACGAGGCGGCCCTCGCGCTCGTGCGCAAGGCCGAGGCCACGGTGCAGAAGGTGACCCAGGACATCGGGGAGCGCTTCTCGTTCCACACCGCCATCAGCGCCATCCAGGAGCTGGTGAACCAGGCCACGCGCGATGCCGCGGACGGCGCGCTGCAGTCGGACGCCGGCGCGAGGGCGCTGTGGCACGCCGCGCGCACCACGGTGTCGCTCATCTTCCCCTTCGCCCCGCACATCGCGTCGGAGCTCTGGGAGGCCATGGGCGGCGAGCGGCTCTGGGAGCAGCCCTGGCCGGAGGCCGATCCGGCGTTCCTCGTCACCGAGAGCGTCACGATCGTCTTCCAGGTGAACGGCAAGCTGCGCGATCGTGCCGACGTGGCGCCCGACATGGGCGAGGATGCACTCATCGCGATGGCCCTGTCGCTGCCCAAGGTGCAGGCGGCCATGGGCGGCGCCGAGCCCACGCGCACCATCGTGGTGCCCGGCAAGCTCGTGAACGTGGTGGTGGGCGGGAAGTAACGCCCCCGCGCGTGCCCCGTCACGAGGCGCGCGCCATGCGTGACCCGGGCCGCCATACGGTGGCCCCATGGATCGCCTCATGCCGTGGCTGCGCAGGTCGGGCTGGATGTATGCCCTCATCGCCGTCGTGCTCGCCGTCATGGCGTGGCGGTCGATGGGGGGTGGGGATGACCCCGCCGCGTCCGCGTCGTCCTCTGCGTATGCATCCGGCTCCGGCCCGGCATCTGCCTCCGGCCCGGCATCGGCGTCCGGCGCGGCGGGTGGATCCTCCGCCGAGGTGCGCCGGGGGCCCGACATCCCGAAGGTCACGCTCGTGCACGTGGCCGGCGAGGTGCGCAAGCCGGGCGTGTACCGCATGGGAGGTGACACCCGGGTCATCCAGGCGGTGCGCGTGGCCGGGGGTCCCACGCGCGATGCCGACCTGACCCACCTCAACCTCGCGGCGCCGCTGGCGGACGGCCAGCAGGTGGTGGTGCCCGCCCGCCCCCGTGCGGGCGTCGCGGGCGCAGGCGGGGGAGGGACGGCGGGGGCCGGGGGCGCGGGCGCATCCGGTGCGGGCAGCGGACCGGTGAGCCTGTCCTCGGCCACGGCGGCCGACCTCGAGGCCCTCGATGGGGTGGGCCCGGCGCTGGCGGCCCGCATCATCGCGTGGCGCGATTCCCACGGGGGCTTCTCCTCGGTGGATGCGCTCGACGAGGTGCCGGGAATCGGCCCGGCGCGCATGGAGGCGCTCCGGCCGCATCTCACGCCGTGATGCGCCACCTGCCGCTGGCCGTGCCGGCGGCGCTGGTGGTGGGGCTGGTCGTGGGCGCTCGTGGGCTGTCGCCGGGGGCCGTCGTGCCGACCGCGGTGCTGGCGATGCTCGCGGTGGTGGCCTCCGTGGGCGGGCTGGTCGCGGCGAGGGCATCGCGGCGCCGGGCGCAGCCGCGGGCCATGGCGTCCGTGCTTTCGTGCCTGTGCGCCGCCGCCTTCCTGGGCGGAGGGGCATGGGCGGCTGCGCGCGTGCGGGCCACCGACCCCCCGCCGGTTCACCGGTTCGGCGATGCGGCGGGCACCGTGACGGTCACCACGCTCCCCGCCACCACCGCCCGCGGCACGCGCATGCGCGTGCAGGTGCAGGCCCTGGACGGCCCGGGCACCGCGCCCGCAGGAACGGGCCTTCTGCTCGAGCTGCCCGAAGGCGTTGCACCCCCGCAGGTGGGGCAGGTGGTGCGCGTGGCGGGGACGGTGTCGCCGGCGTCGCACGCGGGCTCACCCGACTGGTGGGTGGCATGGCTTCGGCGCGAGCGCATCTCGGCGCGGCTGCGCGCGGATGCCTGGCAGCCCGTCGGCTGGCGCGGCGGGCCGGCGGGGGCACGCGATGCGCTAAGGCGGTGGGCGCAGCGCAATGTGGCGGCGGGCCTGTCAGGGGATCGCGAGGCGATGGTGCGGGGCATGGCCCTCGGCGGGGGCAACGGGCTGTCGGATGACGCCTCCACCAGCATGCGCGACGCGGGCCTGTGGCACCTGCTGGCGGTCAGCGGACAGAACGTCGCGGTGATCGGCATCGGGGTGGTGGCCGCCCTCGGGGCCCTCGGGGTGGCGCGCACGCGGCGGGTGGTGATGGCCGGGTCGGCGATGCTGGCCTACTGCCTGGCCTGCGATGGCGGGGCGTCGGTGCTGCGCGCCGGAATCATGGGCGCCATCGGCGTGGCGGCCGACCTGCGCGGCGGGCGCCGCGCCCCATGGAACGCCCTCCTCGTGGCGCTGGCCGCCATGCTCGCGCTCGACCCGCTGGCCATCGGCGATCCGGGCCTTCAGTTGTCGTTCGCCGCCGTGGCGGGGCTGTTCGCGATCGCGCCGCCGGTGGGGGAGTGGCTGCGCGGGCTGATGCCCGCCCGGGCGGCGGACCTGATGGCCCAGTCCGCCGGCGCGGGCCTGGCCACCGCGCCCGTGCTGGCGCTGGGGTTCGGCAGCATCTCGGTTGTCGGCCTCATCGCGAACCTGATCGCCGTTCCCGTGGCGGGTCCGGTGGTGGTGGCCGCCATGCTGGGCGTGGCAGGCAACGCGCTGTGGCATCCCCTGGGAGTGATGCTCGCCTGGGTGGCCGCCGTCGGGGCCGGCATCATCCTGTGGGTTGCCGGCGTGGCGGCCGCGATTCCCGGCGCCGTGCAGGAGGTGCCGCCGTGGGGGGCGGTTCCGCTTCTCATGCTCGCTGTCGCCCCGCCGCTGCTCTGGTGGTGGCTGCGGCGGGTGCCGCCCCGCATCGCCCACCCCGGCGCCGGTCCGGACGCCGCCGCTCCCGTGCGTCCGCGCGCGGTGGTGCGCACGGGCGGTCGCCTGGTCGTGGGGGTGGTGTCCCTCGTGGCGCTCGCGTGGCTGCTGACTCCGCTGCTGCCCGGTTGCGAGCCCCTGAATCTGCCGGCGGGCCCCGCCGTGCGGATGCTCGACGTCGGCCAGGGGTCGGCCGTGGCCCTGAGATCGGGGAACGCCATCGATGTGCTCGTGGATACCGGGCCCCCGGGCGAGCCCGCTCCGGTTGTGCGGGCGCTCGAGCGCATGGATGCCAGCGGGATCGGGGTGCTGGTCATCAGCCATGGCGCGGATGACCACGCCGGCGGCGCGATCGACCTGCTTGCCCGGACGCGGGTGGGGCGGGTGGTGCTGCCGATCCCCGATGCCGATGCACCGCTCGTGCGGCGCATCGCGCGTGAGGCGCGCGATGCGGGCGTGGGCGTTGACTGGGCCGAGGTGGGTATGGACATCCGGTCGGGGGCGTGGGATGCCATCGTGATCGGCCCCGGGCGGGATGTGCCCACGGGCGTGGATGCCAACCAGCGATGCCTCGTGGTGTCCGCGCGCGCGGATGGCCTGACGGCCCTCGTGCCCGGGGACGCCGAGAGCCCATCCCTCGCCGGCCTGCCCCTTGCGCCGGTGGACGTGCTGCAGGTGCCCCATCACGGGTCGGAGGACCCCGGCCTGCCCGGGGTGCTGGGCCGCCTGCGGCCATCCGTCGCCCTGGTATCGGCGGGCGAGGGCAATGGCTATGGCCACCCACGCGCCGGCCCGTTGCGGGCGCTCGCGGATGCCGGGGCCGATCTCGCCCGCACCGACCACGACGGCGACATCGACGTGCGCTCCTCGGACGGCGGCATCATCGTGGCCCGCGGGTAGCCTTGGCGCGTGTCCACCAAGGACCCTCTCAAGCCCGTCTACTGGATCCACGGCGAGGAGCGCGCCAAGGTGGACCTCGCCGTGCGCAGGCTCATCGCGCGCGTCGAGGGCGAGGGCGGCATGCCTGCCGAGAGGTTCGAGGCGTCGGAGGTGCCGGCCACCGAGGTGAGGGCCGCGTGCGAGGCGCTGTCGTTCGGCGGCACGCGCCTGGTGCTGGTGCGGCGCGCCGACCAGTGGAAGGCGGCGGACGTCGAGCCGCTCATCGAGTACCTCGACGACCCGGTGCCCACCACCTGCCTGGCGCTGGTGGCCGACGGCGCCCCCACGCCGCGGATGCTGAAGGCCGTGGAGGCCGCGGGCCAGCTGCTGGCCTACGGGCCCCCGCCGGACAAGCGCGGCAACGAGAAGGCCCGCGCGAAGTGGTTCCGCGAGTACGTCCAGGGCGAGGTGAAGAGGCGGGGCAGCACCATCAGCGGGCCGCTGGCGGATGAGGTGGTGCGCCGTGCCGGACGCGCCGGGAGTGACTCCGGCCACCTGGCCAACGAGGCGGCCAAGCTCGCCGTGGCTGCTGGCGACGCACCCGTGGGCAAGGAGCATGTGGAGGCCCTCGTAGTGGTGGACCCCGAGGCCAGGGCCTTCCTGCTGGGTGACCTCATCGTGGCGGGCGACTCCCGCGCCGCGCAGGACATGCTCGCCGACCTCGCCAGGGGCAGCGACACCACCGACCCCGTGGTGATCCAGCGCATGCTGGCGCGCCACTTCCGCGGCATCGCCGTGGCGCAGGCGCCGGGTGCCACCCAGGACGACGTCGAGCGCCTCACGGGCCTCAAGGGCTATCCGGCGCAGAAGGCCGTGGAGCACGCACGCCAGGTGGCCCCGGGCGCCGGCGAGTGGTGCGTGGCCCGCCTTGCCGATCTGGAGCTCGACCTGCGCGTCTCGGCGCTCACCGACCTCGGCTCCTCGCGGGGCGACGGCGAGCGCATGGTGCTCGAGCTGGGGGTGCGCGACCTCATCGGAGCCTGCCGGGGCCGCTGACCCCGGTGCCAGGCACGTAACCCTGCGTCACGCGATGCACACGGCACGGTTACGTGCCTGGCACCGGGCCGTGCTCAGGCGGCGGACTTCGCCGCGAGGCGCGCCACGCGGGCCTTGCGGCGGGCGGCGGTGTTCTTGTGCATCGCCCCGCGCGCGGCGGCGCGGTCGATGGTCTTCATCATCTCGGCGGCCTGCTCCGGGGTGATGGCCTCACCCGAGTCGGCGGCAGTGGAGAGGCGCTTCATGCCGCTGCGCACCGTGGAGCGGTAGCGGATGTTGGTGTCCCTCTGCTTGAGGGATCGACGGTTGCGCTTCTTCTGCTGCTTGATGTTGGCCACGCGGGATTCTCCGTATTGCGGTAGGTCGGCCGGGTATCGTAGCAACGGATGACCGGGGCGACGCCGCGAGCGTGACGGAAACAGGCACTGCTCAGCGCCGCCGGGGTACCGGCGGGCTCGGTCGGTCGACGGCGCTTTTCTCGTTCTGGACGGCGGTCAGCCGCGTCGCGGGGCTGGTTCGCGAGATCCTCGCCGCGGCGCTGTTCGGCACGGTCGGCGCCATCAACGCGTTCGTCATCGCGTTCCAGGTGCCCAACCTGCTGCGCAGCCTGGTGGCCGATTCGGCCATCTCGGCCGCGATGGTGCCCATCTACACCCAGTTGCAGGAGGAGGACCGCGACGCCGACGCCCGGCGCCTGATCGGCGCGCTGGCCAGCGTGGTGACCCTCGGGCTGGGCGCGATCACCGTGGTGGCGATCATCCTCGCCCCGTGGCTCATGCCCCTCTTCGCCCCGGGGCTCGACCAGCAGCTGCAGGACCAGGTGGTGTGGCTCGCGCAGCTGATGTTCCCGATCGTCCCGCTGCTCGGGCTCACCGGCATCGTGGCCGGCGTGCTGCAGGCCGAGGGCAGGTTCACGCCCACGGCGTTCGTGCCGGTGCTGTGGAACGCGGTGATCATCGTGGCGCTCGGCGTGTTCGCGCCGTTCGCCCCTGCCGACAACCGCATCTGGATCTACGCGCTGGGAATCCTCGCGGGCACGCTGGCCCAGTTGCTCTACCTCCTGCCCAAGCTGAAGGACCTCGGGCCGTTCCCGATCTCGCTCGGCTTCGGCAACCGCCTGGTGCGCCGGGTGCTGCTGCTGATGCTGCCGGTGACGGTGGGGCTCGGGCTCATCAACATCAACGCGGTGGTGGACGGCATCTTCGCCACCCTGGTGAGCGACCAGGCCCCGCGTGCGATCGATGCCGCATTCCGCCTGTACATCCTCCCGCAGGGCGTGTTCAGCGTGGCCATCTCCACCGTGCTGTTCCCGGCCATCTCGCGCATGGCCGCGAACAAGGACTACCCGGGCCTGCGCGACGCCGTGGCCTCGGGGCTCCGGCAGATCTTCTTCCTGCTGCTTCCCGCCTCGGCGTTCCTCATGGTGCTGTCCGAGCCGGTGGTGCGGCTGGTGTACCAGCGCGGGGCGTTCGACGGCTACTCCACGCTCATCACGTCCGAGGCCCTCTTCTTCTTCACGATCGGCCTGGTGTTCAACGGCGCCAGCCTGCTGCTCATCCGCGCGTTCTTCAGCCTGCAGCAGCCCTGGCTTCCCACCACCATCGCCGGCATCGGGGTGGCGGTGAACGTGGTCTTCAACGCGATCCTCTACCAGCCGCTCGGCGTGGGGGGCATTCCGCTGTCGACGTCCATCACGAGCCTCGCCACGTTCCTCGCGCTCGTGTACTACCTCAGCAAGCGCACGGGCGATCTCGATGGGCGCTTCATCGCGGAGGGGTTCGTGCAGGCGCTCGGCGCGGCCATCGTGGCCGGTTTCCTGGGGTGGCTGGTGTGGCGCGTGCTCGATGACGCCCTCGGCACCTCGCTCATCGCGCAGATCGTCGCGGTGGGCGCGGCCAGCGGCGCCACGGTGTTCGCCATCGTGGCCGCGGCGCGCGCCATGAACATGCCGGAGATGACGGCGATACTGAGGGTGCTGAGCCGCCGTCGCGGACTGCGATAGGGTCGCCCCCGTGGACCAGTCGCACATCCGCAACTTCTCGATCATCGCCCATATCGACCATGGCAAGTCGACGCTGGCGGATCGCATCCTCCAGCTCACGGGCGCCATCAGCGATCGCGACATGCGCGAGCAGGTGCTCGACTCCATGGACCTCGAGCGCGAGCGCGGCATCACCATCAAGGCCCAGGCCGTGCGGGTGACGTACACGGCTGACGACGGCGAGACGTACCAGCTCAACCTCATCGACACGCCCGGCCACGTGGACTTCTCGTACGAGGTGTCGCGCAGCCTGGCCGCCTGCGAGGGGGCGCTGCTGGTGGTGGACGCCAGCCAGGGCATCGAGGCGCAGACCCTCGCCAACGCCTACCTGGCGATCGAGGGCGACCTCGAGCTCGTGCCGGTGCTGAACAAGATCGACCTGCCCGCCGCCGACCCCGACCTGCACGCCCGTGCGCTGGCCGACCTCATCGGCGACGACCCCGAGCACGTGCTGCGCATCTCGGCGAAGACCGGCCAGGGCGTGAGGGACGTGCTCGAGGCGGTCGTCACCCGCGTGCCCCCACCCGCCGGCGACCCGGACGCCCCGCTGCGCGCCCTGGTGTTCGACTCGGTGTACGACCAGTACCGGGGCGTCGTGGCGTTCGTGAGGGTGATGGACGGCGAGCTGAAGTCGGGCCAGCAGGTGCGGGCCATGGCCACCGGCGCCGATTTCGCCGCCGAGGAGGTGGGCGTCATGTCGCCCGTCATGACTCCCATCGGTCACCTGTCGGCGGGGGAGAGCGGGTACATCGTCACGGGGCTCAAGAGCCTGGTGGAGCTCCGGGTGGGCGACACGCTCACGCTCACGGCATCGGCGGCCGCCGAGGCTCTGCCGGGCTACCGCGAAGCCAAGCCCATGGTGTTCTGCGGCCTGTTCCCGGTGGACGCCGATGAGTACCCCGACCTGCGCGACGCCCTCGAGAAGCTGTCGCTCAACGACGCCTCGCTGGTGTGGGAGCCCGAGACATCCCAGGCGCTCGGCTTCGGCTTCCGCTGCGGGTTCCTCGGCCTGCTGCACATGGACATCATCCGCGAGCGGCTCGAGCGCGAGTACGACCTCGACCTCATCACCACCACGCCGAACGTGGAGTACGAGGTCACCACCACGTCGGGCGAGCTGCTCGACGTGCGCTCGCCGGTCGATCTTCCCAGCCCGAACCACATCGAGCAGATCGAGGAGCCCTACGTGCGCTGCACCATGCTGGTGCCGCAGGACTTCGTGGGCGCGGTGATGGGGCTCTGCCAGGAGCGTCGCGGCAACTTCGTGACCATGACGCCCATCGAGAACCGCCAGCAGGTGGTGTACGACATGCCGCTCGCCGAGATCGTGCTCGACTTCTACGACCAGCTGAAGTCGCGCACGCGCGGCTACGCCTCGCTCGACTACGACCCCATCGGCTACCGGCAGAGCCCCCTCGTGAAGCTGGACATCCTGCTGGCCGGCGAGCCGGTGGACGCCCTCTCGATGATCGTGCACCGCGACAGCGCCTACGCGCGCGGCAAGGGGCTGGTGGAGCGGCTGAAGGAGACCATCCCCCGCCAGATGTTCGAGGTGCCGGTGCAGGCTGCGATCGGCGGCAAGATCATCGCCCGCGAGACGGTGAAGGCGAAGCGCAAGGACGTGCTGGCCAAGTGCTACGGCGGCGACATCAGCCGCAAGCGCAAGCTGCTCGAGAAGCAGAAGGAGGGCAAGAAGCGCATGAAGCACGTCGGCAGCGTCGAGGTGCCGCAGGAGGCCTTCCTGGCCGTGCTGCAGCTGGACGGGGCATCGGGGCAGTGATCGCCGGCGATCCCGCGGGGGTCGCGCACCTGTACGTGCACCTGCCGTTCTGCGCTTCGCGGTGCGGCTACTGCGCGTTCGTGGTGGAGGTGGGGCGCGAGGACGCCCGCGACGCCTACCTCGATGCGGTGCTCGCCGAGCTCGACCGTGAGCGGGCGGTGCTGGGGGCGCTCGACACCGTGTACCTCGGCGGGGGGACCCCCACGCTCATGGGCGCCGACCGGCTCGCACGCCTTCTCGGCGCCATCGCGCCCATGCTGGCGCCGGGCGCCGAGGTGACCGTGGAGGCCAACCCCGAGACCATGGACGACGCCCTCGCCGCGGCGCTGGCCGGCGCCGGCGTGACCCGCGTGTCGCTGGGCGCGCAGAGCTCGCGGCCGCACCTGCTCGAGGTGCTCGACCGGCGCGCGCGCCCGGGGGATGCCGAGCGCGCGGTGCGCGCCGTGCGCGCGGCGGGGATCCCGCGCCTCTCGCTGGACCTCATGCTCGCGGTGCCCGGGCAGTCACCCGACGACCTGGCGGCCGACCTCGCGTGGGTGGTGGCGCAGGGGCCGGACCACGTGTCGTGGTACGAGCTGGAGTTCAAGGAGGGCA
>JAGWYY010000174.1 GCA_018969105.1 Acidobacteriota bacterium | reverse complement strand
GGGTGAGTGGAGAAGAGCTTGGTGATGCCGGCGCCGTGGAACGACGCGAACGGGTTGACGATATACATCTGCGCCGTCGCCGGGTTGGGATCCATGGGAATGCGCTCAGCGCCCATCTGCAGCTTCTCGAGGGCGCTGGCCAGGGGCTCGGTCTCGCCCATGAGCTCGGCGCCCGTGCGGTCGGCCTCGTACTCGCGACCGCGCGAGATGGCCAGCTGGATCATCGTGGCCGCGATCGGCGCGATGATCATGGCGGCCAGGGCGGCCCAGCCGCTCACGCCACCCTCGTCATCCCCCCCGCCGAAGATGAGCGAGAACTGGAGCCAGTTGGCGATGGCGGCGATCGCGCCAGCCGCCATGGCGGCCACGCTCGCGATGAGGATGTCGCGGTTCTTGATATGCGCCATCTCGTGGGCCAGCACGCCCTCGAGCTCGCGCGGGCTGAGCGCGTGCTGGATGCCCTCGGTCACCGCGATGGCGGCGTGCTTCGGGTTGCGGCCGCAGGCGAAGGCGTTGGGCTGCTGGTCGGGCGTCACGTAGACGCCCGGCTTCGGGCAGCCGGCCCGCTGCGCGAGGCGATCGACCATCGCGTGCAGCTCGGGAGCCTGCTCGGGCGTCACCTCGACCGCGCGCGACATCTTGAGGGCCATCTTGCCGCTGCCCCAGTACATCGCGAAGTTGAACACCACGGCGATCACGACCATCACGATGAGGCCTGTGGACCCGCCGATGAGCCCTCCGAGAAGCACGAGCACGCCCGTGAGGGCGGCCATGAGAAGGGCGGTCTTGAAGTAGTTCCAGCCGGTGGTGGCGCCGGAGCCCATCTGTCCTCCTGGTATCCATGGCACGCGGGGAAAACCCCGATCGCGTGCCAGTATAAGAGCGTTGATCACGCGATCCCGGCGAGCGGCCATTGTGCATCGGTTAAGGGTTATGGCCCTCGTGGCGGCCGTCGCCTGCGTGCCCCTGCTCGCGGGCTGCGGCGACCTCACGCCGCAGGCGGACCTCGGCACCGACCCGGCGTTCGTGGTGCGGGTGCTGCCCACGCGCCCCGGCCTCGACATCGCGGGCCCGCCGCGGGAGGTGGGCGCCGGTGGCTTCGACCGCGCCACCCTGGGCGTATCGGTGCCGGCGCTGGCGAAGAGCGCCCGTGACGGTGGCCTCCGCGCCGCCGCGAGCCGCACGTGGACCGGTCCAGACGGCGCCCGCCTGGTGGCGGTGGCCAGCCTCTGGGAGGACAACGAGCCCGCGCGGTCCATCGGCGGCCAGGTGGCGAGCGCGGCAGTTCCCGGTGGCACGCCGTGGACTCCCGCCGACTACCCCGGCTCGCAGGGCTACCGCTCGGCCGATGCGCGCGCGCTCAACGTGGTGTCGGGCAACACGTCCCTGCTGGTGATCGCGAAGGGCCCGGTCGACGACGACGCCGTGCTGCGCACGATCGACCTCATGCGCAAGGCGTCCGACCGCGCGGACACCGAGGGGGTGGTCACGAGTGGGTAGGGAGCTTCAGCGCACCTATCGTGGCCGGGCCTGGCGCGAAGAGGATCCCGACGACAAGCGCGGCCTCCACGATGTCGGCAAGGCCGAGCGGGCAGTGCTCATCGCGTCGCTCAACTGCTCGCCCGTGGAGGAGGACGACCGGCTCACGGAGATGGGCGACCTCCTCGACACCGCCGGCGCGCTGGTGGTGCACCGGGTGGTGCAGCACCGCGATCGGCCCGACCCGCGCCTCTACCTGGGAAAGGGCCGCCTCGAGGAGCTCTCCGAGTGGGTGAAGGAGAACAAGCCCGACCTCGTGGCATGCGAGGGCGACCTCAGCGCCGGGCAGCAGCGGCACCTCGAGGACAAGCTCAAGACCCGCGTGGTGGACCGCACCGGGATCATCCTCGACATCTTCGCCCTGCACGCCCGATCGGCCGAGGGCAAGCTGCAGGTGGAGCTCGCGCAGATGGAGTACTCGTACTCCCGGCAGGAGGGCCTGTGGCAGCACCTCGAGCGCCTCGGCGGCGGCGTGGGCACGCGCGGACCCGGCGAGAGCCAGCTCGAATCCGACCGCCGGATGATCCGCACCCGCATGGGCGTGCTGCGCAAGCGCATCGCCGAGGTGGCGAAGAGCCGCGACACCATGCGCGAAGAGCGCCTGTCGTCGGCCGTCACCCGCGTGGCCATCGCGGGGTACACCAACGCCGGCAAGTCGAGCCTCATGAACGCCCTCACCGGCGCCGAGGTGGACGTGAACGACGCCCTCTTCGAGACCCTCGACGCCACCACGCGCGCCTTCACGAAGGACGGCATGAAGGTGCTGGTGTC
>JAGWYY010000173.1 GCA_018969105.1 Acidobacteriota bacterium | reverse complement strand
GAGGTGCCATGGCCCAGCGCGCGCAGCAGCCAGTCATGGGTGGGATCCACCCCGCCCATCACCTCGATGATGATGTCGATGGAGTCGTCGCCGAGGATCTCCTCGGGGTCGGTGGTGAGCACCGACGGGTCGACGCCCGGGCGATCGGCCTGCAGGTCGCGCACGAGCACCTTCACCACCTCGATGCGGTGACCGGTGGCGCGCTCGATCGTGCCGGCGGTCTCATGGAGGATGCGCAGCACCCCCTGCCCCACCGTGCCGCAGCCCAGCATGCCGATGCGGATGACGTCGCTCACAGGTCCCTCGCCACCAGCTCGGCGTAGGTCTCGCGGCGCACCACGGGGGTCACCTCGCCGTTGTCCACGAACACCACCGCGGGGCGCGTGACGCCGTTGTAGTTGCTGGCCATGGCCACACCGTAGGCGCCCGTGGCGGGGAGGCACACCAGGTCGCCCGGCCCGATGGGCGGAAGATCGGCCTCCTGTATGAGCACGTCGCCGCTCTCGCAGTGCTTGCCCACCAGGCGGAGCACCTCGGTGGCCTCGGCCTCCGGGCGCTCGGGAAGCAGCGCCTCGTAGGTGGCGCCGTAGAGCATGGGGCGCATGAGGTCGCTCATGCCGCCGTCCACGGCGGCGTAGCGGCGCACGCCGGGGATGTCCTTGGTGCCGGTCACGCGGTACACGGTAAGCCCCGCGCGGCCCACGATGCTGCGACCGGGCTCCACCATCACGCGGGGGCGCGGCAGGCCGGCGGCGTCCCATTCCTCGGCCACGGAGTCCATCACCATGTCGGCGAAGGCCTCCACCGAGGGGGGCTCGTCGTCGCGGGTGTAGGCGATGCCGAGGCCGCCGCCCATGTCCATGATCGTGAGGTCGTCCCCGCCCTGCTCCTTCACGAAGGCGGCGAGCAACTGGGCGGCCAGGCGGTAGGCGCCGATCTCGAAGATCTGCGACCCGATGTGGCAGTGCAGCCCCACGAGGTTGATGTTCGCGGCGGCGCGGCATGCGGCCACCGCGGCGGCGGCCAGGCCGCCCTCCAGCGAGAAGCCGAACTTGCTGTCGATCTGCCCGGTGGAGATGTACTGGTGGGTGGATGGCTTCACGCCGGGGGTCACGCGCACGAGCACGTCCTGCGTGCGGCCGCGCTCGCCGGCCAGGCGGTCGAGCAGGGCGATCTCGTCGAGGCCGTCCACCACCACGAGGCCCACCATGGCGTCGAGCGCCTCGCCCAACTCGCGGGCGTCCTTGGCATTGCCATGCATCACGATCTTCTCGGCCGGGAAGCCCGCGTGCAGTGCCATGAACAGCTCACCGCCCGAGGCGACGTCCACGCGCAGGCCCTCCTCGTGCGCCATGCGCAGCAGCGCCTGGGCCCAGAAGGCCTTGCTGGCGTAGATCACCTCAGCCTGGGCATCGTGCGCGCGGAAGGCCGATACGTATCGGCGCATGGTGTCGCGCAGGAGCCCGCCGTCGTAGATGACGAGGGGGGTCCCGAACTCCTCGGCGAGCGCGACCACGTCGCACCCGCCGATTGAGAGATGGCCCTCAGGCGTCGTGCAGGCCGACGGCGGAAGAACCTGTGAAAGCGGCTGCATAAGCCGGGGGACAGTAGCAATGCGGGGTAGTCTCGCGCGCCATGGCCACGCCCCCTGAGCACGTGACGATCCCCTCCCGCGACGGCCTGGAGCTGAGCGCCCTGCTGATGCCCCCGGCGCCGACGGCGGCGCCAACGGTGACTGTCACCGTTGCGCCGGGCGTCGTCGTTCTCCATGGCTTCGGATCGTGCAAGGAGAACCACCTCGACTTCGCCGAGCGGCTTTCGGATGCCGGCATGTGGGCACTGGTTCCCGATCTTCGCGGGCATGGGGAGACCGGCGGGGCGATGGACGAGGGGATGATTGGTGACGTCCTCGCCTGCCTCGACCACCTGGAGTCGCTCGGCGCCGGGCCGCTGGGCCTGCGCGGTTCCTCGATGGGCGGCTTCCTGTCATTGGTCGCGGCGCCCATGCACCCGCAGGTCGGGGCGCTGGTGGCCATTTGCCCCGCGCGCCCGGAGCCGCTCGCCCGCAGGCTCGAGGCCGACTGGCCGCTCGCGCACTCACTCGAGCACGCCGCGTGGCGCGACGATGGCATCGCCCGGGGCTTCTGGCACGCCCGGGGCGATGAGGTGGTGCCCTGGACGAACACCGTTGGCCTGCACGCCCGCACCCCCCAACCCACGCACCTGCGAATCACCATGGGGGGCAGCCATCGCAGCCTGCAGCACGACCCCTCCGTGCAGGCCGACACCGTGGCCTTCCTGACGGGACACCTCGCGGC
>JAGWYY010000172.1 GCA_018969105.1 Acidobacteriota bacterium | reverse complement strand
GAGGGCGAGGTCGTCAGCGCGCTCGCCGTACCCCGCGCGCTCGGCCAGTTCCTGCACGGCCGCCCGCACCGGGGCGATTTCCCCGGGGTCGTTGCCGATGGTGGCCTCGATGTGTGTTGCGTCGGCGTTCACGAGAGGTACGGGCACAATACGCCGCCGGGGCGGCGACATCCTGCCCTGCGGTCGACGGGTTACGGCGGTGCCGTGATGACCTCGGCGCCCGGCGGGCACCGGGCGCGCCGCTACCATGCCGCGCGTTCAGGATCCCCGACCGGAGGCCCCGTGCCCGCTTCCCGCAAGACCGCCCGCATCGTCTTCGCCGCCCTGGCCGTCGCCATGGTGCCGGCAGTCGCCATCCCGAGCGCCGCCGTCGCGCAGCAGCCGGTCGCCGCGCCGCCGGCCTTCCCGGCCACGCCGATCCCCACGGGCGTCACCGTGGGCGGGGTGGACGTCTCGGGCCTCGCCGGGCTCGACGCCCGCCAGCGCATCTACGACCAGCTGGTCACCCCGCGCCGCGCGCCCATGCCCGTCACCTTCGAGGGCAAGCAGTTCGACATCGCCCCCGACGCCATCGGATACAAGGCCGACGTCGACGCCGCGATCATGCAGGCCTACCAGCAGGCGCCCGCGGCGGGGCAGGTGGTGGACGTTCCGGTGGCGCAGTCGATCAACCAGAAGAAGCTCAAGGACGTGCTCACCTGGCGTGCCACGCAGTACGAGGTGGACGGCAAGGACGCCGCGGTGACGCTGCGCGGCCTGCAGCCGGTGATCCGCCGGGCCAGCCTGGGCACCGAGATCGACGTGCCGAAGTCGGTGGCCCTCCTCGCGCCGGCATTCACCGCCGCGCGCCCCGCCACGCCCTATGCGCTCGTCACCAAGAAGGTGCGCCCGAGCGTCACCTCGGTGGGCGCGGTGATCGTCATCGACAAGAGCGCCTTCAAGCTGCGGCTCTACAAGGGCACCACGAGGCCCCAGGGCAAGGTGATGAAGCGCATCAAGACCTACCCCATCGCCGTGGGGCAGCCGGCTTACCCGACGCCCACCGGCAACTACTCCGTGATCGACAAGCAGGTGGACCCCACGTGGTTCCCGCCCGACTCGCCGTGGGCGGCGGGCCTCGGACCCGTGCCCCCCGGCGCGGGCAACCCGCTCGGCACCCGCTGGATCGGCACCTCGGCGCCCGGCATCGGCATGCACGGCACGCCCAACTCGTCGTCCATCGGGTCGGCCGCCTCGCACGGGTGCATCCGCATGTACATCTCGGATGTGGAGAACCTCTACCCGCGCGTCGAGATCGGCACGCCGGTGTTCATCAGGAACTAGGCCGAGCGGGTGCGGGGCGGTCGCCGGGCATCCGCCGCGCACCGCACCCGCGCCACCCGGCGGCGATCAGCCACCCTTCAGCAGGGCCCGCACCCGCGCGGCCTCCACGGGCGGCATGAGCGCGCGGATCACCGTGCCCTCGGGCCCGGCGTCCTGCGTGACGTCGCGCCCGTGGGCGTACACGGCCGAGATCACGTCGCCGCGGGAGTAGGGCACCTCGAGCTCCAGGCGGTCCCACCGGGCGCGTGCGGTGGTCATGAGGCGCTCGCGCAGGTCGTCCAGGCCCTCCCCCGTGAGCGCCGAGGTCATCACCGCCTGGGGGTGGCGCCGCGCCAGCGCGCCGCGCTCCTCCTCGTCGAGGAGGTCGACCTTGTTCAGCACGAGCAGGCGGGGGATCTCCTGGGCGCCGATGTCGTCGAGCACCTCCTCCACCGCCGTGGCGCGCGCGGCGCGGCCCTCATCGTCCTCGGATGCGTCGGCCACGTGCACGATGAGGTGGGCATCGCGCACCTCGTCGAGGGTGGACCGGAACGACTCCACGAGTTGGTGGGGGAGGTGCCGGATGAACCCGACGGTGTCGGACACCAGCACCTTCATGCCGTCCTTCGTGAAGGCGCGCGTGGTGGCGTCGAGGGTCTCGAAGAGGGCGTCGTTCACGTCCACCTCGGCGCCGGTGAGGGCGTTCATCAGGCTCGACTTGCCGGCGTTGGTGTAGCCCGCGATGGCCACCCGGGTGACGGCCGATGACAGGCGCTCCTCGCGCATGGTGTCGCGGCTCTTCGCCACCTCGGCGATGCGCTTGCGCAGCACGCCCATGCGGGTGCGGATCATGCGGCGGTCGGATTCCAGCTGGCTCTCGCCGGGTCCGCGCGTGCCCACGCCACCACCCAGGCGCTCGAGGTGCTGCCAGAGGCCCTCCTGCCGGGAGTACGAGTACTCCATCTGCGCGAGCTCCACCTGCAGCTTGCCCTCGGCCGATCGGGCGTGCAGGGCGAAGATGTCGAGGATGATCCCGGT
>JAGWYY010000043.1 GCA_018969105.1 Acidobacteriota bacterium | reverse complement strand
TGCATTTGCGGCCCCCGCAAATGCCGATCCCGCTTCGCCGAGGGCCCGCGGGGCCCATCACTCGCCCGGCGCCCCGGAGAGCGCTACTGCAGCCCCGACCGCTCCAGCACGTCAGCGGGATCCATGATGAGCCCCACGAAGAACGGCCCGAACTCGCCGAACCGGGTGGACACCTCGTCGAAGCGCATCTCGTAGACGATCTCCTTGAGCGCGGCGAGGTCGTCGCTGAACAGCGTGACCCCCCACTCCCAGTCGTCGAGCCCCGTGGATCCGGTGATGAGCTGGGTGACGCGCCCGGCGAACTTCCGGCCGAGCGTGCCGTGGCCCATCATCAGCGCCTTGCGCTCGTCGAACGACAGGGCGTACCAGTTGTCGTCGCCCTCGCGGCGCTTGCTCATGGGGTAGAAGCACAGCAGCTTGCGCACCGGCAGGTCGGGGTGCACGCGCATCTCGCGATAGTGGGCGATGCGCTCGTTCCACTCCGCGAGCTTGGCATCCACGTCGTCCTCGCCCAGCGCGACCAGCCGCGCGCGCTCGTCGTCCTCGGTGGCGCGGTACTCGCTCTCCTCCGTGACGGAGAGGTACGAGTACACAACCTCCACGGGGCCCGCGGTGACGCCCTTCACGGCGATGTCGAGGTCGTGCAGGTTCGGGGCCACGAGCATGAGGCCGAAGTCGGCGCGGCCGCCCAGCACCGAGAAGGCGCGCACCTGGTTGTGGGGCGCGGCCTCGGTGAAGGCGCGGAGCGCGGCCTGGATGGGCAGGCCGGTGCCGTCGTCGGGACGCGCGCGCAGCATGAGGTGCGCCACGCCCCAGCCGCTGCTGGGCACCACGGGTTCGTGCGGGGAACTCACGGCGGTGACGCTAGCGCAGCACCGCCCGCTACCGTGGCAGCGTGAGCGATCCCGAGACCTTTGACCCGAGGGGCAGGTTCCGCGCAGAGGTTGCCGCCTCGCGGCTCACCGACCCCATGCCGGGCATCGAGGTGCTGGCCAGCGAGCTCGGCCTGCCGGTGGACGACGTGGTGCACCACGCGCTGGTGCGATGGAGCAGCGCCGGGGCGGAGGCCCTGCTGGCCGCGCCGCCCGAGATGCTCATCGCGCTGCGCGATGCGGCTGATGCCGGCGACGTGGATCGCGTGCGGGGCATCGTGGACGCCCTGCTGGCCGGCTGGGATGGCTGGGATGGCTGATGCTCAGCCGGTGATGCGGCGCACCTTCTGGTTGGTTACCACGTAGACATTGCCCGCGAGGTCCTCGCCGAACGAGGTGACCCCGGGGATGCGCCCGATGCGATTGGTGATTTCCTCGGGCGCGCCGGGTGACTTCGCGTCGACGGCCCACGAGCGCCCGGTGCACCAGTCGGCGTACACGTACCTTCCGGCAAGTGATGGCGCGCCGGCGCCCCGCACCACGTAGCCGCCGGTCACCGAGCAGTTGCCGTCGTCGTGCCGGTACTGGGCAACCGGGTCGGTCTCGCGCGCGCCGCGGGCCCCGCCCTTGAAGTCGTCGGTGCCCTCCCGCTTGCTCCAGCCGAAGTCGAGGCCCGCCTGGCCCTTGCGGGCCACGTCGACCTCCTCCACCTTGTTCTGCCCCACGTCGCCGATCCAGAGATCGCCGGTGTCGCGGTCGAAGGTAATGCGCCAGGGGTTGCGAAGGCCGAGCGCCCAGATCTCCGGGCGCGCGCCGGGCTGGCCCGCGAACGGGTTGCCCGCGGGTATCGCGTAGGCCCGGCCGCCCGAGCGCTGCGAGGGGTCGATGCGCAGCACCTTGCCCAGCAGCGTGCGGACGTCCTGCGCGCGGTTGCCGGGGTCGCCGCCGCTGCCGCCATCGCCGAACGACACGTAGAGCATGCCGTCGGGGCCGAAGGCCAGCGCGCCCCCATTGTGGTTGACGTAGGGCTGGCGTTGCGCGAGCACCACGCGCGCCGTGCGGGTGGAGACCCTGCGGGCATTCGGACGGCTGCGGAACTCCACCACGCGGGTGTCACCGCGGCGGTTGGTGTAGTCGACGTAGAAGCGTCCCGACGTGGCGTAGTCGGGCGCGAAGGCCAGGCCCAACAGGCCCTGCTCGAGGCCCTCCGACCCCACGCGATCGCGGATGTCCAGCCACGGGCTGCCCGGCCTGCCGCCCCGGCCGATGGGCCGCACCACGCCGTCGCGCTCCACCACCAGCAGGCGCGACTCACCCGGCGCCTGCACCACCCCGAGCGCCGAACCGAACCCCGACCCCACGCCCTGCAGGCCGAGCCCCATGGCCGACGACGCCACACCGGCCGCGGCCAGGGTGCACGCGGCACCCACGGCGATGCTGATGGCCTTGCCCCTCATGCCCCGACGGTATCCCACCTGCGGGCAGGCGCCGACCGGAATGGTGCTAGTTGACCTCAGCGGGCTCGATGACCGGCTGCACCACCCGGCTCACCGTGACCGGCAGCAGCCGGACGAAGGCGTTGAGCTCGGCATCGGATGCGCCGTCCTTGATGCCGTTCACCAACCGCAGCAGCACGGCGACCTCACGTGGCCCCAGGTCGGGGATGACGGGGGCCAGGGCCTCCACCAGCTTGCCGCGCATGGAGGCGTCGATTCCGGCGAGGGCGGATTCCAGATCGGGCGGAAGAGCATCGGGCATGCGGCCATTCTACCCCACCACCGGCTCTCCCCCGGCGGACGGGTCGGCGCATGACCCCCCGCAGGCCGCCTGCAGGCGCCGCATGCGGGCGATTACCGACTGATGCGCCTCGGACGGGATGCACCGGCCGCGGGCGAGGGCACTGCCCAGCGCCGTGGACACCAGCGCCAGCGCGTCGCCGGCGGCCACCGGCACCCCCCGCAGGCCCGCGCTGGCCATGGGGCGCAGGACCTCGCGGTCGAGCCTGCCCGGCACCATGTCCGGCAGGAAGAACGCATCGCGCAGCACGGCGGCGGGGTCGCCGTGGTCGATGAGCGCCACCAGCGGTGCCACCCGGCCCCCGTCGCGGGCCACTGCCAGCACCAACTGTTGCTGGTCGCCCGGAGGGTCACCCGGGGAGCCTCCCGATGCCATCCACGCCGCCGCCAGACGCGGGTGCGCCAGTGCACGGGCGGCGGGCGACACGGCCTGTGCGCCCGCGGCCACCTGGCGCGCGGCGCGCGCGGCCCGGCCGTCGAGGACGGCAGCGCACGCCAGCAGGAGGTCGTCGGTCTCCACCGTGCGGGCGGCGCCGAGCGCCGCGATGAGCCGCTGCAGCACCGGGGGCGGCAGCAGCAGCGCGACCTCCTCGATGACGGCCTCCACGAGGTTCGCCCGCCTGAGCGCCATGACCTCGCGCGCCAGGTCGCCGGGCCGCGACAGCCAGCCGCGGGGGCCGGGCGTGCGCGACGCGAACCGCCGCAGCGCCGCCTCGCCGTCGAGTTGCGCGCCGAGGTCGTCGAGGCACTCGCGCACCGGCGCGCACTGCGGCCGCCACGACCGGGCGAGGCCCTCCTCCACTAAGCGCCGCGCCGCGATCTCATCGCCGGAGTCGAGGCAGGCGAGGGCACGGCGGTAGCTGGCGAGCGCATCGGGCACCCATCTCACGCTAGGCGCGGGAAGCGCGCCACTCTCGCGCGCTTCGTGCCACCTTCGTGCCGCCTAGTTGCGGATGACCACCGGCGTGCCGGCGCGCACGAGCCGCGTGAGGCGCATGATGTCGGCGTTGCGCATGCGGATGCAGCCGTGGCTCACGGGCTTGCCGATGAGCTCCGGCATGCTGGTGCCGTGGATCGCCACGCGGCCGTTGCCGCCGGCGAACTCGTTGAGCACGTTCGAGAACGCCGTGAGCGGCATGACGATGGGACCGAGGAACGCCTTGGGGTCACCCGTGGGGATCACCTCTGCCACCGCGAACGTGCCCACGGGCGTGGGGGTCTTGGGCTCGCCCACCGCGATGGGGAACGAGCGCAGCTTGCGCATGCCGCGGTAGAGATGCAGCTTGCGATCGCCGGTGTCGATCACCACGCGCAGCTCGATCGGCCGGAAGACCATGTCCGATGCGCGCACCCAGCCGGTGCTGCCGTTCGGGCGCACCGGCATGAGCACCTTCACCCACCGCACGCCGGCCACCACCTTCACGCCGCGCACCTGCAGCCACACCGGGCCGGCTCCGAGCGGCGCGATGGGCTGCAGGAGGCGCAGCGGCTTGCCACCGGGCGACGGCATGGCGCGCGCCGTGGCCACCACGAGCAGGCGCCCCGCCCACGAGACCTTCGGGTTTGGCGGCGCCACCGGCGACGGCGGGGCCACGGGCTTGGGCTGCGTCGGCGTGGTGGGCGTCGGCGGGGTCGGCTGCGGCTCGGGCGGCGGAGCGGGAACCGGCTCGGTGGTGGTGGGCGTGGTGCTCACGGGATCCTGCGCCGTGGCCACCTGCGCTGCCATCAGAAGGGCCCCCAGGGCGGCGATGGTCAAGAGCATGCGTCGCACGCGGTAACGGTATCCCAGACGGCCCGCGCCGATGCCCCGGGGGGTGCCGCCATGCCATGCCATCATCCCGGCATGGACCTCGCCCTGAGCGGCCTCGCATTCCCCGCCGCCACGGGGTTCTTCCAGTCCATCGGCGACTGGGCCGCCGAATACGGCTACCTGGCGATCTTCCTCGTGGTGGCGGGCGACGGCGTGTTCCCGATCCTCCCCGGTGAGACGTCCATCGTGGCGGGTGCCGTGTTCGCGGCCGAGGGGGACCTCACGCTGTGGGGGGTGATCCTCGTCGGGGCCATCGGCGCGGTGGTGGGCGACTCGCTCGCCTACTGGGCGGGACGCGGCGGGGCGCCGTGGATACGCCGCAGCATCACCCGCGTGGCAGGCGAGCACCGCACCCGTTCGGCGGAGCGCATGGTGCAGCGCCATGGCCCAGCGCTGGTGTTCACCGGGCGGTTCCTGCCGGGCATCCGCATCGGCATCAACATGGCCTGCGGCGCCGGCCAGATGTCATATCGCCGGTTCCTGCTGTTCGACATCGCGGGGGCCATCTGCTGGTCGATCCAAGCGGCCCTCATCGGCTACTTCGCCGGCAAGGCCTTCGCCGACCAGATCTGGGTGGCGCTCGTGGTGGCGCTGGGCGTGGCGGGCCTGGTGGCCCTGTTCGTGATCATCCGCGAGCGGCGCATGGTGGCCCGCGAGGACGCCCTCGAGGCGGCCGAGGATCGCGCCGCTACGCTCTCGCGCGAGCACGCCGAGGCCACCTCCGAGGAGACCGCCTGACCCCGCCGCATCGCGCCCGAGCAGGTATCTGCGCAGTCGCCGTCGCCGTCGCGGGCGGCGCTGCGGCAGTGACCGCGGCGCCCGCGTTTGCAGACGGCGGTCGCACCGCCTGGCCCGGATCGTCGCTGCTCGCGGGCGCCTGGAGCGGAACGGCCGCGAGCACGAGCTCGGCAGGCTTCACCTTCCCCGTGAACACCACGGTGTCGGTGGCCTCCACGGGACGGCCCACGGGCACCGTGCACCTCGGCGCGCCCGTCGGGTGCTCCGGCACGTGGATGCCGGTATCCACCACGGGGCGCGTCACCACCTTCGACGAGGACGTCACGAGCCGGGTGCCCGGCGGGAAGTGCATCAACCACGGGACCGTGCGGCTCTCCGCCGCCAGCGGTGGCCGCCTGCGGTACTCGTGGACCAAGGATGATGGCGGCAGCGTGGCCTACCTTGACCCGGTGGGCGTGTCGGGAACATGGACGGGCACGCTCGTGGAGGCGGGCCTCGGGAAGGTGCCGGCGCGCGTGCGCGTGGTGGGCGTGAGCAGCGGGCAAATGCAGGGCACGTCGCACTACGGCGCCCCGCTCGCCTGCAGCGGACGACTCGAGCCCCAGGGCACCGGAACGCAGCGACGCGCCGTGCTGCGCGAGGTGATCACCCGGAGCGACAGCACCGTGTGCGTGGGCGTCGGCACGATGACGCTGTCGTTGCGATCCGACGGGCGCCTCTCGTACCGTTGGGAGGGCGGCGGGGTGACATCCACGGGAACGCTGAGGAGGGCCGGATAGGCATGGGCACGCGCATCGACATCGACGGCCGCTCCCTTGCGGCCCGCATGGCGGAGATCGCCGCGGCCGACGAGGCCGTGCTGGTGATCGGGCGCCCCGTGTGCCCGGCCTGCCAGGTGACCGGCGCGGGGCTCGAGGCCCTGGCCGATGCCCGGCCGGGGCTGTTCATGGCGTTCGTGGAGATGTGGGGCCCCGAGGACTGGCGCGCACGCGGCGAGAATGGCTGGCCTGACGGCGTGACCGTGAGCCCCTCCGCCGTGCCGGCCACCGTGCTCATGCGCCGCGGCGAGGTGGTGGCCAAGAGGTTCGGCGCTGTTCCGGCGCACGACCTCGATCGCTGGATGGACGAGCACTTCGGCCCCTCCGCGAACCCGGTGCCCAAGGGCATCACCGAGGCCGAGCAGGCGGTGCTCGACCGCACGGCGGCGCGCCGGGCGCAGCACGACGCCGTGAAGGGGCGCTGAGCGCTCCCACCATATGGATGCTCGGGGATCAGCTCGATCCCGCGGGCCCGGCATTCCGGGGGCACCGCCCGGGCGAGGCCCGGGTGCTGATGGTGGAGAGCGACCACGCGCTGGCCCGCCTTCCCTACAACCGCGAGCGGCGCGTGCTGGTGATCGGCGGCATGCGGCGGCTGGCCGACCGGCTGCGCCGCGACGGCTGGGCGGTCGACCTGCGCCGGGCGCCCACGCTCTTCGCCGGCGTGATGGCCCACGCGAAGGAGGAGCAGCCCGACCGCCTGGTGGTGGCCCACCCCACCTCGCGCAGCGGCCTCGCCCTCGTGCGGCGGGTGGCCGAGGCCCTGCCCGTGCCGGTGGAGGTGCGCGAGGCGGTCGGCTTCATCACGCGCCCGGGCGAGCTTGATGAGATCCTCGGGAAGCGCGTGCCGCGCATGGACAGCTTCTACCGCGACATGCGGCGCCGGCTGGACATCCTCGTCGATTCGGATGGCGACCCGGTGGGCGGCGCCTGGAGCCTGGACAAGGAGAACCGCAAGCCGCCGCCGCGCACGCGCGACCTCGGCGCGCCGGCGCCGTGGCTGCCCCCCGCCGACGACCCGCTCGATGCATCGCTGCGTCGCGAGTTCGCGTCGCTGCCCGAGATCGGCGAGGGCGGCGAGCGCGTGATGGCCGCCGATTCGGACGAGGCCGAGGCCGCGCTCGATCGCTTCATCGAGGCGCGCCTCACCGGGTTCGGGCCGCACGAGGACGCCATGATGGACGACGACTGGGCGATGTCGCACTCGCTGCTCTCGGGCCCGCTCAACCTGGGGCTGCTCTCGCCCGAGCGCGTGGCGCGGCGCGTGGCCGATGCCCTGGGCGACGGCGCGCCCATCGCGTCGGTGGAGGGCTTCGTGCGCCAGGTGATCGGCTGGCGCGAGTACGTGTGGGGCTGGTACTGGAAGCGCCCGTGGCGCGACGCCAACGCCCTCGGCGCCGATGCGCCCGTGCCCGCGGCGCTGTGGGGCGGCACCACCCGCATGCGCTGCGTGCAGGTGGCGATGGACGGCATCCACCGTCGGGGCTACTCGCATCACATCCAGCGGCTCATGGTTCTGGGAACGCTCATGCTGCTGCGCGGCACCAAGCCCTGGGCTGCCACGCAGTGGTTCCAGGCCGCGCACGTGGACGGCGCGGCATGGGTGATGGCCCCCAACGTGATCGGCATGGCGCTCTACGCCGACGGGGGGCAGATGATGACCAAGCCCTACGCCGCCAGCGGGGCGTATATCAACCGCATGAGCAACCACTGCCGCTCGTGCCCGTACGACCCGAAGTCGGCCACCGGGCCCGACGCCTGCCCCTTCACCACGCTCTACTGGGACTTCCTCGACCGCCACCGCGAGCGGCTCGGGCAGAATCCGCGCATGTCGCTGTCGATGCGCAACCTCGAGAAGAGACAGGACATCCCGGCCATCCGCACGCGTGCGCGCGAGGTGATGGCCGCCCTCGACACCGGAGTGGACTGATGGCCGACCAGCCCAAGCGCCGCGGGCGCATCACCACCAGGGGGCCCGGCGCCGAGCGCGTGCGCGACGCCGACCTGGCACTGCTGCAGGGCCCCGAGCCCGACTTCGTGTCCACCGACCCGTGGCGCGCGCTGCGGATACTCGGCGAGTTCGTGGAGGGCTTCGACCTGCTGGCCCGCGTGGGCCCGGCGGTGTGCGTGTTCGGCTCGGCCCGCACGCCTCCCGACGACCCCGACTACGCCGCGGCCGTGGAGATCGGCCGGCTGCTGGCGCACGAGGGACGCGCTGTGATCACCGGCGGCGGCCCCGGCATCATGGAGGCCGCCAACAAGGGCGCGGCCGAGGGCGGCGGGCTCTCGGTGGGCCTCAACATCGAGTTGCCGCACGAGCAGTACCGCAACCCGTACGTGAACCTCGGCGTGGACTTCCGGTACTTCTTCGTGCGCAAGACGATGTTCGTCAAGTACTCCGAGGCCTTCATCGTGATGCCCGGCGGGTTCGGCACCCTCGATGAGCTCTTCGAGGCCCTGGTGCTCATCCAGACCGGCAAGGTGCGCGACTTCCCGCTGGTGCTCTACCGCAGCGCCCACTGGCAGGGCCTGCTCGACTGGATGCGCGAGACCACCCTGGGCGAGGGCTGGATCGAGGAGGAGGACCTCGATCGCATCCACGTGGCCGACACCCCGGAGGAGGTCGTGCGCCTGGCCACCGGGGGCGCCGCCTAGGGCCCACCCGAACGGGTGGGCGGGCTCAGGCCATCCGGGCATGGCGGCAGGCGGCCGCCGGGCCGAGACTCGGCGGCATGGCGCACGATCTGGCGAAACGCGGTGATGAGCGGCTCTCGGTCTCGGCCGCCGCGCGCCTGCTCGGGGTGAGCGTGTCGTCGCTGCGCGCCTGGGCCGCCGACGGGCTGGTGCCCCACGAGCGCACGCCCGGGGGCCACCGGCGCTTCGATCGCGAGCAGCTCCGCGCATGGATGGCCGACCGCGGCGGCGAGCTGCCGGCACAGCCGTCGGGCCGCGGGCCCACGCTGGTGGCCGGCCGCGTGGAGTGCCTGCCCGGCGCGGCGTCGGTGCTCATCGATGACGCCGGGGCGATCGTGGACGACGCCCTGGCGATGATGGCCGACGGCCAGCAGCTCTCGCGCCGGCGCACCAGCGCCCGGCGCGCGCGCATGGAGGACCAGCTGGCCGACCTTGCCGACGCGCTCGACGCAGGGGACCTCTCGGGGTGCCTGCGCGAGGCCGAGTGGCAGGCCTTTCGCCACGGCGCGGCCGGCCTTCCCGCCACGCAGCCGGTGGGCGAGTGGCTCGCGCTGTCATGCGCGGTGGAGCGACGCCTCCATGCCGGCGGGCTGCCCGGCGCGGAGGTGGATGCCGTGCGCCAGGCGATGGACCGTCTCGCCTGGCGTGCCACCGCGGGGCTCGCGAGCGGACGCCGCTCGCGAGCCGAGGCACGGGACGATGCGCGCAGTGCGGCCTGACGGCGCCGTGGGGGCGCGCGACCGGCAGGACCGGGCGTGGCTGCCCATCTCGGGCGCCGCGCGCGCCCTGGGGGTGAGCACCAGCACCCTGCGCGCCTGGGCGGCCGACGGCCGCGTGCCGCACGTGCGCACCGCCGGTGGCCACCGGCGCTTCAACCCCGATGCCCTCGCCGAGTGGCTGGCCGAGCGCCCCGACCCGGGGCTGCCGCGCGAGGAGCGCTCCACGGCGCTGGCGCCGGCGCCGGACCTCGCCGGCGTGCTCGTGAGCCGCGCCGATCGCATCGCGCAGCTGGCCGATGATGAGCTCGGCGTGGCAGGCGGCCAGGCCTTCCAGCGTCTTCCCGCGCACGAGCGCCGCCGCGCCGCCGTGGACTGGGTGCTCGTGGTGGCCGACGCCCTGCGCACCGGCCGCCTGGGCGAGGGCCTTGAGCAGGCCCGTGCCTACGGCCACGCCCACGGCGCGGCGGGATCATCCGCGGAGGACGCCCTCTCGGGGGCAATCGCCATGGCGCGTGCCATCGACGCCGCGCTGGGCGAGGCGCCCGGGGCCGTCACCCCGGCCGAGCGCGATCACGCGGCCGCGGTGGTGCGGCGCCTCACCGTGCGCATCGCCGATGCCTGGGCCGACGCCACGCACGACGGACGGGCCGAGGCCGCCTTCCGCGCCCCCCGCTAGGCGCCCGAGGGGCCCCGCACCGGCACGCTCACCGACTCCAGCGTCGAACCGTCGCGCCGCACCGCCCGCACCGCGATCGCCGCGGCAGAGGCGTCCACCTCGAGGAAGTTGTGCTCGGCCGTGCACTTGGCCAGGCCCGCCGGCACCCGCACGCAGGGATACAGCTGCGCCCCGCCACCACCCGACACGATGTAGGTGATGCCACCGGTGACGATGCGCTCGTAGGAGTGGTTGTGGCCGCTCAGCACCAGCGACACGCCGTGCTTCCTGAATAGCGGCACCATGAGCCGCTGTTCGGTTGTGCTGGGCTCGTGCAGCCCCGCCGTGTACACCGGCTGGTGGATCGACACGATGCGCACGGGTTCCTTCGCGCGCTCGAGCGTGCGCTTGAGGAACGCCAGCTGGGCCGGTGACGACGGCTGGTTGCCGTCGAGCACGATCACCCGCAGGGGGCCCTGCGCGAACGAGTACCAGCGCTTCGGGCTGCCGAGCCGCGTGGCCGTGGAGGTGCCGCCGAGGTCGTGGTTGCCCCAGGTGGCGCGCCACGGCAGCCCCGAGGCGATCAGGCAGGCCTCGGGGCGGTCGAAGGTGTCGCGCGTGGCGGTGCCATCGGGCGAGTAGAAGTTGTCGCCCGTGGTGAGGATGAACGACGCCGGCTTCGTGGCGTTGCTGGCGCACATGCGGCGGGCGATATCCGCCTGGGCGGTGCTGCCGGTGCCCCAGTCGCCGCGCACGAGGAACCTCACCGACGAGCCGGCGGGCGCCCCGGCGGCGCCAGGCGACTGCGAGGACCCCGCGGCCGTGCCGGCGCCGGCGACGCCCGCGATGAGGAGGGCCCCGAGGCCGGTGCCGATGCCGGTGAGCAGGGCTGCCGTGCGGGCGCGGGATGGGCTGCGGTGGCGGTTGCGGAAGCGACGGTGCATGGCCGCCATGGTTGCACCGCGTGCGGCGTCACCGGCTCGCGCGGGGTATGTCACGGCCTCGCGCGGGGCACGGCACGAACGCGCGTGCCCGGGCACGGGGCGCTGTTATAATCTCCCGCCTGCCGCGGCCGGGTGGAGCGCCCTGCGCTCCGTCCGCCATTGCATGCGGCTGACCAGACGAGCATCACAGACCAACACCGGAGGACCGGCGATCACCGCGTACCAGATCATGATCATCCTCAACCCCGAGGCTGACGGGGAGCAGCACGCAGAGGTCATCTCGCGCGTGCGCTCGCTCATCGAGGATGGCGGCGGCACGGTGGATGATGTCGCCGAGTGGGGTCGTCGCAAGATCGCCTACCCGGTGCGCAAGCAGGCCGACGGGGTGTACGTGGTGGTCACGTGCCAGACCTCGCCCGAGGTGCTCGACGAGATCAGCCGCGTGCTGGCCATCACGAAGGACGTCGTGCTGCGCGCGATGCCGTTCCGCCTCACCGAGGCCGAGCTCGCCACCGTGCAGGCCAATGGCGTTCCCGAGCCCATCGACGAGCGTCCGGAGCGCGAGGAGCGCCCGCGCGGCGGTCGTCGCGGTGGCCCGGGTGGCGGCGGCCGCCGGCGCGACCGCTAGTCGCGCAACCCCTTCCGAGGAGCCCGAATGCCCGCCGATCTCAACCGCGTGACCCTCATCGGTCGCCTCACCCGTGACCCCGAGCTGCGCCACCTGCGCTCGGGCGACGCCGTGGCCTCGCTGCGCATCGCCGTCAACGGGCGTGCGCGCGACGAGGGCGGCCAGTGGGTGGACAAGCCCAACTTCTTCGACGTCAGCGTGTTCGGCCGCCAGGCCGAGACCGTGGCCAACTACATGGCCAAGGGCCGGCGCATCGGCATCGACGGACGCCTGCAGTGGCGTGAGTGGGAGTCCCAGGACGGCGCGAAGCGCCAGAGCGTCGACGTGGTGGCCAACGACGTCTTCTTCCTCGACAGCCGCGAGGGCGGCGAGGGCGGAGGTGGCGGCGGCTGGCAGTCGCAGGCCGCGCCCGTCAGCCCCGGCGGCGACCTGCCGGTGGACACCAGTGACCTTTCATCACCCGCCCCGGATCCCGCCGGGGACGACGACATCCCGTTCTAGGAACTGACTGATGCAGGCGATCCTCATCGAAGACGTCAAGGGTCTCGGCCATGCCGGGTCCGTGGTCAACGTGGCGCGTGGCTACATGCGCAACTACCTCGAGCCCCGCGGGCTCGCCGAGGCGGCCACCCCATCGCGCATCGCGGAGGTGCAGCGCACGCACGAGCAGCGCGCCGCCGCCCGCGAGAAGAAGCTGGCGGAGGACCGCGAGCTGGTCGACCTGCTCGGCCGCACGATCCTTACGCTCAAGGCCAAGGCCGGTGGCGATGGGCGCCTCTTCGGCTCCATCACCTCGGGCGACGTGTCGGACGCCATCTTCGAGGCGCGCGAGGTGCGCATCGACCGGCGCCACATCACGGTCGACCCGCCCATCCGCACCACGGGCACCTATGAGGTGCCGGTCGACCTCGGCGAAGCCGGCACGGCAGAGGTCAAGACCATCGTCTCGCCGCTGCTCGACGAATGAGCTCTGAGGCCGGAGCGGTCGCCCGCCGTCAGGCGGCGCCTCCCGCACCGGTCGGCGGCGGGCACATTCCCCCGCCGCAGAACGTCGAGGCCGAGGAGCTCCTGCTGGCCTCCCTCATCGACGGCCCGCAGAACAACATCGCCGAGGCCATGGCGCTGGTCACCCACGAGGACTTCTACCGCGAGGGCCACCGGCGCATCTTCAATGCCATCACCGAGCTCTTCGGCGTGGGCGAGCCCATCGAGCCCATCACGGTGATCGAGCAGCTCACCAAGAACGGCGACCTCGACATGGCGGGCGGGCGCGACGCCGTGCTCGACCTCATGACCACGCCGTACATCGCGGCGTCGTACCGCTCGTACGGCGAGATCGTGCGCGACACCGCAACCCAGCGGCGGCTGCTGCAGGTGGGCCAGGAGATCGAGGTGCTGGTCGCCGAGCGCGAGGGCGAGACCACCGACATGGTGCAGCGCGCGGAAGACCTCATCTACGACCTCACGCAGAAGCGCACGCGCGGCGACTTCGTGGGAACCAACACGCTGGTGATGAGCAGCATGGAGCGCCTGGTGGCCGCCAGCGAGCACGGCTCGGAGGTCACGGGGCTGCCCACCGGATTCGAGGACCTCGACCGGCTCACCGGCGGGTTCCGGGCGTCCAACCTCATCGTCATCGCGGCCCGTCCATCGATGGGCAAGACCGCCCTCGCCCTGTGCATGGCGGAGCACGTGGCGCTCACCGAGGAGAAGACCGTCGCGATCTTCAGCCTCGAGATGAGCGGCGAGGAGCTCACCCAGCGCATGCTCTGCTCGGTGGCCATGGTGGACGCCTCGCGCATGCGCAGTGGCCGGCTCTCGGCAGACGACTGGCCGCGCGTGAGCCAGGCCGCCGACCGCCTGTCGAAGGCGCCGATCTTCATCGACGACTCCGAGGGCATGACCGTCACCGAGATGCGCACCAAGGCGCGGCGCCTCAAGGCGCGCGAGGGCCTCGGGCTCGTGGTGGTCGACTACATCCAGCTGATGGAAGGCTCCCCCCTGTTGCGCCGGCGCGACGAGAACCGCGTGCAGGAGATCTCGGCCATCTCCCGTGGCCTCAAGATGATGGCCCGCGACCTCGACGTGCCCATCGTGGTGGTGTCGCAGCTCAACCGCTCCCCCGACTCCCGCAACGACAAGCGGCCGATGCTCTCCGACCTTCGCGAGTCGGGCGCCATCGAGCAGGACGCCGACATGGTGCTGCTCATCTACCGCGACGACTACTACGAGCCCGACAGCGAGAGCAAGGGCATCGCCGAGGTGAACGTGGCCAAGCACAGGAACGGCCCCACCGACCGCGTGAAGCTGGCCTTCATGGGCACGTACGCCAAGTTCGGCAGCCTGGCGTCCGACCACGACGGGCGGTAGGCACCCCGCCCCCGGGGCGGCCTCGCACCTGACCGTCCGGACAGGAAGCACCTGATCGGATTCGCGTTGCCCCCCGCCCCCTGCGGCGCTGCAATGCGTCATGCCCCATCATCGGATCAGGGAGAGGACGGTCACATGACCCTCAGCACAATCGACCGCGCGACGCATGGCCTCGACCGGCCGCCGGGCACCCGCATGCGGGTGGCGATCATCGATGAGTACCCCGCGCAGATAGAGGGCCTGGCCCGCGTGATCGATCAGTCCACCTCGATGGAGGTGGTGATGACGGCCACCTCGGGACGGGAGGCACTCGACAAGCTGCCCCATGCCCGCCCGGATGTTGTGGTGATGGAGCCCTGGATGCGCGCGGGCGACGGCATCGCATTCGCGGCCGCAGTGACGCGCGAGCATCCGGAGATCACCCTCGTGGCGCTGTCGCGGCTTTGGGACGACGACCACGTGGCCGAGAGCATGGGGGCCGGCATGGCGGCGCACCTGCCGAAGACCACGCCGCTCGAGGACCTGCCGGCGCTCATCCGGCAGTCGGCGCTGGGCGCTGAGCTGCGACCGCGGGGAAGCGGTGCGGCGACGCGGCGCACGCCGCTCACCACGCGCGAGCGCGATGTGCTTCGCCTGGCCGCGCGCGGCCTCTC
>JAGWYY010000042.1 GCA_018969105.1 Acidobacteriota bacterium | reverse complement strand
CAGGAACAGCACCTCACAGCCGAGCTTCACCTTGTACTTGCCGTTGTGCTCCTCCTCCACGTCGGCCACCTGCTCGAGCAGCGAGATGACCTCGCGCCACTCGATGTTGGCGTGGCCCTGGTGATCGAGGAGCTTCTCGAGGGTGTTGCGGTGACGGCTGCTCAGCTCATGCGACACGGGGTGCGTTCTCCGTTGGGTCGTGGTGGCGCGGGCGCGGTGGTGCGGACGCGCGGCGCGAGCCTACCGCGCCCGGGAACGACGCGGGCCCCGCCACCCGGAGGTGACGGGGCCCGCGAGGACCATCAACTGATCGGGTGATCAGCTGTCCGGCAGCAGCTTCGTGGTGTCGATGCCGTGCTCGGCCATGATCTTGCGGAAGGTCTCGAGGACCTCCGGCGGGTACTCGGGCAGGTCCTCGTTGTCGAGGACGTACTGCGCGCGGGCCTTGATGTTGGGGCCGAAGTCCCAGTCATCGTCGGCCATGAGGCGCTTGATGTCCTTCTCCGGCCACGAGATGACGCCCGGGTCACGGCCGAACTGCTCAGCCAGGGCGTCGATCTCCTCGAAGCGGCCCGGAATCGGAGCCTGCTCCTGGATGAGACCCTTCTCGCGAAGCGCGTCCTCGAGGCCATCGGCCATCTTGCGCGGGTTGCCCATCTCCTCGTTGTTGAAGAGCGACTCGAACTTGAGGCGCACGCGCTGGCCGCCGGCCTTCTGGTCCTCGAGGGGGTAGCCGATGGCGTGGCCCCACGTGAACGAGTAGTGCGCCGGAAGGCCGAACGCCTTCTGGATGCCGCCGGGCTTGCGACCGAAGGCGATGAGGATCGAGCCCACGCCCATGGCCTGGCCGGCGAGCATCGCCTGGGCCACGTGCTGGCCGGTCTCGAAGCGCAGCAGCTGGTCGGTGCGCTCCACCGGGAAGCTCATGAGACGCGGAATCGTCTGCGTCATCGAGAACTCGTAGTTCCAGCCGTGGTACTTGGTGAGGGCGCCGGAAAGGGCGAGGGTCGACAGACCATCGATGGCGCGGCCGTACCAGGCGTTCAGGTTCGTGAACCAGAAGATGAGGTGCGACGACTGGTTGATGATCTGCACGTTGAAGCCGGAGACGCACTCCTCGATCTCGTCCCAGAGGTCGGAGTCCTTGGTGACGACCACGGCCTCGGTGCAGTTGATGTTGCCCTGGCACGACGCGAAACGCGCCGCGTTGAGCATGGTGTCGATCTTGTAGTCCTCGACCGTCCTGTTGGGGTCGTAGTACCGGAAACTACGGCGGTTGCCGATCGCCTGGAGCGTCGGCATGTCCGGGATGTCAGAGGCTTTCACGGCCATCGAACGGGTCTCCCTGTGGGTCAGCGGGCAGGTGGAAAGTGAAGCGTGCGAGACGCGATGGAGCCAATGTACACACGCAGGGGCGTCGTTGCATGGGTAACGAACGTGAACGGTCGTCAGGGGGGAGCCAGGCGGTTCGACATGCGGTTGACCGGGCGGGCGCGAGCGGCCGCTGTCTACCCTGCGGCCCATGCCGAAACTTCTACTTGTCACCGTTCCCACGGACGAAGTCCTCAACAAGGAGGGGAAGGTCCGCTTCCCCGGCACCGAGGCCGCCGTCCAGCAGCTCAGCGAGGCCGGCTGGGACGTCGAGATCATCGACCCCCTGTGGCCCGGTCCGCTCAAGAGGGCCGAGGAGGGCGGCATCGACGCCGTCCTCGTCTCGTGCTTCAAGGCCGTGCCGCGTTCGCGCGACGCCGCCTCCACCCTGGCGCGCCTGATGCCCGACCTCCCCGTGTACACGGTGGGGGTCCTGCAGAAGGACGACGCCTTCCGCACCATGGCCCCCACCGTGGGCGTGCTGCGGAACATCGGGGAGCTCCCGCAGGGCTAGAGGCCCCCGGGGCCGAATAAGGCCCGGCCGGCGGCTCACACGGGCCGCCGGCCGGATCTTCTCCATCTCACGATGCGCGCCCTTACCGCCATCGGCGCCGCCGCCCTCTGCGGGCTGGTGGCCACCGCCCCCGCGGCCGCTGCCCCGGGGGCCGATGCCGCGCGCGATCGCATCAGGACCCTCGAGCAGCAGGTGGTGCAGGCCGACCGGGGCATCGCCGCCGCGCGCACGGCGGAGGACCAGGCCACGAAGCGACTCGCCGCCGCCGAGAAGCGGCTCGCGAAGGCCGGCGCTGCGCTCGAGGCGCGGGCCGGCGCGCACCGCGCCGGGCAGGTCGTGCTCGCCAGGCGCCTGCGCGAGATCTACCGTGAGGGCGAGAGCGATCCGCTCGTGACGCTCCTGTTCTCGGGCGGCAGCCTGTCGGCGCTGGCGTCGGAGCAGGCGAACGCCGAGCGCACGGCGCGGGAAGACGCCCGCCTCGTGGCCCGGCTGCGCGCCGATCGGCGCGAGGTGGCGCTGATCGAGCGCGCGCGCAGCCGCGAGGAGGCCGCCGCGCGTGAGGCCCGCGACGAGGCCGCCGGCCATCGCGCCGACCTCGAGGGCCTGCGGGCCGCGCGTTCCACGGCCCTGGCGAAGGCCCGCACGGCGCTGAAGCGCATCGAGAAGCGCGAGCGCGACTCGGCGGCGCCAGGCGCGGGCGCCGGTACAGCGCCCCTGGCTCCGGGTGCCACCCACGCCACGACGCCCCGCAACGGCCGCTGGCCGGCAGTCCCCGGCGGCCCCTCGCGCGCGGTGCTCGATCGCATCGCGCAATGCGAGTCGGGCGGCAACCCGCGTTCCATCGGCGGTGGCGGCCAGTTCCGCGGCAAGTACCAGTTCATGCAGTCCACCTGGGAGGCCATGGGAGGCACCGGCGACCCCGCCGCCGCCACCGAGGCCGAGCAGGACTACCGCGCCGCAGTGCTCTTCGTGAAGTGGGGCCCCGGCCAATGGCCGGTGTGCGCGGCGTTCGCGCGCTAGAGCCGCGCGATCGTTGCTCCGTCGCCGCCCTCGTTCGCCGGGGCCAGCTCGAACGACTTCACCAGGGGGTGGGCGCGCAGCTCGTCGGCCACTGATTCGCGCAGTGCGCCGGTGCCGCGGCCGTGGATGACGCGCACGCTCTCGAGGCCCGACTGGGCCGCCATGTCGATGTGGTCGCGCACCGCCTTGCGGGCCGCCTCGGCGCGCTGGCCGCGCACGTCCACCTCGGGTGACACCGCCTCCAGCGCCGGGCGCACCTCGGCCACGGGCGGCGGCGCTGCCGTGGCCGCGGGCGTGCGGTCGGGCGCGAGCCGGGCAAGCGGCACGCGCACGCGGGCGGACGGGCCCTGCAACTCGGCCTCGTCCCCCTCGATGGAGATGACCACGCCCCGCACGCCCAAAGCCAGGTCGACGGCGTGCTCGCCCACCTCGGGGGCGCGCTCAGGAGCCGCGGGCGCGGCGATCGACGTGAGCCGCTCCGCGGCCTGGCGCGCCACCTCGTCAGCAGCTCCCAGGCGGCGGTCGCGCTCCTTCTGCCGATCCACGGAACGCCGGTCGCGGTCCTCGAGCTTGCGCCCGGCGGAGATCTCGCGGCGCAGCTCCGCCAGGTCGCGCCGCAGCTCCTCGAGTTCGGCCTCGGCCTCGGCGCGCATCCGCGCGCGCTCCTCATCGGCACGGGCCCGCAGCTTCTCGCGCTGGCGCTCGGCCTCGCGACGCTCGCGCTCTGCCACCGCACGGGCCTCCGCGGCCTCGGCGCGGTCGCGCTCAGCCGCTGCCCGTGCGCGCTCGGCCTCCTCCGTGAGCCCGGTGAGCGCGGCCCGCTCGGCGCCCAGGGCGTCACGGGCCCGCTGCAACACCCGCGGCGGCATGCCGAGGCGCTCGGCGATGCCGATGGCATGCGAGCCACCGGGGTCGCCGATGGCAAGGCGATAGGTGGGCGCCAGTGTGTCGGGATCGAGCCCCACTGCGGCGTTGGCCGCACCGGGCGTCTCGACGGCCCACGACTTCACCTCGGGCGAGTGCGTGGTGGCCAGCACCAGCGCCCCGCGGTCCACGAGCTCGCCCAGCACCGCCTGTGCGATGGCCGCGCCCTCGCTGGGGTCAGTGCCTGCCCCCACCTCATCCAGCAGCACCAGCGAGCGGGGGCCGGCCTCGTCGAGCACGCCCACGAGCGTGCGCACATGCGCCGAGAACGTCGAGAGGCTCTCGGCAATCGATTGCTCATCACCGATGTCGGCGAGCACCGTGTCGAACACCGGCAGGCGCACGGCCTGCGCCGGCGGCTCGAGCCCGCACTGGTGCAACAGCGCGAACAGCCCGAGCGTCTTCAGCGACACCGTCTTGCCGCCGGTGTTGGGGCCGCTCACCACCAGGGCGCGCATCGACCTCAGGTCGAGGCTGATGGGCACCGCCGTGCCGGGATCGAGCAGTGGATGCCGGGCATCCACGAGCATCGGCTCGCCCTCCTCCACCGGCGCACCGCGCCATGCCCGCGACAGTGACGCGCGCGCGAGGCGCAGGTCGATCTCCGCCAGCGCCTCCACCGCGGTGTCGATCGCGTAGCCGTGCTCCTCCACCAGGGCGCGCAGCGCCGCCAGCACCGCGGCGAGCTCTTCGCGCTCGCGTGCCTGCGCCTCGCGCACCCGGTTGCTGGCCTCCACCACCGGGAGGGGCTCCACGAACAGCGTGCCCCCGGAGTCGGAGGTGTCGTGCACGATACCCGGCACGGCGGAGCGCGACGACGCCTTGACGGCCAGCACGGGCCGCCCCGCCCGCTCGGTGATGAACCCCTCCTGCAGGTGCGGCTTCACGGCCTGCGCCACCTCGCGCAGGGCGTCCTGGGCCTGGCGGCGCAGCTCGGCCACGTCGCGCCGGGCGCGGGCCAGACCCGGCGAGGCGTCGTCGCGGATTCCCCCGCGGCCATCGAGCGCCGCGTCGAGGCGCTCCGCCACGCGGCTCATCGGGCCGGGCTCGATGAGGTCGGCGACGTCGGCCATAAGCGGCACGGCCTCGGCGTGCTCCATCACCGCCTCGCGCATCTCCCCCGCCACCTCGCAGGTGGCGCGCACGCGCTCGAACGCGCTGATCTCCATGGGTGCCCCGCGGCGGGCATCGCCAACGTCGTCGCGCACGTCGTGCGCCCCGCCCGGCCCGGACACCGCGAGCTCCCACAGCACCCCGGCCTCGCGGGTTACCTCGCGCAGGCGCGCGACCTCGTGCGGGTCGGGCGAGGGCTCGAGGGCGCGCGCCAGTGCCGCGCCGCCCTCGAAGGCCGCCATCCCGGCCAGGCGCTCGCGTATGGCGGGCAGCTCCAGCAGCTCGATCGCATGGGGATCCACGCCCCCATGGTGCCGCGTATCGCCGCCGGGCGTCGTGCCTGTGGTAGGAACCCCCCATGCCCGACGCACCCGTGCCCCAGGCCATCGCCGACTTCCTCGACCGTCCCAACTTGTGCGTGATGGCCGTGCTGCGGCCGGATGGCTCGCCCCACACCACGGCCATCTGGTACCGCTGGCTGGGCGACGACCGCGTGCTGGTGAACATGGACGACGTCCGTCCGCGCCTCAAGTGGCTGCGCCGGGACGGCCGCGTGGCCTTCACCTGCATCGATCCCGACACCTTCTACCGCCAGGTGAGCCTGATGGGCGAGGTGGAGGAGATCTACGAGGACGTCGATCGCGCCGACATCGACGCGCTCAGCAACCTCTACACGGGCAAGCCCTATCCGCGCACGGCGCACCCGCGAATCTCGGTGCGCATCCGCGTGGATCGCTGGCACGGGTGGGACCGCAGCCCGGCCGAGGCCGAGGACCCGGACCGGCCCCGCCTGCCCGTGTGAGCAGGAATCCGGCGGGAAGCCGCTAAGGTCATCCCGTCGATCGGCGTCCAGCCGGTCGAGAGGTCGGCTTCCTTGGGTCCCGCCATCAGTGCGGTTCGGGTGAGCAGCGCCTCCCCAACCGCACCTCGCCCCAGCGGCGCGTGCACCCAGAGGAGAAGTTGATGTCACAGCAGTCGTTCGCCGATCTCGGCGTATCGAGCGCGGTCGCCCGCGCCCTGGAGGATCGCGGCTTCGCCGCGCCCTTCGCCATCCAGACCAAGGTGATCGGCGACGTGCTCGCCGGCCGCGACGTGCTCGCGAAGTCACCGACCGGATCGGGCAAGACGCTCGCGTTCATGGTGCCGGTCATCGATCGCACGTCGGCCGAGGCGCCGCGGCCGGCCGCGCTGGTTCTGGCCCCCACACGCGAGCTGGCCACGCAGATCGTGGAGTCCACCTACGCCATCGCCCACGCCCGCGCGCTGAAGATCTGCGCGGTGTACGGCGGCGTGGGGCTCGAGAAGCAGGCCCGCGAGGCCGCGAAGGCGCACATCGTGGTGGCCACGCCCGGGCGGCTCGAGGACCTGCTGGCGCGCGGCGCGTTCTCCCTCAAGAACGTGCGCATCCTGGTGCTCGACGAGGCCGACCGCATGCTCGACATGGGCTTCCGCCCGGCCGTGGACCGCATCGTGGCCAAATGCCCGAAGGACCGCCAGACGCTGTTCTTCTCGGCAACGCTGGATGGCGAGGCCGGCGTGATCGCCGAGCGGTACACGCGGGACGGCGTGCGTCACGAGCACACCTCGCCCGCCCGCAAGGCCCCGGCCATCGAGCACCGCTTCGTGCGCGCAGAGCGCGATGAGCGGCTCGACCAGCTGGTGCACGAGATCGGCGCCGGGGGCGATCTCAACCTGGTGTTCGTGCGCACCAAGCACGGCGCCGACCGCCTGGTGCGCCACCTGAAGAAGAAGCACGTGCATGCGGTGGCCATGCACGGGGACAAGAGCCAGCGCCAGCGCGAGCGGGCGCTGGCTGACTTCGAGGCCGGACGGGTGACCACCCTGGTGGCCACCGACGTCGCGGCGCGCGGCATCCACGTGGACAACGTGGCCAAGGTCATCAACTTCGACCCGCCCGGCGCGGCCGAGGACTACGTGCACCGCACGGGTCGCACCGGGCGCGCGGGTGAGACCGGCGTGGCCGTGACCTTCGTGGGCGAGGAGCAGGTGGCCGACATGCGCGCCATCACCCGCGCGCTCAAGCTGGAGGACCAGTTCGCCGCGGTCGCCGGTCCGGCGCCGCAGAAGAAGCAGCGGCAGGCCCCGCGCCAAGGCCGGGATGGCGCCAGCACCGGCGTGAAGCCGGGCCAGCACAAGCGGCGCAGGCGGCGCAGCGGCAGCCCGCGGTAGCCAGCGGCACGGGCACCCCGCGCCCGACGACGATCATCGGGACGGCGGGATTTGAACCCGCGACCCCCTGCTCCCAAAGCAGGTGCGCTACCAAGCTGCGCCACGTCCCGTCGCGGGCGAGGCTATCAGCGCCCCTCAGCGGAACGGCGCGAGCCACTCCGACCAGCGGCGGCGCAGGGCGAGGAAGGCCACGCCGATGACGATCACCACTGCGCCCGAGACCAGGAAGAACCCGCCGAAGCCCAGGGGCTCCACGAGCCGCGCGGTCTGGCCACCCAGCGCGCCACCGAGGGCGGCGGCCAGGTACCAGAGGCCGAGCAGCTGGCCGGTGAGCCCCGGGGGCGAGATCTCGGTGGTGGTGGAGAGCGCGATGGGCACGATGAAGAGCTCCGCCCAGGTGAGCACGAGGAAGGTGAGCAGCACCCAGCCGAGCGCCGACGAGCGGCCGTCCTGCGCGGCGAACCCGGGGGCGGCGAGGAGGAGGAAGCTGATGCCCACTCCCACGATGCCGATCACGGCCTTGGTTGGCGTGGTGGGGGCGCGCCGGCCGAGCCACGTCCACAGCACCGCGAACACCGGGGCGAAGATCACCACGAGGATGGGATTGATGGACAGCAGCCAGCTGGTGGGCATGGTGAACGACCCGATGCCCCGCTGCACCCAGTCCTGGGTGAACTCCGTGATGGTGGATCCCGCCTGCGAGGACAGCACGAAGTAGACGACGCTGGCGATGAACAGCAGGAGGAACGCCTTGAGGTGCCGGTGCTCCACGGGCGACGCCTTCGTGCGGCGAAGCAGGGCCCAGAACGCGACCACGGCCACCAGCGCCACCATCGCCGTGACGACCGCCGACACCACGGCCGCCGTGAACCCGAGGAACCCGATGGCCACGGCGAACACCGCGGCGATCACCAGCAGCGCCCCGGCCCCCACCACGAGCGCCCCGCGCCGCTGGTCGGCGGTGGCCGGCTGCGGCACGGCCCTGCCCGCATCGCCCAGTCGCCCGCGCCCGATCGCGTACTGCACCAGCCCCACCACCATGCCGATGCCGGCCACCGAGAAGGCCAGGCGATACGAGTAGGTGGTGGCGATCCAGCCGCAGATGATCGGGGCGGTGAACGCGCCGACGTTTATGCCGAAGTAGAAGAGCGAGAACCCGCCGTCACGTCGCGGGTCATCCTCGTCGTAGAGCAGGCCGAGGGTGGTGGAGATGTTGGGCTTGAGCAGCCCGGTGCCCGCGGCGATCACCAGGAGGCCGAACCAGAAGAAGCCGATGCCGGGGGCCAGCAGCACGAAGTGGCCGAGGGCGATGAGCACGCCGCCCGCCACGAATGCACGGCGCGGCCCGATGAGCCGGTCGCCCAGCCAGCCGCCCAGCAGCGGCGCGGCCAGCACCAGCGCCGAGTACACGCCGAACAGCGCTGCAGCGTCTGCCTCCGTGAAGCCCTCGCCCGGGCCCGGCGGGAATCCGGAGGACTCGGGCTCGATGAGGAACAGCACCAGCAACGCCACCATGCCGTAGTACGAGAAGCGCTCCCACATCTCGACGAGGGCGAGGGTGACGACGCCTCGGGGCTGGCGGGGGCGGTCAGGCACGCGCGCACTATGCCAGCGGCGGTGCGCGTAGCATCGCGCGCATGAGCACCTCCCGCACCATCCTCATCACGGGCGCGTCGAGCGGCATCGGCCGCGCCACCGCGCTGCACCTGAACGCCGCGGGCTACCGGGTGATCGGCACCGTGCGCCACGCCGCGGATGGCGACGCCCTGCGCGGGGCTGCCGCCGCGCCCGACATGCTGCTGCCCATCATCTGCGATGTCACATCCGACGAGCAGGTGGCCGATCTCGCCGCGCAGGTGGGCGCCATCACCGGCGGGGCTCTCGATGCGATGTTCAGCAACGCCGGCATCGCGAACATGACAGGCGACGTCACCGCCGAGGGCTGCCCGGTGGGCACCCTGGAGCGCATGATGGAGGTGAACTACCTGGGCGCCGTGCGGGCCATACAGGCGCATCTGCCGCTGCTGCGCGCCGCGCACGGCACGCTGGTGATCAACAGCGCGCTCATGGCCCGCACGGTCATGCCCTTCAACGGTGGCTATGCGGCGTCGAAGGCGGCGCTCGAGGCCTGGGCCGACCAGCTGCGCCGCGAGATCGCCCCCCATGGCGTGCGGGTGTCGTGCATCCGCGCCGCGGCGATCGCCACGCCGCTCGAGGCCAAGCAGGACGCCTCGAGCGTGCCCGAGGGTGGCCCCTACCCCGACCAGCACGCCTTCATCGAGGGCGGCCTCGTGATGATGCGCAAGGAGGCCGATAAGGCCAAGGTGCAGCCCGAGCGCGTGGCCGAGCTGGTGCAGCGGGTCATCGAGAAGCGCCGCCCTCCGCTGAAGCCGATCGTCGGTGGGATGGCGCGGCCCATCTGGATGATCGGCGGGCTGCCGCTGCGCGCGCAGGACGCCGCCATGAAGCGCGTGGTGCGCCGCATGACCCGCGCCGGCAGCTGATCGGTGCCCGTGCCAGGCCTGCTCCTGGACGTGGCGGCCAGCGTCGGGTGGGCACCACCGGCATGCTTGCGGGGCGGGTGAGCCGACGGCTACCGCCCCTGCACATGGCCATGCCGCTCGAGTGGGGGGCCTGGTGATGATCGCCCGGCGCTGCTGGTCATGCACCCCTCCCCGGGGTCCGGTGGCGACCTGCTCATCGCGCCCTGCGCGGGGCTGGCGGGCGTGGCGATGATCGTGGCCACCGCCTGAGGCCCGGGCTCAGGCCGGGGCGATGGTGATGGTGGTGCGCTTGCCCCTATCCGGGCGCTCCCACCCGTATGGGAGGCAGGTGACCGTGGCGATGCCGCGCACGGTCGCACCGTCGGCCGCCGTGTAGGTGAAGCGCTGGTCGAGGAGGGTAAGCGCATCCGCGCTGCAGCCCGCGGAGGACGACTCGGGCAGCTTGCGAGGACCCCAGCGCGGTCCGGTGCGGGGGGTACCGGTGTTCTTGAGGTTCAGTTCGAACACCGGGGCATCGGGTGAGACGGCGGGCGGCGCGACCGTCACCGCGAACCAGGCGCGCTCGGGGCCGCACAGGCGCGCCGGCTGGCGGCCATTCCGGGTGAAGGCACAGCGGGTGTCGTAGGCCACCATCGTCATTGCCTCGGAGCGGGCATCGATGGTGGTTCCGTTCAGGCCGACGGGAGGCCCGGAGGTGGGCACGGCGCCGTCGGGGTCCCACCAGAACCGGTTGTCCGATCCGCTCGCGACCCTCACGACCACCGGCACCGCGAGCGCGTTGCGCACCACGAGCGGCGCACTGAAGGTAACCGCTGCCCCGCGTGCGACAGTACCGGCAGGGGATGGTGTACCGCACCCCACGAGGGCGACCCCGATCAGGATCGCGCCCGCGGCGGCCAGAGGCAGGCGGCTGACGTCGGACAGGCGGGTCATCGGGCGGCCTCGCCCCCGGCTACGAGGTGACGGTGAAGCGGGTGACCCCATGGCCGCTCGGGAATGGCGACGCGCTGGTGTCGGGCACCCAGAGCGCCCCGCCGGCGCTCGCGAGCGGTCCGGCGGTGTCGTCGTTGCTCCAGCGCGCGTTGACGTCGAACTGCTTCGTGGCCGTGTTGAAGCGCACGATCTGCGCCACGTAGTTCGACGCCCACAGGCCTCCGGGACCCACGGCCGCGCCCACCCAGCCGCTGCCCGAGAGCGGCGCGGCCCAACGCCCCGTCTGCTTGAGGGTCTTCGTGCTGTAGGCGTAGAGGTACTGCTGCGAGAAGGCGTACATGGTGGATCCGGAGAGCACCAGTGCGTTCGGGGACCCCGCGACCGACCGGGTGGCCTCCAGCTTGCCGTTGGAGGTGTTGAACACCTTCACCGTGCGACCGCGGGGGTCGGTGCCCCACAGCTTGCCGCCGCCCACCGCCAGCCCGCGGGTGTTCGACGTGCTGATGGTGCGGAGCAGCTTGCCGGTGGACGGCGAGAGCGCATAGATGCGGTTCGCGCTGTCGCCCACCCACACCGCACCGGCGCCGTATGCGATGGACCGCGCGCCGGCGCCATTGGCCTTCACCGATGACGTGAACGTCTTGCGCACCGTGCCGGTGGAGTCGACGCCCACCACGCGGGTGACCGACGTCGTGTAGGAGGTGCTCGTCTTCTGGCCGGCGATCCAGAGGTATGACCCCCCCAGCACCGCGGCCGTGGGGTTCATGGTGCCGTTCACGACGATGGGGGGCGTGACGGCGGAGGTGGTGGGGTTCACCACCTGCAGGCTGGTGCTAGGGGTCAAGGTGCCGGAGGGCCCGCCCCCGGCGAGCCATACGCTGCCGAAGGCCGAGGCGGCCACCTGGGGCGAGGCATAGGCACCAGCTGCGCAGCCGGTGCCGCTCTGGGTACCCGAGCTGACGGAGCACGTGGCGGTGTCGACAGTGGTCCACGCGACCGACCACCCGGTGCCGCTCTGGGTACCGCTGCTCGGCAGAACGTATGCCGACCCGAGGGCGGCGGCGGGGATCGCCACGGTGGTGGCGACGGCAGCCGCGGCAAGCACGGCACGGGACATGGCGGGCATCAGGCGCTCCTCGCTGGGGTGGTGCCGAAAGTCAATCAGGCGGCCAAGACGCCCCGCTGCCGCCTTCTCAGGCGGCCACCGACTTGTGCACGCCCGCCACGTCGAGGTCGGCGCCCAGCACCTGGTAGCCCTTGTCGAGTCGCGCCATCACCACCATCGCCTCGCCCGAGCCATCGGGACCGCTCACGAAGCAGTCCACGCTCACCTGCCCCGGCCCCTTCCCCGCGGGCGGCGGGTTGGGCACGCTCACCGTCACGGGCGCGCCGATCATGTCGCGCACCACGCGGTTGTTCACCAGGAACTCCTCGGCCACCGCGCCCGGCTGGGTCCTGCGGCGACGCTCGAGCAGCCACAGCACCAGAACGGTCATGATGAACAGGTACGCCATCACCCCGGCGGCGACGCCCTCGGAGTAGGCGAAGCCCGTGCGACCGAGCACCAGCGCCACCACCGCGTAGACGGCGAAGAAGATCACCCCGAGGATGATCACCGCGCGCCCGAGTCCCCCTGCCATCAAGCTCCGCACCATCACTCCCCCCCGGTCCACTGCTCGGCCAGCCTGCCGAGGGTGGCACGGTAGCGCGCCACCGACTCCTCCTGGCCCAGCAACGCGAGGCTCTCGTAGATGCCCGTGGAGATGGTCTGGCCGGTCACGGCGATGCGCTGCGGCTCGAGGAACTCCCGGGCCGTGAGCCCCTGGATGTGCAGCTGGTCCGACAGGGCGTCCTTGATGTTGTCCACCGTGAACTCCTCGAGCACCTCGATGCGCCCGAGCCCGCCACCGATGCACTGGATCGACTTCTTGACGTCCTCCTCCAGCGCGGCGAGCGCCTCGGGCTCGAACTCCAGCGGACGGTAGAGCCAGCCGGCCAGGCGGTCGTACTCGGTGAGGCGGCTCATCTTGCGCTGCACCAGCGGGGCCGTGCGGCGTGCCAGCTCGGGGGCGCCGTCGCCCTTGCCCTCGAAGTAGCCGGTCTCGTCGAGCCACTGCACCAGGGCGTCGGCGAACTCCTGCTCATCCATCGCGCGCAGGTAGCGGCCGCTCATCACCTCGAGCTTCTTCATGTCGAACACCGCGGGGCTCTTGCTCACCCGCGAGACGTCGAACTTCTCGACGAGCTCGTCCATCGTGAAGGTGGTGGTCTTGTCGTCGTACGACCACCCGAGCAGCACCAGGGCGTTTCGCACCGGCTGCGGCAGGAACCCATCGGCCTCGAGCTCCTCCACCGATGCCGCGCCGTGGCGCTTGCTGAGGCGCTTCTTGTCGGTGCCGAGGATGAGCGGCACGTGGGCGTACTGCGGCGGCTCGCCGCCCAGCGCGCGGATCACCAGCATCTGCTTGGGCGTGTTGCTGATGTGGTCCTCGCCGCGGATCACCCGGGTGATGTCCATGAGCATGTCGTCCACGGCAGCGGCGAGGTTGTACGTGGGCGTGCCGTCCGAGCGCGCAACGACGAAGTCCTCGATCTGCGCGTGGTCGAAGGTGACCGTCCCCCGGATCATGTCCTCGATCACCGTCTCGCCGGGGAGCGGCACCGCGAAGCGCCACACCGGAGTGCGGCCCTCGGCCTCGAAGGCGGCGATCTCCTCGGGGGTGTGGTCGCGCCTGCCGCGCACCACCGGGGCCTGCTTGTTGGCCCGGGCCTCGGCGCGCATGGCGTCGAGCTCCTCAGCGGTCTCCCATGCGGCGTACACCGCCCCCGCCGCCTTGAGCTTCTCGATGCAGTCGCGATAGAGGTCGTCGCGCTCGCTCTGGCGGTACGGGCCCTCATCCCAGTCGAGGCCCATCCACTGCATCACGCGCAGGATCTCCGCCTCGCTCTCGGGGGTGGAGCGCTCGCGGTCGGTGTCCTCCAGGCGCAGGATGAACGTGCCATCCGCGTGGCGGGCGGCCAGCCAGTTGAACAGCGCGGTGCGCGCGCCGCCAACATGGAGCGATCCGGTCGGGCTGGGCGCGAACCTCACGCGCAGCGGGCGGTCATCGGCGGTATCCATGTGATGCACGCGCGGCAGGATAGCCGCACGGCGGGGCCCCGCCGCGGCACATGCATAGGATGGACGACATGAGATTCGGAGCGCATGTGTCCAGCAGCGGCGGCATCAGCAACGCCATCGACAGGGGCCAGGCCATCGGCTGCGACACCCTGCAGGTGTTCACGCACAACCCGCGCACGTGGAAGCCCATCAACCACAAGCCCGAGGAGATCGCGGCGTTCCGCGAGAAGGCTGCCGAGGCCGGAATGGGCCCGCTCGTGAGCCATGGGCTCTATCTCATGAACCTGGGCGCGCCCGACAAGGAGGTGCCCACCGGGCCGCCGGCCAAGGGCATCACCCGCAACATCTACCGGTCGTCGATCGAGAGCCTCAAGCAGCACCTGGAGATCGGCGAGGCGCTGGGGCTCGAGGGCATCGTGCTGCACGTGGGATCGAGCAAGGGCAGCACCACCGATGAGGCCATCGCGCGCATCGGGGCGGGCATCGGCGAGGCCCTCGACGCCGTGCCGGGCACCTGCTCCATCTACCTCGAGAACACCGCGGGGGCCGGCGACACCATCGGGCGCACCTTCGAGCAGCTTCGCGCCGTGGCCGACGCCGCGGGCCACGAGGACCGCGTGGGCTTCTGCCTCGACACCCAGCATATGTTCGCGTCGGGCTTCCCCATCCACGAGGAGGGCGGCATCGACCGGGTGCTCGATGACTTCGACTCCATCGTCGGCATCGATCGCCTCAAGTGCCTGCACCTCAACGACAGCAAGACCGAGTTCGGCAGCAACCGCGACCGCCACGAGAACCTCGGCGAGGGGCTGATCGGCGAGGAGGGCTTCCGGCGCATCCTGGGCCACCCCGCCCTCCAGGGCCTGCCGGTGATCCTGGAGGTGCCCGGCGAGGAGGGCGAGGGGCCCGATGCGATCAACATGGAGCGCGCCAGGCGCCTCCACGAGGAGGGCCTGGCGCTGCGCGCCTAGCGCAGCCTAGCCGTTGCTGAGTTGCAGGCGGAAGGTGAGCGTGCCCTG
>JAGWYY010000041.1 GCA_018969105.1 Acidobacteriota bacterium | reverse complement strand
TCGAGCCCGAACCTCATGCCCATGAGGTCGAGTCCCGCGATCCAGCGCTCGGCTGCCGCGGGGTCCATCCGCGCTACCCCAGGGCGTCGAGGCGGGCGGAGATCTCCTCGGCCTCGGCGGCGAAGCGCCGGGCCTTCTCGCGCTCCGCCTCCACGAGGTGCGCCGGAGCCCGGCTGGTGAACTTCTCGTTGGACAGCTGCTTCTCGGCGCGGCCGAGCTCCACGCGCGCCGCCTCGAGCGCGGCCTCGAGGCGGGCACGCTCCGCCTGCACGTCCACCTCGGGCGCCTTCACGAGGATCCGCCCGTACGAGATCGGCACCACCAGGGCGTCGTCGCCGGGGTTCGCCATCTCGAGGTTCGCGATGGCCGCGAGGGCGTCTTCGGGCAGTCCCGTCGGGCGGTCGGCGGCCACGGTGGCCAGCAGCTGCTCACGCGGCGCGATGCCCTGATCGGCGCGGAATGACCGCATGGCCTGCACGGCCTCCCGCAGCGCCTCGATGGCGGCCTCGGCCTGCTCGTCGGGCGGCCCCGGCGCCTCGGGCGGAACGTGCGTGAGCATGAGCCCCTCCGAGCCGGGGAGCCTGCTCCAGCACTCCTCGGTGGTGAAGGGGATCACCGGGTGCGCCAGGGCCAGCACCTGCTCGAGGGCCGCGCCCGCGAACTCCGGCGTGGCCAGCCCGGCCTTCAGCAGCTCGAGGTACCAGTCGCAAAGGTCGTCGAACACCAGGTGGTACAGCCCGTCGGCGAACTGGCTGAACTCGAAGCCCTCCACCAGGTCGTCCGACTGCGCGATGGCGCGGCCGATGACCGAGGCGATCCAGCGGTCGCCGAGCATCTCGGGCGCGGGCTGCGCACCCGCGCGGCCGCCGCGCTCCACCACGAGCCTCGTGGCGTTCCAGAGCTTCGTCACGAGCTGGCGACCCTGGCGGATGCGGTCCTCGCTGAAGCGCACATCCTGCGTGGAGGTGATCATCAGCAGGCCGAAACGCAGGGCGTCGGCGCCCTCGCGCTCCACCACGTCGAGCGGGTCGATGCCGGTGCCGAGGCTCTTGCTCATGCGGCGGCCGTCAGGCGCCTGCACCACCGAGTGGATGTAGACGTCGCGGAAGGGCACCTCGCCCATGTACTCGAGCCCCATCATCACCATGCGGGCCACCCACAGGAAGATGATCTCGCGCGCGGTGGAGAGCACGCTCGTGGGGTAGAAGCGCTCGAGCTCCACCGTGCGCTGGGGCCAGCCCAGGGTGGCGAACGGCCAGAGCGCCGACGAGAACCAGGTGTCGAGCACGTCGGGGTCGCGCTCCCAGCCCTCGCCCTCCGGCGGCTCCATGCCCACGTGCACCTCGTCGCCCCGGTACCACACCGGCAACTGGTGGCCCCACCACAGCTGGCGCGAGAGGCACCATGGGCGGATCTCCTCGAGCCAGTCGCGGTACACACGGCCCCAGGTGGGCGGCGTGAAGCGCACGTGGCCCTTCTGCTCGGCCTCGATGGCCGGGCGCGCGAGGGCCTCCATGTCGCAGAACCACTGCAGCGAGAGCAGGGGCTCCACGCGGGCGCCCGAGCGATGCGAGAAGGGCACCGTGTGCAGGTAGTCCTCGGTGCCGCGGATCAGGCCCTGGGCCTGGAGGTCGGCCACCACGCGCTGCTGCGCCTCGGCCACGGGCAGGCCCCGGTAGGCGTCGGGTGCGGCGTCGGTGATGCGGCCGTCCTCGCCGATCACCTGCACGGCGTCGAGGCCATGGCGCTTCATGATCTCGAAGTCGTTGGGGTCGTGCGCGGGCGTCACCTTCAGCGCACCCGTGCCGAAGGCCGGATCCACGTGCTCGTCGCCGATGATGGGGATCTCGCGGCCCGAGAGCGGCAGCGTCACGCTCTTCCCCACCAGGTCGCGGTAGCGGTCGTCGTCGGGGTTCACCGCCACGGCGGTGTCGCCGAGCATGGTCTCCGGGCGCACCGTGGCCACCACGACCTCGCCCGATCCGTCGGCGAGGGGGTAGGCGATCTGCACCAGGGTGTCGGTGACCTCCCGGTTCTCCACCTCGAGGTCGGAGATCGCCGAGCCCAGGCCCGGATCCCAGTTGACCAGGTAGGTGTCGCGGTAGACGTAGCCCTTCTCGTAGAGGTCCACGAACACCCGCAGCACGGCTTCGGCGTAGCCGTCGTCCATCGTGAACCGCTCGCGCGAGTAGTCCATGGTGCAGCCGAGGCGCGTGAACTGCTCGATGATGCGCCCGCCGTACTCGGCCTTCCACTCCCACACGCGCGCGAGGAACTCCTCGCGGGTCATGTCGAGGCGGCGCACGCCGTCCTTCGCGAGCTCCTTCTCCACCACCGCCTGGGTGGCGATGCCAGCGTGATCGGTGCCGGTGACCCACTCCGCCTCGTAGCCCGCCATGCGGTGACGGCGTATCAGGACGTCCTGGATCGTCCCGTTGAGGGCGTGGCCCATGTGCAGCGCGCCCGTGACGTTGGGCGGCGGCACGGCGATCACATACGGCGCGCGCGGGCTCGAGGGGTCGCCCCGAAGGCGACCGGAGTCGTCCCACGCCGCAACCCATCGAGCCTCGACCTCAGCGGGGTCGAGGCGTGCCGGCCAGTCCCCTGCGGCCTCGGCGGCTACGCCGACTCCCCGGCCTCGGCGAGGGGCGGGAGCTCGTCGTCCGCACGGTCGTGGACCGCCTCGGTGACGAGCGTGGGCGGAAGGCCCTTCTCGATCGTCTCGCGGGTGACCACGCACTTGCGCACGTCATCGCGCGACGGCAGCTCGAACATGACGTCGAGGAGGGCCTCCTCGATGATCGAGCGAAGGCCGCGGGCACCGGTCTCGCGCTCGAGCGCGCGGTCGGCGATGGCGTTGAGCGAGTCGTCGCTGAATACCAGCTCGGCTTCGTCGTACGAGAAGAAGCGCTGGTACTGGCGCGTGAGGGCGTTCTTGGGCTCGGTGAGGATGGTCACCAGGTCATCACGGGTGAGCTGGTGCACCGACGTGACCACCGGCAGGCGGCCGATGAACTCGGGGATGAGGCCGAACTGCACGAGGTCCTCGGGCAGCACCTCGGCGAACAGGTCGTGCGGGTCGAGCGCCGACTGCTTGCGCAGCTCGGCCGCGAAGCCCACGCCCTTCTTGCCGATGCGGCGATCGATCACGCTGTCGAGCCCGGCGAACGCGCCGCCGCAGATGAACAGCACGTTCGTGGTGTCGATGGTGAGGAACTCCTGGTGCGGGTGCTTGCGCCCGCCCTGGGGCGGCACCGATGCCACCGTGCCCTCGAGGATCTTCAGGAGCGCCTGCTGCACGCCCTCGCCGGAAACGTCACGGGTGATCGACGGGTTGTCGCTCTTGCGGGCGATCTTGTCGACCTCGTCGATGTAGATGATCCCGGTCTCGGCGCGCTTGATGTCGAAGTCGGCAGCCTGGATGAGCTTCAGCAGGATGTTCTCGACGTCCTCGCCCACGTAGCCGGCCTCGGTGAGGGCCGTGGCATCGGCGATGGCGAAGGGCACGTTGAGGATGCGCGCCAGGGTCTGCGCGAGGAGGGTCTTGCCGCATCCGGTGGGGCCGAGCAGCAGGATGTTGCTCTTGTGGAGCTCCACCTCCCCCTCGCCCGACTGCGACATCTGGATGCGCTTGTAGTGGTTGTAGACGGCCACCGAGAGGGTGCGCTTGGCCTCCTCCTGCCCCACCACGTAGTCGTTCAGGACGTCGTAGATCTCACGGGGGCGCGGGAGCGTCTCGGACTCGATCGCCGACGGGCCGGCCACGGCCTCCTCGTCGATGATCTCGTTGCAGAGGTCGATGCACTCATCGCAGATGTACACGCCGGGTCCGGCGATGAGCTTCTTGACCTGGCGCTGCGACTTGCCGCAGAAACTGCAGAGGAGCTGCTCGCCGCTGTCGTTCGTGGTCTCGGACATCTCCTGCCTTCGTGCGTGGGGAGCCGGGCCCGGACCTACTCGGCGTCGGGCTTCTTCTTGGCCGCGGGCTTCTTGGCGGCCGCGGGCTTCTTCGCCGCGGCCGTCCCCGACCCCTTCGCACTGGACGTTGCAGCCTTCTTGGCCGCGGGCTTGGCCGCAGTGCTCTTGGCGGCCGCCGGCTTGGCGGCCGCCTTCTTGGCGGCGGGCTTGGCTGCGGGCTTCGCGGCGGGCTTCGCGGCCGTGCTCTTCGCCGTGCCCTTCGCCGCCGTGCCCTTGGCGGCGCCGGACTTCGCGGCCGCGGGCTTCTTGGCGGCCGCGGGCTTCTTCGTCGCAGGCTCCTTCTTGGCCGCGGGAGCCTTCTTGGCCGCCGGCTTCGCGGTCGGCTTCTTGGCGGCCGGCGTCTTCGCGGCGGCGGGCTCGGCGGCCTTCGCCTCGGCGGCCTCGCGCTTCTCGGCCTCCTCGGGCGAGATCGCCGTGGCGCTGTCCACGATCAGGTCGACTGCGCGCTCGATGCGGAGGTCCTCGCGCAGGTTGTCCCAGCCCCCGGCCTTGCGGAGGGCCCCGAGGAGCTCCTCGGGGTCGCGCCCGGCGGCCGCGGCGTCGGACCGCACGCGGGCCTCCACCTCGTCGTCGGTGAGCGTGATGCCCTCGGCGTCGGCGATGGCCTCCACCACGAGCTCCCGGCGGATGGACAGCTCGGCGTCGGTGCGCAGGCCCTCGCGTGCCATGTCGAGGGTCTGCCCCTGCATGGCCAGGTACTGCTCGAGGGTGATGCCCTGCGGAAGCTGGTGCGAGGTGTCGTGCAGGATTTCCTCCACGCGGCGCTCCACCATGGCGGGCGGCACCTGGAAGTCGGCGCCTGCCACGGCGGCGTCGATGACGCGGCGACGGTAGCGCTCCTCCACCGCGCGCTCAGTGGCCGTGGCCAGGCGCTGCTCGATCTCCTCGCGCATCTCGGCGGCGGACGCGAAGCCCACGGTCTCGGCCAGGGCGTCGTCCACCTCGGGCAGCACCTTCTCCTGCACCTTCTGCACGGTGATCGAGTAGGCCACGGTCTTTCCGCGGATCTCCTCGGGCGCGTCCTCGGGGTAGGTGACGTCGAAGGCGACCGTGTCGTCGGCCTTCGTGCCATTGAGCGCATTGGTGAACTCGGGGAGGATGCGGTCGGTGCCGAGCTCCACGAGCTGGTCGCGCGACTGCGCCTGCGGAAGCGCCTCGCCGTCGAGCGTGCCGTCGATGTCGGCCACCACGAAGTCGCCGATGCCCGCGGTGCCGTCCTTGTCCTCGAGACGGGCGCCCTGCTCGCGCACCCGGTTGATCTCCTCCTCGATGGCCTCGGCGGGCGTCTCCGCCGGCTCCCTCATCACCTCGAGGCCCTTGTAGTCGCCCAGCTTCGGCGTCGGCGGCACCTTCACGGTGACCGCGAAGGCCACGCCCTGCTCCGTGGCGTCGCCCATGTCCACCTCGGGCGAGTCGATCGGCTCGATCCCGCTGGCGGCGAGCGCCTCGCGGTACCAGTCGTTCAGCGCGCGGTCGATCGTCTGGGCGAAGATGCCCTCGCGGCCCACGCGCTGGATAACGATGCCGGCGGGCACCTTGCCCGGCCGGAACCCCGGGATGCGCATGCGCGCCGAGGTCTCCTTGACGGTGCGGTCGAACTGCTTGCGCACCTCGTCCTCGGGCACCGAGATGTCGATGCGGACCTGGTCGTCCTCGAGGTGTGTGACTTCGACGGCTACGGGCATGTGTACTCGCGGATTCTCGGGGTGTTCAGGAAGAGTGCGGGCGAGAGGACTCGAACCTCCACGGGTTTCCCCACCAGGTCCTAAACCTGGCGCGTCTACCGATTCCGCCACACCCGCACGAGTCGAAACAGCAGACAGGGTGAGCGATGGGACTCGAACCCACGACCGCCTGGACCACAACCAGGAGCTCTACCAGCTGAGCTACGCCCACCACGACGCCGGGAGAGCCCGGCGCCGGGGGAGGATAGCGGAAGGACCACAGCGCGCTCGTGCCAGCCGCGCCACCCTGAAAACGGCACCAGGGGCGCCCGCCGTCCCGTACCGCTGCACGAGGGCGATGCGATGCGGGTTCCGGCGGGTTCCACCCCTGTCGGGGCGCCTAATCGATCATCTCGTACGCCGGCAGCGTGAGGAAGTCCACGAAGTCCTCCGACGCCGTGATCTGGCCGAAGAGCTTCGCGCCCTCCTCGTAGCGACCGGCGTCGCCGAACTGGGCCTTGACCTTCTCGAGCTCCTCGGCGAGCACCTCGTGGAACAGGGCCTCGTCGATGACGCGGCCGTCCTCCAGCTGGCCCTTGGGCGAGCGGATCCACTGCCACACCTGCGAGCGCGAGATCTCGGCCGTGGCGGCGTCCTCCATCAGGTTGTTGATGGGCACGCAGCCCACGCCCGCGAGCCAGGCCCCCAGGTACTGGATGCCCACGTTCACGTTGGTGCGCAGGCCGGCCTCGGTGATCGGGCCCTCGGGCTCGAAGTCGAGGAGCTCGGCACCGGTGACGGTGACGTCGTCGCGCAGGCGGTCCACCTGGTTCGGCTTGTCGCCCAGCACGGCGTCGAAGGCGTCCATGGCGATCGGCACCAGGCCCGGGTGCGCCACCCACGTGCCGTCGTGGCCGTCCCCCGCCTCGCGCTCCTTGTCGGCGCGCACCTTGGAGATGGCGGCCTCGTTGGCCTCGGGGTCGTTCTTGATCGGGATCTGCGCCGCCATGCCGCCCATGGCCTGGGCGCCGCGCTTGTGGCAGGTCTTGATGGCCAGCAGCGAGTAGGCGCGCATGAAGCGGCTGGTCATGGTGACCAGCGCGCGGTCGGCCAGCACGAAGTCCGGGTCGGTGCGGAACTTCTTGATGCACGAGAAGATGTAGTCCCAGCGGCCGCAGTTGAGACCGGCCGAGTGCTCGCGCAGCTCGTAGAGGATCTCCTCCATCTCGAACGCGGCGAGGATGGTCTCGATGAGCACGCAGCCCTTGATCGTGCCCTGCGGCACGCCGAGGTCATCCTGGGCCTTCACGAAGATGTCGTTCCAGAGGCGCGCCTCGAGGTGGCTCTCCATCTTCGGCAGGTAGAAGTACGGGCCCGTGCCGCGCGAGAGCTGCTCCTTCGCGTTGTGGAAGAAGAAGAGGCCGAAGTCGAAGATGCCGGCCGACATCGGCTCGCCGTCCACGAGCACGTGCTTCTCGTTCAGGTGCCACCCGCGGGGGCGCACCAGCAGCACGGCGATCTCGTCGTTGAGGGCGTACTTCTTGCCCTCGGGCGACTCGAAGGTGATGGTGCGGCGCACGGCGTCGCGCAGGTTGATCTGCCCGAGGATCGTGTTGTGCCACGTGGGCGTGTTGGAGTCCTCGAAGTCGGACATGAACATCTTCGCGCCCGAGTTGAGCGCGTTGATGACCATCTTGCGATCGACCGGGCCGGTGATCTCCACGCGGCGGTCCTGCAGGTCGTCCGGCAGCGGGGCGATCTTCCACGACGGGTCGTCGCGGATGTGCTTGGTCTCGGGGAGGAAGTCCGGGCGCTCGCCGGCCTCGAAGGCGCCCTGCCGGGCGGCACGGGCGGCCAGGAGCTCCTTGCGGCGGTCGTTGAACTCCCGCTGCAGCCCCGCTACAAACGCGAGCGCCTCCGGGGTGAGGATCTCCGCCATCTCGGGGGAGACGACCTCCAGGATCTCGACGCCTTCCGGCAGCTGCAGCTCCGACATTGGTCCTCCGTGACCGTGTTCAAGGGAAGCGCGCGCCGGTCCGCGCGCGCGGATCGGGAACCCTACCGGGCCGCGGCGGCCCGGTGCCACGTGCGTCAGAAGTCGATGACGACCTTCAGGGCCTCGCCCGTGCGGGCCAGCCGGAAGGCCTCGTCCACCTGGGTGAACGGCACGTGGTGCGTGACGATGCCCTCGCAGCGCACCTTCCCCGCCGCCAGCAGGTCGAGCGCGTCCCGGATGTCCGCGGGGCCCGCCGAGTAGGTGGACTGCAGGTGGACCTCGCGCCAGAACACCGCGCCGAGGTCCAGCGGCACCATCTCGCCCGGGGGCGTCGGCGCGAAGTACTGCACCACCCCCGCCGGCCCGGCCAGGTGCAGGGCGTCGTTCATCGCCGCATGGCTGTGGGTGCACACGATCACCTGATGAGCGAGCTCGCCACCGAGGGCGTCGCGCACGGCACCGGGATCACACGACGGCAGCACGGTGGCCCCAAGCACCTCGGCGGCCGGTCGCCGGTCGGCGTTGGGCTCGATCACCACCACCTGCGCGGCGCCAAGCACCCGGGCCAGCTCGGCCTCCATGAGCCCCATCGACCCCGCGCCCACGATGACCACGCGCGATCCGGGCCCGACGCCCGCGAGCCGCTGCCCGCGCAGGATGCATGCGAGTGGTTCGATGAGCGTGCCGGCCTCGTCATCCATCCCCTCGGGCAGGAGGTGCACGTCGAGGTCGACGTTCTCGGCCGGCACGCGGATGAGCTCGGCGAGCCCGCCCGGGTCGATGCGGGTGGACCGGAAGCGCTCGCACAGGGTGTCCCGCCCGCCCAGGCACAACTCGCATTCCAGGCACGGCACGTGGTGGTGCACGAACACGCGGTCGCCCACCTCGAACGGCGCGCCCTCCCCCGCCTGCACCACGTCGCCCACCGGTTCGTGCCCGAGCACCACCGGCGCCTTGGTGTCCTGGTACCACTGCATGAGGTCGGTGCCGCAGATGCCGCACGCACGCGTGCGGACGACGATCTCACCCGGACCCGCTGAGGGGTCCGGGTGATCATCGATCGTGAGGCGACCAGCCCCGTGGTAGACCGCTGCCTTCACGGCGGCGATGCTACCGACGCGCTACTCCGCCGAGTCGGACCCGGAGTCGGAGTCGTCCTTCCCGCACTCGGTGAGGCCCAGCTCGGCCGCGGCAGCCTTCTCATCCGCGGCGAACGCCTCCGATGCGCCGGCCGCGACCTTCTCCGTCGCTGCGGTGGCTTCCTCGGAAGTCGCGGCGTCCGGGGTCTCGGCGGCAATGGTGTTGATCCACTCCGTGCCCTGCAGCGATGCCGCGACGAGCTTCTTGGCCGCAGGCTCGAGCTCCTCGGGCGGGACGAGACCGATCAGGCCCTCCGACACGGACGCCGCGATGGTCGCTACTTCCGTGATGTATGCCTTGGTCTCGGCAGGGTCGCTGGGCGGGGTGAGCGCCTCGAGCTCGGCAGTGCCTTCACTGCATACCTTGTCGGCCGCGCTGACGTACTCCTCAGCCGTCAGGCGCTGACCGGCGTCACCGGACTCGGCCGTGGCGGCCGCGGTGGTGGCCGCCGTGTCAGAACTGCCGCACCCGACGAAGCCGATGCCACCAAGGGCGACGGCGCCGAGCACGATGGCGGCGGTGCGTGAGGTCTTCATGAGCTTCTCCACTTCGCTGAGTGGCCGTTGGGCCTGCGCGGCGCGCGTGGCGCTCGGGCGTCCGACGGCACGCCGGGGGAACGGCGTGTTGGAACCTTACGCGTTAAGGCGGGGAAACCCCACCCCGGAACACCATCGCATGGCTCCCGGGGCGGGGATTCCCGAGTGAAGATTCCGGAAATCAGGCGCTAGTCGTTCGCCCCGTCATCGGCACCGCCGTCGTCGGTGGTGTCGGTGGTGTTCCCGGTGAAGCAGTCGGAGAGCCCCAGCTCCTTCGCCGCGGCGGACTGCTTGGCCTCGAGCGACGTGGCCTCCTGGAGATCCGCCGCGAGGGCGGGGTCATCGAGGTTGCCCGCGAGGCCGGCCCTGATGAGCTTCGACCCCAGGTCGATCGCATCACCGCTGGTCTGCACGAGGGTGGCGTGGGCAGCCGCCAGCGCGGCCGGCGGAACCAGGCCCTTGAGCTCTGCCACGCCCTTCTGCGCTGCCGCGATGGCCTTCTCCAGTCCGGCCTCCGCCTGCTGCGGCGTCTCGGTGTCGACGTTGTCGCTCAGCGTGCTCGTGACGTCGTCGATCCGCTGGCAGATCGCGTTCGCCTCGGCCACGTACTCCGCCTGCGTGAGCTCTGCAGTCGTCGCCGTGGGCTGGGTCGCCACGCTCTCCGCCGCGGCCGTGCTCGCGGTGTCGCTGCTGCTGCCACATCCGGCGATGACGCCGGCGGCAAGTGCCACCGCCGCCACGCCCGCGGCCGTCTTCCTCAGTCCACGCATGCCAGTGCTCCTCATCCCGGGGTGGTCGTGCTGCTCGGGGTGAGGATACGCGGGCGGGTCACCTGCGGTCGACTCCTGTCACCTCACCCGACGACAACGCGACCTCCTCGCCATCGACCGCGATCACGAGCCGGCCGAGCGCGTCGATGCCGCATCCCGCGCCGGTGACATCACCGGCGGGCGTGCCGACGGTCACCCGTCGGCCGGCGAGGTGGTCACGCCGGCCAAAGGCGGCCACCACCCCGTCGGGCCCGTGCTCGAGCCAGGCCTCGTACCGGCGACCGATCGACCCGAGTACCGCCACCAGCAGGTCGCCCCGGCGCGGCCGTGGGCCCAGGGCCGCGAGCGATCCGGGCGTCCAGCGCGAGCCGGGCACATCCGGCACCGGCCCCACGTTGATGCCCATGCCCGCAACCGCCCAGGCGACGCGCTCCTGGTCGGCCGACATCTCGCAGAGGATGCCCGCCACTTTGGTGCCGCCGGCGAGCACATCGTTGGGCCACGCGATCTCCACGCCCGCCACTCCACAGGCCTCGAGCCCATCGGCAAGCCCGAGCGCCACCACGATGGGCAGCATGCCCGCCCCGATCGGGCTCACCCTCGGCCTGAGGATGACGGTGAACATCAGCGCCTCCCCGGGGGCGTCCACCCAGGCGCGGCCGCGTCGCCCCCTGCCGGCGGTCTGGTGGTCCGAGCCGATCACCGTGCCCTCCGGCGCGCCCTCCCGGGCGAGCCGCGCGGCGTCGTCATTGGTCGACCCGATCTCGGGCGTCCACGTGACGGGTCCCGCGAGCGGCGACGATAGCAACGGCATCACCGCCGAGGGCACCACGGGGTCGGCCGCGGGGTCGAGCACGTAACCGGCGCGCGTGGCGTCGATCGGCACGCCGGAGGCACGCAGGGCATCGACATGCCGGTGCACGGCCGCGCGCGAGCACCCGAGCTCCCGTGCCAGCGCACCCCCCGACACCCGCTCGCCGGGACGGGCCGCGAGCGCCGCGAGGATCCTCTCGCGGCGCTCGGCCACCTCGTCACGTTCCTGCCGCGCCATGGCGGCAGGCTACGCGGCGACCGCGGGACGGGCGAACCGGGGGCGGAAGGCGGCGGCGGTACCCACGCGCCCGGGGCGATGCCCGCCGGGTGAGGTCAGCCGGTGACCGGGGAGGTGCATCCCCCGACGGTGGCGAGCGCCGAGGACGAGGCCACCGTGGCGCCGGGGCCGGGGCGATGCACCACGGCGGCGGCGCCGAGCGCCGAGCGGATGCCGGAGCAGGTGCGCGCGCGAACCCGGACCGCGATGCGCCGTCCTGGAAGCAAGGCGTGCGAGGCCACGCACCGCACGCGTGCCCCCGTCGTGCGGCACCTCACGCCCGGGGTGGATGACGTCGCAGTGACCGGACCGCTGCCCGGCGGCACCGGGATGACCACCTCGGGCGTGCCCCCGATCTCCGTGCCGGGATTCACGACGTCCACCACCGTCGTGGGCGGCTTGGGATCACCCGGCGGCTGCACGAGGATATCGATAAGCGGCGTGTCGGTGGGCGGATCGACGGTGCAGTTGGGATCCGCCGGATCGGACGCCGCCGTGGCGGTGGTGCCATCCGGGGCCGTGACCTTCCACGTGATCGATCGCGTGCGCGGAATGCCGCGCACCGTGAACGCCGCGGAATGCGTCCCGGGGGCGAACTCCGTGGGCTGGCCACGATCCGGTCCACCCGTCACCGAGTTGGAGGCACCCACGGGCACCGCGATGACCACGCCGTTCGGGTTGACGTACCCGAAGGTGGCCGAATACGTGGTGCGGGTGGCATCCACGCACTCCACGTACACGCCGAGGGGCAGCAGCGACGGCTCGATGACGACCGCAGGGGGATCGGGGTCGCGCCCGGGGTCGCGGATGTCGCCGGCGCAACGGGTGGCGTAGTCGGCCCCGGCGGTGACCGTCGCGGTGCCCTGATAGGCCACCGTCCACGTGACCTCCTGCCCCGCTGGCACGCCAGTGACCGTGAACGCCCGGGCCACGGAGCCCGGCTCGAAGAGAATCGGCTGGCCGCGCTGCGCGGGCCCGGGGTCCCCGGGGCTCGTGCTCACCGCGTTGGCCTCCCCCGCGGCCACGGGGATGCTCACGCCGTTGGGGTTGGCGTAGCCGAACGTGGCGTCGTAGGTGCCATCGCCATTGCCCTTCACGCACGAGACCATGAGGCCGAGGGGCCGGGAGTCGTCCGGCGCGCCGGCGCAGCGGGGACCCGAGTACATGGCCGTCGCCACCCGCTCGCCCGCCGCCGAGTCGAGGATCCACGACACCGTGCGCGCCCTGGGGATCCCGGTGACCGTGAATGCGCTCCCCGTGCGGCCGGGGGCCAGCGCCGCGGGCTGCCCGCGGTCCTGCGCGCCGGGGTCGCTGCCGCTCACCGCCACGCGGTTGCCCTGCCCGATCGCGGCCGCGAGCGGGGCGGTGTCGTCGTTCTGGTACCCGAAGGTGGCCGAGTACGTGCCATTGGGGCCGGGCGTCACGCACGCCACGTACACCCCGACGTTCGGCGGATCGGTCACGGTGTTACCGGGCGGAGCAGGGCATCGGGGTGACTGCGCGGTCGCCGTGGCCGTGGTGGTGACCCCGGCGTGCGTGAGCGTCCAGCTCGCGGAGCCGGCCTGCACCAACCCGGTCACGGTGAGCGCGACGTCCACCTGCCCGGGCAGCAGGGTGGTGGGCTGCGCGCCCACCACAGCCGAGCCCGAGAGGGCATCGACCTGCACGAGGTTCGCCGCGCCCACGGGGATGTCGCGGGGCAGGGCATCATCGCTCGCGTAGCCGAAGTAGGCCGTGAAGCTGCCGTCGGCCTGCGGGGCGATGCACTTCACCTGCGGGCGTATCGGCTGCGGGGAGGGCGGCGACACGCAGCCGTTCCGGAAGATCTCCTGGCCCTGGGCGTCCCAGTTCTCGCCCGGGAACGTGATGGTGCGTCGACCCTGGGTGAAGGAGAACGGCGGGATGATGTCGCGCCCGTGGTTCTTCGCGTGCCCGTTGTAGGCGCCCTGCGGCGCGACGACGATGCGCACGTAGTCGGGGCCGCCGACCTGGTGGCAGATCGTCACGCGGTCGGCCGGCTCATCCTCGGGCTCGATGATGGGCTCGGGCTCGCGGCAGCCGGCCTCGTAGATGGCCCGCCCCGTGGAGTCCCAGTTCAGTCCCGCGAACGACCCCCCGTCATAGGAGAAGGGCGGGATGATGTCGCGCCGGCCCTGGTGCTGGTCGTGCCCCTGCGTGAGCACGGCGGCCGTTGACACCGTGATCTCCACGTAGGGGTTCGACGCGCTGGCCGTGGCGTGGCAGATGGTCACCTTCGTCAGCGCGGGCGGATCGAGCACCTGGTTCACGGGCGCGGAGGCCGGCGTGTCGCAGCCCGCGGCGTAGATGGCCCGGCCACGGGCGTCCCAGTTGAGGCCGGGGTACGTGAGGGTCTTCCCGGACTTCTCGTAGTCGAAGGGCGGGATGATGTCGCGGCGGTCCTGGTGCTGATCGTGCCCCTTGGTGATCACCGCCTCCGGCGCGACCGTGATGACCACGTACGGGTTCGACGCACTCGCCGTGGCGTGGCAGAGCGTCACCTTGGGCTGGGGCGATGACGCCGTGGCGAAGAAGGCCGTGGCCGGGACGATCGGTGGGCTCGCGTAGGCGGCGGGGATTCCGTTGGCAACCACCCCCGTCGCCGCGCTGTCCACCGGATCGCTGGCACCGCCCTCGACGTTGGAGGCCGTCACGCGATAGCGCAGGGCGTAGCCGACGTCCGACAGCGTCGGCACGTAGGTGGATGCCGTGGCGCCGGTGATCGCCGTGCACGAGGCGCCGGTGGAATCGCATCGCACCCACTGCGACGCATAGGCGGTGGGCGAGGAGTCCCACGCACCGACCGAGCCGCTGAGGGCCACGCCCACGACCGGCGTTGCGGAGCCGGAGACCGACGGCGCGGTGGTGTTGCCCGGGGCGAGCGCCACCACGTACTGCACCTGCATGGAGTTGCCCTGCACGGACGTGGACGGAAGCACGGTGCCGGCGCTGATCGTGGTGCTGGCGATGCCACCGATGCGCCCCGTCGGGGTGCCGGTGTGATCGGTGTAGCGAACGCCCATGCCCGACGACCACGAGAAGCCCGCCACCTCACCCGCGGCGATGGGCACGCTCACCGGCACCGTCACGGTCGTGGCGCTGCCCGGCGACACGCTGGCCCCGGCCCCGACGGCCGAGATCGTCCACGTGGTGGGGCTGACGGCAAAGGCCTTCACGGTCGCCGATCCGGCCGCGTTGGCGAAGAAGGCCACCTGCGTGATGATGCCCTTGCCCGGTGCCGTGAAGGTCCAGCCGAGCGGGCTGGATGCATCGGCGCGGCTGACCGGACCAGCCTCATAGGTCTGCGTGCCGGTGCCGAACGCCGAGAGCGGCGCCCCGAGGGTGACGGTCGTTGCCGCGCCAAGGGCGCCTGCGGCGCCTCCGGCCAGGAGCGCAAGCGCCGCCAGGAGGGCCATGAGTGCAGCGCGCGGGGATCGGCTCGACAGCATTGCGACTCGCACCATATCGCCGAGTGCGGCGGAGGGTCGGTTTCGCGCCCGGGCCGTTCACGAACCAACGCGCCCGGCAGGATTCGAACCTGCGACCGTCCGATTAGAAGTCGGGTGCTCTATCCAGCTGAGCTACGGGCGCCAGCAGGCGCAGCGTAGCCCCCG
>JAGWYY010000171.1 GCA_018969105.1 Acidobacteriota bacterium | reverse complement strand
CTTGTGGAGACCCTCAACGGCCGCGGGCACCAGGCCGAGGCCCTGCATGGCGGCATGACCCAGGAGCAGCGCGACCGGGTGATGAACCGCCTGCGCGCGGGCACCACCGACCTGGTGATCGCCACCGACGTCGCGGCGCGCGGCCTCGACGTGGACCAGCTCACGCACGTGATCAACTTCGACGTGCCGTCGGCACCGGCGCAGTACGTGCACCGCATCGGTCGCGTGGGCCGCGCCGGGCGCGAGGGCGTGGCCATCACGCTGGCCGAGCCGCGCGAGCACCGAATGCTGCGCAACATCGAGCGCGTCACCGGCCGGCGCATTCCCCAGCAGGCGCTGCCGACGGTGGCCGACGTGCGCGCCCGGCGACTGGACGTGACCACCGCCACGCTGCGCGAGGACATCCTCGAGGGCGAGCTCGACTCCTTCCGCGTGGTGGTGGAGTCGCTGGCCGACGAGTTCGACGTGATGGACGTGGCCGCCGCGGCGGTGAAGCTGGCGCACCAGGCCTCGCGCGGGTCGGACGACGACGAGGACATCCCCGAGGTGCGCATGCGCGATGAGCGCCCGGGTGGGGGGAAGAAGGGCGCGCCGTCGTCTGGCGAGGCCGGTGCACCTCGTCGCGCCCACCGTGCGGGGCCGGGGCGCGCACCGGCCGAGGGCATGGCGCGCGTCTTCGTGGGCGCCGGGCGCATCGCGGGCATCCGTCCGCAGGATCTGGTCGGCGCCATCGCCAACGAGGCGAAGATCGCCGGCCGGGAGATCGGCGCCATCCAGATCGCTGACCGCTTCTCGCTGGTCGACGTGCCCGATGCCGAGGCCGACCGCGTGATCCAGGCGCTGCGCGCGGGGTCGCTGAAGGGGCGCAAGGTCACCGTGCGGCGCGACCGCGGCCCCGTGCCGCCTGGTGCGAAGACGCGCAACGGCGACGCCCACCGGTAGTGGGTGCCACCGGACAACGTCGTTGCGGGGTACGCCTGCACCCCCACCAGTCGGTAGGGCAGGCATCTGGCAGGAATGCTGTAACCTTACAGCGTATGGTTACACCGGGATGGACCCCAGTGGGCCGTAGCCGGCGAAGGGAGAGCGCAGATGCGTGAGGACGTGACTCAGGTGACCCAGCTTCCAGCGGGACTTGAGAGCGCCCTGGCCTATCCGCTCTTCCAGTCGGTGTTCGATCGCAAGAGCCGCCGCGTGGGGCTTGGCATGGCGGTGGAGAGCGACGTGATCGAGTACACGTCGCCGCACGAACCCGTGCCGCTGTCGGAGCTGGAGGAGGCCCTGCTGGTGATGGCGGCCACCGGCCTGAACGGCCTGGCGCTCGCCGACATGGACCCCGTGCGCGGCATGAGCTCGGTGGTGCAGTGGACCAATCGCACGTGGCCGTCGGCGTGCTCCAACCATGGCACGGAGCTCTTCTGGAGCAACGACGACGGCCTGTGGTGGCTGGACATCTTCAAGATGGTCCCGGAGCCAGGCGAGGTGAGCACGCTGTCGGGCAAGGGGCTCGACGTGCAGGCCGACCTGGTGGTGGATCTTTATCGCCGCGCCCGCGTGAAGCTTCATGACGGCCGCGCCCCGCTGCCCACCGACCTGCCGGGGCTGTTCGACTTCAACCGGTGGAACGCCAACAAGCCCGGCACCACGCTGTTCATCCCCATCACGAACATGACGATGGAGTACATCAACGTCCTGTTCATCTACTTCGCGCGTTCCTACGGGTTCAACATCATCGACGAGCGCCACGGCGGCAGGTCGGCCGGCCTCGACAAGTTCGTGAAGAGCGGGCGCATCCGCGCCGACCGCACCATGCCCATGGCCGAGCTCGAGAGCCGCGTGCTCTCGATGATGGTCGTGGAGCAGGGCTTCATCTGCCAGAACCTCAACCTGGCGCTGCAGGCCCTGGGCCTGGGCGGCTGGACCTTCACCGGCTACCTGCCCAAGTTCGTGATGGGCGGGGGAGACGTGGAGGGCCTGGGCTTCCGCTTCGAGACCGCCGCCGATGGCACCACCTTCGCCGTGGGGCGCGACGGCTACCTCGAAGGCTTCACGCCGCCGTACTACGCCGACATGCACGAGGCCGTGGACGCCTTCATGGCGATGAAGTGGGCGGCGCTCGACCCCGATGTGCCCAAGCCCTTCCAGACCCCGGCGATGAACGAGACCTTCACCGGGGCCATCCCGCGGCCGCACCCCGACACCGTGGAGTGCGTGAAGGCCTACTGCCAGTACGTGTGGGACACCTACGGTCGCTTCCCGCTCACGATCGACCCCATGTACCAGCGCCTCACCACCCAGGCGCAGCACATCGACTGCGGCTTCTACGACCAGTACTACCCCGAGGGCGCCTACAGCCAGCAGCACGCCGACCACATGCGCCTGTGGCACCCGGAGC
>JAGWYY010000170.1 GCA_018969105.1 Acidobacteriota bacterium | reverse complement strand
TACGCGCTGCCCTCGCCGCTGGGCGCGGGGACCTCGGCGAGGTCGTCGCGCAGCCGCACCGCGTCGCGCAGGTAGCAGTGCCATACGTCGGCATCTGCGGGCATGTAGGCGTGCAGCATCACGCGCACGCACAGGGGCAGCGCGCCGGGGACGGGGATCTCCGTGGCGCAGAGCAGCGGCACGCCCAGCAGGCCCATCTCGCGCGCGGCGACGGCGGGGAACTGGCTTGTCACGTCCCCGGTCGCGGTGAAGATGAGCGACACCATGTCGTCGGGCGCCAGGCCGTTGCGCGCGATCATGTCCTCGAGCAGCAGGCGAGTGGCGGAGACCACCTCATCCGGGGTGTCCTCGGCCACCGTGATGGCGCCGCGTATGGCGCGGATGCGCTCGCTCATGCGGTCATCCCCGCCTGGGCGCGCAACCGGGCCATCTCCGCCGACGACAGCATGCGGTGGTCGCCACGGCGCAGGCGCCCGAGGCCGAGCCCGCCGTAGCGCGTGCGCACCAGGCGCCGCACGGGGTGGCCCACGGCATCGCACATGCGGCGCACCTGCCGGTTGCGCCCCTCGGTGATCTCGATGCGCAGCCACGTGCCGCCCTTGGCGTCGCGGTCGATCACCTCGACCTTCGCGGGCTGCGTGGGGCCGTCGTCCAGCTCGATTCCGTCGCGGAGCATTCGCACGGACGCGGACGATACCCGTCCCTCCACCAGCGCCTCGTATTCCTTCGGCACCTTCGAGCGCGGATGCATGAGCCGGTGGGCGAGGTCGCCGTCGTTCGTGATGAGCAGCAGGCCGCTGGTGTTGATGTCGAGGCGGCCGATGGGGTAGAGGCGCACGTCGTCGGGCATGCCGTCGAGCACCGTGGGTCGCCCTTGCGGGTCGGACGCCGTGGACACCACCCCGAGCGCCTTGTTGAGCATGTAGGTGCGCACCGGCTCGGCGGCGATGGGGCGGCCGTCCACGGCCACCACGTCGCGGTCGGTCACCACCTGGCCCACCGTGGCCACGGCGCCGTTCACCGTCACGCGTCCCTCGGCGACCAGCTTCTCGGCGGCGCGGCGGCTCGCGACCCCGGCCTGCGCCAGGGCGCGATGCACGCGCATGTCAGCCATCGCCGGTCTCGGCCTCCGCGATCAACTCGGCCTGCTGCAGGCGGGCGCGAAGCGCCTGGGCCTCGGGGCCGGTGAGCTCGAAGCGCTCGAGGCTCGGCAGGTCGCCCCGCCGGGCCAGCCCGAAGCGCTCGAGGAACAGCGTGGTGGTGCGGAAGGTCGTGGGGCCGGCGCCCGGGGAATCGACCTCCTCGATGAGCCCGCGGTCGAGCAGGCTGCTCACGGTGCTGTCCACGTCCACTCCGCGAAGCCGGCCGATCTCGCGCCGCGTGACCGGCTCGAGGTAGGCCACCACGGCGAGGGTCTCCATGGCGGCGGGCGAGAGGCGGTCCTCGCGCGGGCGGGCGCGCAGGCGGTCGCACGCGGGGGCCAGGTCGGCGCGGGTGCGAAGTGCCCATCCGCCGGCGATCTCGGCGAGCTCGAGCCCGGTGTCGTCGGCGTGGCGATCGCGGATCTCACCGAGGGCCACGGCGATCTCCGACGCCGGCTCGCCCGTGATGTCCTCGATGGTGGTCACCTCGAGCGGCTCGGGCGCGATGAACAGCAGGGCCTCGATGGTGCGGGCCAGCTCGGTCATGCCCGGGTGCCGGTGATGAGGATGTCGCCGAAGGGGACGTCCTGGCGCAACTCGGCCTCGCCGCGGCGCACCAGCTCGAGCGCGGCCAGCAGGGTGAGGGCCTCCTCGAGGCGGTCGCAGTCGGCCACCATCTGCTCGAACGACACCTCGCGAAGGCGCGCGATCGACTCGCGCAGGCGCCCGAGCAGCTCGGGCAGGGGGCGCCGCTGCACGCCCATGTGCTCGAGAGACGGCGCGGGCGGGGCCTCCACCATCTTGTCCATGGCGGCGCGCAGGCGGGCGGGGTCGTCGCGCACCGGCACCGGCGCGGCGGTGCCCGGCGGCACGCGGCGGTAGCGCGGCCCCTGGGCTGCGCGCAGCCGCTCGGCCAGCCACAGCGCGGCGCGCTGGAAGGGGGCGTAGGCCACGAGGCGGGCCTCGAGGGCCTCGCGCATGGCGAGGGCGTCGACGTCGGGCTCGTCTTCCTCATCCTCGCCCAGCATGCGCCGGCCCTTGAGGTCGGCGATGGCCGCCAGCAGCAGCACCAGCTGGCTGGCGGCGTCGAGCTCCCAGCGCTCCTCGTGCGCGGGGGTGACGGCCTCCTCGATGAGGTCGGCCAGCGGCAGCTCGAGCATGTCGACTTCATCCCTGAGCAGCAGGGTGAGAAGCAGGTCGAAGGGGCCCTGGAAGAGGTCGATTTCCACCTCTTGCGTGAGGGCCGCGCTGGCGTCGAGTGCGGGCACCGGGGCAAGGTTACCGGCGCCTCCGGCGAC
>JAGWYY010000040.1 GCA_018969105.1 Acidobacteriota bacterium | reverse complement strand
ACGATCGGCACGACCTGGTCGATCTTCACCCGGCCGTTCTCCATGTTGATGGAGTTGACGATTGCCCGGCCGGGATACGTGGCAAGGGCGGCCTCCACGGCGTCGGCCTCGGTGCTGTCGATCATCAGCGGGGCCTCGACGCCCATCGCGAGCTTCTTGGTGAGGATCCCCAATTGCTCGGGCTCGTCCACGCGCTCGGTGAGCGCCACGCACACGTCCAGCACGTGCGCGCCGAACTCCACCTGCTCGCGGGCCACGGCGAGCGCGCCGTCGTAGTCGTCCGCGAGGATCATCTCCTTGATCTTGCGGCTGCCCTGGGTGTTCACGCGCTCGCCCACGATGGTGGGGCGGGGTTCCTGGCCCAGGTCGACCGCCCGCATGGCGCTGGCCACCCGCGGGGTCTTGTCGGTGGGCGGGTGCTTGTGGGGGGTCACGTCCTTCAGCGCCGCCACGATGGCCCGGATGTGGTCGGGCGTGCTTCCGCAGCAGCCGCCCACCACGTTGGGGCCGAAGTCGCGCACCATGGCGGCGATCTGCTTGGCCATCTCGTCGGGGCCCAGGTCGTAGTGCGCCACGCCGCCCACGTTGCGCGGCAGGCCGGCGTTGGGCACCACCGAGATGGGCTTGCTCGAGTGCGAGCACATGTAGCTCACGGGCTCGCGCAGGTGCTCGGGGCCCACCGAGCAGTTGGTGCCGATCACGTCGGCGCCCATGGCCTCGAGGATCGTCACCACCGCGCCCACGTCGGTGCCCAGCAGCATGCGGCCGGTCTGGTCGAGGGCCACCTGCGCCTGGATCGGCACCGAGGTGCCCATGTCGTCGAAGGCCAGGCGGATGCCGTGGATGGCTGCGCGGGTCTCGAGGATGTCCTGCTGGGTCTCGATGAGCAGCACGTCGGCGCCGCCCTGCATGAGGCCCTTGGCCTGGGTGCGGATCTGGTCGGCCAGCTGGTCGAAGGTGATGCCGGAGAGCTTCGGGTCGTCGGTGCCCGGCAGCATGCCGGTGGGGCCGATGGACCCGATCACGAACCGCGGGATGCCGTCGGCCGCCTCGAAGTCGTCGCATGCCTTGCGCGCCACGCTGGCCGCGGCCACGTTGATCTCGGTCACGAACTCCGCGAGGTTGCCGCCGTCGGGCCGCTGCCACTCCTCCAGGCGGATCGCCGTGGCCTGGAACGAGTTGGTCTCCACCGCCTGTGAGCCGGCTTCCAGGTATGACCGGTGAATCTCCTCCAGCACGTCGGGCCGCGTGATGGACAGGTAATCCACGGCGCCCTCGAGCGCCCCGCCGCCGTAGTCATCAGCGGTGAGGTCGCGTGCCTGGATCTGCGTGCCCAACCCGCCGTCGAATACGACGACGCCTTGCCGGAGGGCCGGTAGGTAAAGACCAGCGTTCTTCACGTTGCGGGAGGGTATCGCGCCCTACGCGCTGCGGGCCGCGATGGCCTGCTCCACCACCTTGCCCGTGCTGATGGCCGCCTGGCCACGCGCCACCACGGGGTCGGCGCCCGCCGCCCTCGCCCGGTCGAGCAGCTCCACGTTCGTGTGTCCGGCGAACGCCGCGAGCGGGATGCCCGCAGTCGCGGGGTCGCTCCGCAGCCCCTCGATCACCGCGATGGCGTCGCCGCCGGCCTCGAGGTCGATCATCAGGCAGGCGGGTGACTCCTCGGCCAGCGCCTCGGCCAGCCGCGTGGGACCGCCCGCCACGCGCAGCCGGTAGCCCGCGATCTCCAGCCCGCTCTCGATGCGCGAGCGCATCATGAGGTCGGGGCAGAGGGCGATGACGAGAGGCCTGTCGTCCACGGGGACGACGGTAGCAAGGGGGCTCGCCACCAACGGCTACTTGCTCGGACAGCTCACGGGCATTATTTGTGAGCGCTGTGACACATTTCGTCCGACCCCCGGCGAGGCGAGGTGCCCGCCGAGACCTTCGGGAGGAGATCTCGTGAAGAAGTCCGCGATCATCGTCGTGACCGCCACTGCGCTTGCGGGCCTCAGCGTTGGCTCTGCCAGCGCGGCTGACTGGCTCTACTACTCCGTGTTGGACGCGGGCGCTGGCAAGGTCGGCCGAGTCCAGCTTGACGGCACGACGGGGCGGAATGACAGCTTCGCCAGCTTCGGGTCGGACACCATTCGCAACATCGCGGCAACCGACTCGGCCCTTTATGTCTCCACAGGAGGGTCTCAAACGACCGCCACGCTGACGCGTGTCGACTCGTCGGGCACGAAGACAGCGTTCTTCGGAGGCGCGGCGATGTGCTCCACCGCACCTGGCGGGGCGACCGGGGCGTATGGCCTTGCGACCGATGGGCAGTACCTCTATTACATCTGTGAGTCCGGTACCACGAACTCGAGCGCGAGGTCTCTCGCTCGCGTGAGCCTGGATGGGACTACGCGCGACGAAGGCTTCAGCGGGTCACTGGCCGGCATGCACGCAAGCAGTTCCGTGTTCGCGGTGAGCGGTGGCTATGCCTACTTCAAGGGCGGAACGTCGATGTCCACCGACCGTCTGTACCGGGTCGCGTTGACGTCCGGTGCCACGGCGACTCCGGCGAGCAGCGCTGACAGCCCCGCCGGCGCCGCGGGTTCCCCGGCGGGGGTCTTCGCAATCGGTCCGTCGGGCGGAGGTGGTGGTGGTGGCGGATCCACTCGCCCGATCCAGGTCTTCCAGCCGTCAGCATTTCCAGGCTGGACCGCTACCACCAGGTTCTCGGGACTCTCGATTCCCCCGCAGGCTCTCGCAGGCACTCCGCTCGCCGCCAACACCGAGAGCCTCTTCTGGACCGTGTCCGGCTCGCCATTCAGCCAGGCGCTCGCGAAGGGCGCCATCCAGGGTTCGTCATCGCCGAACATGTCGTTCCTCACCATGTCCGGATCAAAATCCTTCGTTGGGGATGTCGCCGTCGATCCCACGGGGCCGGCCGGTGGCTCGACTCCCACCCCGACGCCCACCCCGACCCCAACTCCCACTCCGACCCCTAGCTTCATGACCACCCTGTCCACCCCGACGGTGAACACCTCGGGCCCGGGCGAGAACGCCGTGGTCACGGTGAAGGTGCAGCTCGAGAAGAAGGGTAAGTACACCTTCATCTTCGAGAACCCGACGTCGAACGAGATGGCGCGTGAGCAGGCCACCAGTAGCCGCGTGTCGATGCAGAAGGGCAGCAGGATCGGCAAGCGCGTGCTGAAGAAGCGCGTGACCGCGGCGGTGATCACCACCACCGAGGACAACGCCAAGCTGGTGACCCGCGCCCTGCTTCGCAAGGCGCAGGCCAAGAAGTTGAACCTGCGCGTGATCTACGCCCCGACCGGCACCGCCCAGAGCGAGTCGGTCATCAAGATCAAGTAGTTCGTCTCGTACGGCGGAGTGCTGTGAGCGGCCCCCGGGGGATTCCTCCGGGGGCCGTTTCGTTGCGGCGGGTCGTGACAGAGTGGCGCGCATGATCCGCGTGTTCATTGCGATGTCCCGTGACGGCTTCATCGCCGGCCCCGACGATGACCTCTCGTGGCTGCCCGACGGGCATGCCGGCGAGGACTACGGCTACGAGGCCTTCATGGCCGGCGTGGGGGCGATGCTCATGGGGCGCCGCACCTACGACGTGGTGGAAGGGTTCGGCACCGGCTGGCCCTACGGCGACACCCCGGTGCTGGTGGCCACCACGCGGCCGCTCGATCCCATCGAGCCCACCGTGCGGGCGGTGTCCGGGTCGGCGGAGGAGATGCTCGCCGAGGCGCGGGCCGCCGCGGGCGAGGGCGATGTCTACGTGGACGGCGGCAGGCTCATCCAGCAACTGCTCGGCGCCGGGCTCATCGATGAGTTCGTGGTCACCGTGATCCCGGTGGACCTGGGGGAGGGCATCCCGCTGCTGGCCGGGGAGGAGCCGTGGGCGCTGCTGCGGCTCGAGGAGTCGCGGGAGTTCCCGTCTGGTGTGGAGCAGCGGCGGTACCGCCGGTCCACCTAGGCGGCGATGAACTCGGCCTGGTGCATGGGCTCGGGAACTTCCATACCGGCCTCACGCAGCGCCTCGATGTGCCCGGCAAGCGCCTCGCGCATCAATGCGGCGGTCTCCTCACGGGTGTCAGCGCCGGCGTAGACGGGGAGGTCGAGGCAGTACGCGCCCCACGTGCCGTCGTCGCCCTGCTCATAGATGACGAGGTATTCCCGCATGCGGCGATCGTAGTCGTCACGGGTGCGCCGCTCCACGGCTACCCTCGGCGCCATGACACAGCCCCGCCTCATCCCGCTCGGCGAGTTCTTCGACAACCCCGAGCGCGCCGTGGCCAAGCCGTCGCCCGACGGCACCATGATCTCCTGGCTCGCGCCGCTGGACGGCCTTTTGAACGTGTGGGTGCGGCCCATCGGGGGCGGTGAGGCCGTGCCCGTGACGCGCGACACCGACCGCGGGGTGATGGGCTACTCGTGGACCCGCGACTCGAAGCACATCCTCTACAGCAAGGACCAGGGCGGGGATGAGAACCACCACGTGATGATCGTGGACGTCCCCGGTGACGGCACTGCGCGCGACCTCACGCCCTTCGACGGCGTGCGTGCCAGCATCGTGTCGGTGCCCAGGGCCACGCCCGACCAGATCATCGTGAGCACCAATCGGCGCGATCGCGGGGTGTTCGACGTGGAGCGGCTCGACCTCGCCACCGGCGACATGACGCTCATCGCCACGAACCCCGGCAACATCATCGGCTGGGTGGCCGACCGCCACGGGCAGGTGCGCGGCGCCTACGCGCAGACCCCCGAGGGCGACTACCAGCTGCTGGTGCGCGACTCCGAGGCCGACGACTTCCGCGTGCTCGCGGAGTTCGACAACGAGGACGGCGGCCAGCCCTACGGCTTCGATGCCGACGGCGACGTGATGTGGGTGGGCAGCGCGCGCGACAGCGATCGCTCGCGCCTGGTGGCGATCGACGTGGCCACCGGTGAGGAGACCGTGCTCGATGAGGACGAGGTGGCCGACCTCGGCATGCCGATCGTGAGCGACAAGGACCGCACCCTCCTGGGCGCGGCCTACCTGCGCGACCGCCTGGTGGTGCACGCCTTCGATGAGCGCTTCGGCCGCGACTTCGAGAAGCTGAAGGAGATCGCCGACGGTGACCCGCGCATCACCGGCAGCGACGCCGACGAGCGCATGTGGACCGTGGCCTTCGACAGCGACGTCGACCCCGGCGCCACGTACCTGTTCGACCGCGAGACAGGGGAGAGCGAGTTCATCTTCCGCCCCCGGCCGTGGCTGTCGCCGGACGAGCTCGCGCCCATGACCCCCGTGCAGATCACGAGCCGTGACGGGCTCACGATGTACTGCTACCTCACGCTGCCGCGCGGGGTGGAGCCCACCGGCCTGCCGATGGTGCTCTACGTGCACGGCGGCCCCTGGAGCCGCGACGCCTGGGGCTATGACGGCGTGGCGCAGTTCCTGGCCAACCGCGGCTACGCGGTGCTTCAGGTGAACTACCGCGGGTCCACGGGCTTCGGCAAGCACTTCATGCACGCGGCCGAGCGGGAATTCGCCGGCAAGATGCACGACGACCTCATGGACGCCGTCGACTGGGCCGTGGCCGAGGGCATCGCCGACCCCGACCGCATCGGCATCTACGGCGGGTCGTACGGCGGCTACGCGACGCTGGTGGGCGTCACCTTCACGCCCGACCGCTTCCGGGCGGCCGTGAGCTTCGTGGGGCCGTCCAACCTGGTCACGCTCATCCGGTCGTTCCCCGAGTACTGGCGGCCGTTCCTGAAGAGCACGTGGTTCCGGTTCGTGGGCGACCCCGAGGTGGAGGCCGAGCGCGAGGACATGTGGGCGCGCTCTCCGCTCTCACGGGTAGATGACATCGTCACCCCGCTCATGGTGATCCAGGGTGCCAACGACCCGCGCGTGACCAAGCACGAGAGCGACCAGATCGTCGAGGCCCTCACCGAGCGTGGGGTGGACGTGGAGTACATCGTGGCCGACGACGAGGGCCACGGGTTCGCCAAGCCCGAGAACAGGATGCGCGCCTACCGGGCGATGGAGGGCTTCTTCGCCGAGCACCTGGGGGGCAGGGCCGAGTAGGTCGGACGACGGCGCCGAGGCCCTGGCGCGCGCCGACGCCTTGGGCACCGCCCCCTGGGGCACCAGCCCCTAGGGCACCAGCACCTCGAGCCCCTCGGCGGCTGCTGCCTCGGCCTGCGCTGAGTCGGCCGTGATGAACACCAGGGGGTGGCGATCGGCCACGCGACGCCCCTCGGTGAGGGCGGTGGCCAGGTGCATGGCGTCGAGCGCGCGGATGCGCTGCCTGCCGGCGATATCCACCGCGAGGGGGATCAGGGCGGGGTCCGCGCCGGGGAGCAGCATGAGGCTGTCGGGGCGCGCGAGCAGGGCTGCCAGCCGCCGGGCAGGGATCGCGGGGTCGGCGGTGCGTCGCGCACGCGTGGCGCTTCGCAGGGCGCTCGCCGCCTCCACCTGCACCGCGGCCCACGAGACCGCCCGCCCTCGTGCGTGCGAGAGCGCGCGAACCGCCCCCTCGTGACCGGGCTCATCGTCGAGCAGCGTGCGCACCAGCACGCTGGCGTCGACATAGGCGAGTGCCGTGGGGGTACTCACCACGGGGATGTCCGCCGCTCCTCCAGCAGGGCCTCGACCACGGCGTCGGCAAACCCGGGAGGCTGTTCCGCGAGCCAGGCCCGGTAGCGGGCTTCGTCCTCGTCGGTCCAGCGTGGCCCTGTGGGGTTCGCGAGCAGCCCGAGCGCCGCGGCGCGCGCACGGAAGGGCGGGTTCTCATCGTCCCCCAGCGCGGCGGTGATGGCCGCGATCACGAAGTCGTTGAGCGACTGCCCGCGGCGCGCGGCCTCGTCCTTCGCCAGGGCGTGAAGTGCCTCGGGCATGCGGGTGATGACCTGCTTCATGGGGTGAAGATAGCAGTGCGTGCTATCAGCACCGGCCGCGGGCATGTAGCGCATGGGACCACGCTAGGACGATCCCCTGCGCCTTAGTGCGCACGCATGTCGAGAGGCGCGCGCGGCATGGCGCCCAATGGCCCTACTCGTCGTCGAGTTCCGCGTCGCCCTCCTGGTCGAATGGCGCCTTGCGGTCGCGGGGGCCGAGCACCCCGGGTGAGCGGTTGACGGCCTTCCACAGCAGCACGGCGAGGATGAGCGCGATGACGAGCGCGGTGATGCCCGCGGCCACCAGGCCGCCGCGATACCACGGCTCGCCGGCGAGGCTCAGGCGGGCGCGCTGCAGGTCGTCGAGCTGGGCGATCTCGTAGGCCGCCAGCCCGTGGGCCGGGTAGCTGGCCAGGGTGCGGCGGAAGTCGGCGCGGGCGCCGGCGAGGTCGAAGCGCGTCACGCGGTCCACCGCGTCGCGGTAGAGCGACTGCGTGCGCCCCTCCCAGCCGCGGATGTTGGCGCGGTCGAGCACGCGGAGGATCTCGTCGGTGGGCGCCATGGCCCCGCCGCCCGCCGCCCGCTTGATCAGCACCACGCCGCGTGCACGGCCCTGGCGGTCAACGGCCGGGCCACCGGAGTCGCCCTTCTGGATGTCATTGGAGATGAGGGTGAGGATGCGCAGGGGGTTCTTCTCCATGCCTCCGGTTTCCCCGATCACCCCGAAGCGCACGGCGGGCACCAGGGCGCCGCGCTGGGGGGCGGCGAAGGGGTCGTCGCTGCCGAAGCCCAGGGTGGCCACGGGGGTGCCGGGGTCGATGCCCCGGTCGAGCCCGATGGACGGGGTGTCGGTCACGTTCGGCACGCGGATCACCGCGATGTCGCGGAGCTCGTCGGTCTCGATCACCTCGGGCGACGCCCCGCGGTTGGTGCGCGCGGCCGGCCCCGCGGCCGACGCCCGCACCACGCGCTGCACCGGGGCCAGCCCCACGGGCACGGGCTCGTTGTCCTTCACCCATTGCGCGGCCGCCTTCATGCTGTGCGACTTGCCCGAGAACGCCATGTACTGGAAGTAGGCGGCCTGCGCGAGGTCGTCGGCGGTGGGCTGGATCACGTGCAGGGCGGTGACCAGGTAGCCGTCGGGGGTCACGGCGAAGGCGGTGCCCTCGCGGCTCACGTTGCGGGCGCGCGGCGGCAGGCTGATGACCGTGCCGCTCTTGGTGCGAAGACCGGTCATGCTGGTGGTCACCTCCACCCGCCACACCGCCGGCATGGCGATGAGCGCCGCGCGGTTGAGGGGATCGGCCGCGAGCGGGTCGGGCACCCCGGAAGGGATGTCCGCCAGGCCCACCGGTGCGGCGGCGAGCGTGACGAGGAGCGCAGCGAGCAGGGAACGAAGCCTCACACCGCTCAGGCTAGACCGGAAGCGCGCGCCCTCCCCCCGGTGACTGTCACGCATGCTCCGCGGTGACTGTCACCGGTGGGGCCGCTCTACCGCCAGCCGCCTCCTCGCGGGCCTCGCAGTGCGGAGTCGAGGGTCATCGCTCCGTAGAGCAGGCCGCTGATCGGCAGGGCCAGCTGCCAGCCCACGCCCAGGCCGAACTCGCGGGCGGTGGGGCCGTCGGCGATGGCCATGGCCAGCCAGCCGGCGATGCCCAGCCCCAGCGCCCACCAGGCCATCGCGCCCGCGCCCGTGCCGGCGCCCACCGCCCCGGCCACCATGGCCACGATCGGCCCGGCGAACATCAGCAGCAGCACGGCCAGCACGCCGGCGAGCAGCAGCCAGTTGCGGCGCAGCTGGGTGAAGGCGCTGCGGCGCACCATGGTCCACGCGTCGCCGATGCCCTCGTAGGGCCGGGTGCTCACCACCCGCGTGCGGCTGAGCGCGAGGCGGGTGGGCAGGGCCGCCACGTGCTTCACCCGGCGCACCAGCGAGAGGTCGTCGATCAGCGCGCCGCGTATCGACTGCAGCCCCCCGGCCTCCGACAGCGCCCCGGCGGTCACCAGCACGCAGCCGCCTGCCGCCGATGCCGTGCGGCTACCGGCCCGGTTGGCCCAGCGCAGGGGGTAGAGCAGGAAGAAGAACAGCACGAAGGGCGGGATGAGCAGTCGCTCGGCGAACGACTCGCACCGCAGGCGCGCCATGCGGCTGTCGAGGGCCACGCCGCGCTCCAGCGCATCGCCCACCAGGCGCCTCAGGGAATCGGGCGCATGGCGGATGTCGGCATCGGTGAGCAGCAGCCACTCGGGGTTCCAGAGGGCATCGTGGCGACGCACGCCCTGGTCCATGCCCCACACCTTCCCGGCCCAGCCGTCGGGCAACGGTTCCCCGGTGATCACCTCGATGGGCATCGCCGACACCCGCGCCATCTCGCGTGCCACCGCGCCGGTGGCGTCGGACGATCGCTCGTCCACCACCACGATGCGCATCTCGCCTGGGTAGTCCTGACGGGCGAGGGCACCAAGGGTGGGCCCGATCGACTCGGCCTCGTTGCGGGCGGGAATCACCACGCCCACGGCCGGCCAGGCTGGCCGGTCGGGCGGCGGCGGGTCGTCATCGTCCACCGGGCGCAGGTCCCAGGGCCGGGCGGGGTGCAGCAGCACCCCCGCCCAGCACGCCAGGGCCAGCGCCCCGATGACCACCGCCCAGGTCAGTGGCGGAAGTGCCGGTGCCCGGTGGTGACCATCGCGGCCCCCAGGGCGTCCACGGCCTCGATCACCTCGTCGTCGCGGATCGACCCGCCCGGGTGGGCGATTGCCGCGGCCCCGCCCTCGATGGCCTGCACCGGGGCATCGGGGAACGGGAAGAAGGCGTCGCTGGCCATGGCGCTGCCCTGGATGGGCAGGTCGTAGTCGGCGGCCTTCTGCGTGGCGATGCGCACGCTGTCCACGCGGCTCATCTGGCCGGCGCCGATCCCGACGGTGGCGCCGTCCTTCGCGAACACGATCGCGTTGCTCTTCACGTGCTTGGCCACCTTCCATGCGAACACCAGGTCGGCCCACTCCTGGTCGCTCGGCGCGCGCTTGGTGACCACGCTCATGGTGCCGCGGCCCTCGGGCACGTCGTCGGGGTCCTGCACCAGCACCCCGCCGAGCACCCGGCGGTACACCGGCTCGCCGGCGTTTCCCGGGCGCACCAGCTCGCCTCCGGTGTCCAGAAGGCGCACGTTCGGCTTGCGCGTGAGCACCTCGAAGGCGTCCTCGTCGTAGCCCGGCGCCCACAGCACCTCCACGAACATCTCGGCCAGGTGCTCGGCCAGCGCAAGGTCCACCGTGCGGTTCACCGCGTACACCCCGCCGAACGCCGACACGGGGTCGCATGCCTTGGCGCGAAGGTAGGCACTGGCCAGGTCGTCGCCCAGCGCCACGCCGCAGGGGTTGTTGTGCTTGATGATCACCACGGCCGGGTCGGCGAACTCCGCGGCCAGGCCGCGGGCGGCGTCCACATCGAGCAGGTTGTTGTACGACAGCGGCTTGCCGTGGCGCACCTCCACGCCGCCCAGCAGGTGCTGGGGAGCGCCGATCTCGCGGTAGTACGCGCCCCGCTGGTGAGGGTTCTCGCCGTAGCTGCACTCGAGCTCCTTGCGGAAGCCCACGGTGAAGCGGTCGGGGAAGTCCACGTCGGGGTCGCCCTCACCCGCCATCCACGCGGCGATGGCGGTGTCGTACGCCGCGGTCTTGCGGAAGGCCGCGGCAGCCAGCGCGCGCCGGGTGGCGTCGCTCACCCAGCCGCCGCCCGCCACCTCGGCCAGCACGGCCTCGTACTGCGAGGGGTCGGTCACGATCGCCACGCGGTCGTGGTTCTTGGCCGACGCCCGCACCATGGCGGGGCCGCCGATGTCGATCTCCTCCACCACCTCGGCGCGGCCCAGGCCGTCCTTGGCCGCGGCCTCCTCGAAGGGGTAGAGGTTCACCACCACCATGTCGATGGCCTCGATGCCGTTGGCGGCCATGTCCTCGGCGTCGCCCGAGTGGTCCTTGCGGGCGAGGATTCCCCCGTGCACCTTGGGGTGCAGGGTCTTCACGCGCCCGCCCATGATCTCCGGGTGGCCGGTCACCTCGCTCACGTCGGTCACCTCGAGGCCCGCGTCGCGAAGCGCCTTCGCGGTGCCGCCGGTGCTGATGAGCTGCACCCCCTCGGCGGCCAGCCCCTGGGCCAGCTCCACCAGCCCCGTCTTGTCGGATACCGACAGCAGCGCGCGTCGCGTTGCCACCTCAGGAACCTCCCTCGTCGACGATCATCCTGCGAAGCCGCGCGGGATCGCGCGACACCTTCCCTCGTGCGTAGAGCGTGACCGCCCGCACCAGCAGGCGATGCTCCACCCCGTGCATGCGATCCTCGAGTACCTCGAGCGTGTCCCCTGGAAGGATCGGCACCGGCTCCTGCAGGATCGGCGGCCCGCCATCCACGGCCTCCTCGGCGATGTGCACGGTGACGCCGGTCACCTTTGCGCCCCAGTCGAGCGCCTGCGCGATGGAGTCCATGCCGGGGAACGCCGGCAGCAGCGAGGGGTGCAGGTTGATCACCCGGTCGGGGTAGGCGTCGAGCAGCACCGGGGTGACGATGCTCATCCACCCTGCCATCACCACGAGGTCGGGGGCCACCAGCCGCAGCAGGCGCACCACCTCGCCGTCGCGCCGGGCGCGGTCGCCACCCCGGCTGTCAAGGGTCACCACCTCGGTGCGTATGCCCGCCGCCTCGGCGCGCTCGATGGCCCGCGCGCCCTCCTTCGAGCAGATCACCATCACGATCTGCGCGTCCACCTTGTCGTTGGCGTGCACGTTGTCGATCAGCGCCTGCAGGTTGCTGCCATTGCCCGAGACCATCACCGCGATGCGGAACATCAGTCCTCCCATGCCAGGCCGGCCGGCCCGGCCTCAACGCGGCCCACCACGTGGCTGCCCTGCACGATGTCCAGCGCGCGCTCGGCGGCGCCCGCGGGCATCACAAGGCACATGCCCAGGCCCATGTTGAAAGTTCGCCAGGCGGAGTCGTCATCCACCGACCCGCATGCCAGCACGTGCGCGATCGCCGGGGCCTGCGGCCACGATCCGCGTTTCAGCACCGGGCGCATGCCATCGGGCATCGCCCGCGGCAGGTTCTCCTCCAGCCCCCCGCCGGTGATGTGCGCGGCGGCGTGCAGCTCCACGCCGGATGCCTGCAGTGCCTTCACGTCTGCCGGGTAGAGGCGGGTGGGGGCGAGCAGCGACGGGTCGGGCGCCACAGTGCCCGCGTCCACCAGCGTGCGCACCAGCGAGTAGCCGTTGCTGTGGATGCCGCTGCTCTCGATGCCGACGATCACGTCGCCCACCTGCACCTTCTCGGGCCCCAGCATCTCGGCGCGCTCCACGGCGCCTACCGCGAACCCGGCCATGTCGAAGTGGCCCTCCTGATAGAGCCCCGGCATCTCGGCGGTCTCGCCACCCAGCAGCACGCAGCCGCTGTCCAGGCAAGCGCTCCGCACCGCCCCGATGATCACCTTCGCCTCATCCGGATCGAGCTTGCCCACCGCCAGGTAGTCGAGGAAGAACAGCGGCCGGGCACCGGTGCACACAAGGTCGTTCACGCTCATCGCCACCAAGTCCTGGCCCAGCCCCGACACGTCGCCCATCTGCCGCGCCAGCAGCACCTTGGTGCCCACGCCGTCGGTGCAGGCCACCAGCACGCCGTCGCGCATGGGGGGCATGGGCAGCGTGCCGGCGAACCCCGTGGTGCCCCCGTGCACCAGGTCGCGGATCCCCTCGGTCAGCACCCGCGCGGCGTCGAGGTTGACGCCCGCGTCGTCGTAAGAGATGCCCCGGTCGCTCACGTGGGCAGGCTACCCGCTGGGGGCGGCGGCCTCAGGGCTTCGGGAGCGGGTCTCAGCCCGCGCCGGCAGCGGCCTGCGCCTCGAACCTCTCCTTGCCCGATGCGTCGGGCACGGGGATGGGGTACTCGCCCGTGAAGCACGCGCGGCAGTAGCCGTCGGCCGGGCGGCCCACGGCGCGCTGCAGGCCGTCGAGGGTGAGGTAGTGCAGGCTGTCGGCGCCCACGGCGGCGGCGATCTCGGCCTCGGTCTGGCCCACGGCGATCAGCTCGTCGCGGTCGGCCATGTCGATGCCGTAGAAGCACGGCCAGGTGATGGGCGGGCTCGAGATGCGCAGGTGCACCTCGGCGGCGCCGGCGTCCTTGAGCATCTGCACCGTGCGACGGGTGGTGGTGCCGCGCACGATGGAGTCGTCCACCACGACCAGGCGCTTGCCCTCGATCACGCTCACCAGCGGGTTGAATTTCAGCTTCACGCCGTTGGCCCGGAGCTCCTGGTCGGGCTGGATGAACGACCGGCCCACGTAGCGGTTCCTCACCACGGCCTCCGAGAACGGGATGCCGCTCTCCTTGGCGAAGCCGATGGCCGCCGGGGTGCCGGAGTCGGGCAGGCCCACCACCAGGTCGGCGCCGGGCACGCTCTCGCGCGCCAGCTCGATGCCCATGTCGTGGCGCAGCTGCCATACGGCGGTGTCGTCGAGGATCGAGTCGGGCCGCGCGAAGTAGATGGCCTCGAAGATGCACAGGCTGCGGGTGGTGGCGGGCATGGCCTGGCGGCTCTCGGTGCCCTCGGCCGTGATGCGCACCGCCTCGCCGGCGCCCACCTCGCGCTCGAACTCCGCGCCCACCTGGTCGAGGGCGCAGGTCTCGCTGGCCACCACCCAGCCGCCGTCTACCGTGCCGAGCACCAGCGGGCGCACGCCGTTGGGGTCGCGGAAGGCCACGAGCTCGTCCTCGGTGAGGGCGACGATCGAATAGGCGCCCTGCAGCAGCGGCATCACGTTGCACACGGCGTCCAGCAGGCTGCCGGGCTCGTGCGCCAGCAGCGCCGTGATGAGCTCGCTGTCCGTGGTGGCCCGGAGCTCGTGCCCCATGTCCTCCACGCGGCGGCGCAGGGCGTCGCTGTTGGTGAGGTTGCCGTTGTGGCCGAGCGCCACCAGGCCATCGCCGCGCGGCAGGGCCACGGGCTGGGCGTTGTCCCACTTGTTCTTGCCGGTGGTGGAGTAGCGCACGTGGCCGATTGCGCTGTGGCCCACCAGGCTGCGAAGCGACGGCTCGTCGAACACCGAGGAGACCAGGCCGAGCTCGCGCTGCACCATCACGTGCTCGCCATCGCTCACGGCGATGCCCGCGCTCTCCTGTCCGCGGTGCTGCAGCGCGTGCAGGCCGAAGAAGGTGATGCGTGCCACGTCGCGGTCCGGCGCGACGACGCCGAATACTCCGCACTCCTCGTTGGGGTGGTCCCCGTCCATGGGGTCCTCGAGCCGGGTCACGCTGCCTCCAGGGCGGCTGGGATCGAACCTTCCCACACCTCGGCCAGATCGCGAAGCGACACCCGGGCCGTGGAACCTCCGGCGTCCACCGAAACCTCCTCACCGCCGACGGCGCCGATGACGGTGACTGTCACCCCGTCGCCCGCCAGCGCCGTGATGGCGTCCACCATGGAGGGGTCGCACGATGCCACCACGCGGCCACCGCCCTCGCCGAACATGGCCTCGTCCGCGCGGCGTCCGGCGTCCACCTGCACCGACGCCCCCATGCCCCCGGCGATCGCGCTCTCGGCCACCGCCACGGCGAGGCCGCCCTCGCTCACGTCGTGCGCGCCCTTCAGCAGGCGCTTATCGGCGCACGCCGCCAGCAGCCGGAACAGCGCGGCGTCCTTGGCCGGCTCGGGCGCCGGCGGGCTGCCCGCGCAGCGGCCCAGGTAGCGGCTGGCGTCCACCCGCGGCTCGCCGTATCCGATGAGCAGGATGGCGTCGTCGTGGCGGTCGAACGCGATGCCCATGCTCGTGGATGCGTCGTCGAGCAGGCCCACAATGCCCACCACGGGGGTGGGATAGATGGGCCCGCGCGGGCTCTCGTTGTAGAGCGACACGTTGCCGCTCACGATCGGCGCCTCGATGGCCGTGAGGGCATCGGCCATGCCGCGGATGCTCTCGGCCAGCCGCCAGCCCGTGCTGCCCTTGTCGGGGTTGGCGTAGTTGAGGCAGTCGGTGGCGGCGATGGGCACCGCGCCCGTGCAGGCCACGTTTCTCGCGGCCTCGAGCACCGACGCCATGCCGCCCTCATACGGCGCCAGCTCGGTGTGCCACTCGGCGCAGTCGAGGGTGACGGCCACGGCGCGGTTGGTGCCGGGAATCCTCACCACGCCCGCGTCGCCGCCCGGCCGGCGCATGGTGTTGGCGCCCACCAGCTGGTCGTACTGCTCGAACACCCACCGCTTGCTCGCGATGTTGGGGTCGCCCATGAGCGCCAGCCACGCGGCGGCCAGGTCGGCGGGCTCGGGCACGTCGGCCAGGTCGATGGGCTGCTGCGCCGGCGCGGCGTCGCGCGGCACCTCGTAGAAGGGCACGTCATCAGTGAGGTAGAGCGAGGGGATCCTCACCACCTCCTCGCCGCGCCAGAGCGCCTCGAGCTCTCCGGTATCCGTGACCTC
>JAGWYY010000169.1 GCA_018969105.1 Acidobacteriota bacterium | reverse complement strand
TGAAGTCGTCGATGTTGAAGCAGTACGGGTAGTAGCAGCCGTCCCAGCCGACCACGTCGAGCGGGTGGTACGTGTACGCGTAGCTGTGCACCAGGTCGCGGGCCTTGATGCGCACCTCGTACTCGCCCTTCTTGTCGAAGGTGAGCGGGAGCTCCGGCAGCCGCAGGTCGCGCTCGCAGTAGGGCGAGTGCTCGAGGAACTGGCTGGTCTGCTTGCTCACGTAGCGCGGCGGCGGGCCGATGTGGCTGCCGTTGGCGGTCTCGAAGACCACGAAGCGCGGGGTGGGCTCGCCGGGCTTCGTCTTGTCGAAGGTCATCCTGTAGGTGATGCCCTTCGGGATCACGATGTAGTCCTTCGGGCCGAACTTCAGCGTGCCGAAGGTGGTCTGGACGGTGCCCGAGCCGAAGTGGACGAACAGGCACTCGTCGCCCATGGCGTTCTTGAAGAAGTAGTCCATCCTCTCGGCGGGGACGCACATCGACATCTCCACGTCGGAGTTGCCGAAGAGCACCACGCGGCCGGTGACCGGGTCGCCCTTGGGCGGCATGGCGCCCAGCTTCAGGTGGCGCATGCGCATCACGTCCTGCTCGATGTACTCGGGCTTGGTGCCGTAGAGCGTCTTCCAGCCGATCACCTGCGTGGGCGGGTTGATGTGGTAGAGCGTGGACGTGGGGCCCACGAAGCCCTCGGTGCCGAAGACTTCCTCGCTGTAGAGCGCGCCGTCCGGGCGGCGGAACTGCACGTGGCGCTTCTGGGGGATCTGGCCGAGCTTCGTGTAGTACGGCATGGCGGCAGGTAGTGTATGAGCGTGGAGCAGGAGCAGCCCGCCGTCATCGCCGAGCGCCAGGGCTGGCGCGTGGTCTCCAAGCCCGCCGGATGGCATTCCGTGGGGCGGGGCGGTTCCGGCGCGGACGCGGGGCATCGCTCCGAGGACGCCGGGAACGAGGGCGCCCCCACGGTCGAGTCGTGGCTTCGCGAGCGCCACCCGGACCACGCCGCGCTCCCGGAGGCTGGCCTGGTGCACCGGCTGGACCTCGGGACCTCGGGCTGCCTGCTCGCCGCGCGGACCGCGGCCGACCATGAGCGCCTCCGCGCCGCGATGGGCAGCGCCGCGGGCGTGCGCAAGACCTACCTGGCGCTGGTGCGCGGCGGCATCGCCGACGAGGGCACCTTCCGCCTCTACTTCTCGAGTCGCCACAAGGGCTCCCGCAAGGTCACGGTCCGTCGCGAGGGCACCGCGCCCGAGTGCGGCCGGTGCCGCTGGCGCGTGGTGCGCCGTGCCGCCGACGGCGCGCACGACCTGGTCGAGGTGGAGCTCGTCGGCCGCGGGCGGCGCCACCAGATCCGCGCCGGGCTCGCGTGGGTCGGCCATCCGCTCGCGGGCGACCCGCTCTACGGCGGCGACGGCGCCGAGGGCGACCACCCGGCGCTGCATGCATGGCGGGTCGAGGTCGACGGGGAGGCCGTCGAGAGCCCGCCTCCCGCGCGGTTCGGGGCCGGGTGAGTCAGGCTTCCCAGCCCTGCCACTGCGCGCGCACCGCCGGCCGGCGCAGGAAGACCAGCAGCACCACCGGGAACACCAGGCCGACCACGGTCATGCCGTAGGTCGACACGTAGTTGAAGGCGGTGATCTCGCGTGCAGCCTCGGCATTGTCGCGGTCGGCCTGGGTGACCGTGCCGCCGTTCTTCTCCATGGCATCGAGCTGCGCGTGCATGATGTCGGCACCCCAATCGGCGCCGGGCTTGATCGCCAGGTACGAGAGCGGCGCCAGCAGCAACGACAGCACGATCGCGATCACCGCGTACCGAAGCAGGATCCTCGGACCGCTGGCCTTGCGCCGGAGCGTGGCGATGCCGCCGAGCAGCTCGTAGATCACGAGGGCGACGCCCGGGACGAAGCTCGCCACGGTCGTGACGACCACGATCCTCGGCGGTGGCGGCATCTCAAAGCCCGACATCGACGCGAAGACCGCGCCGGAGGCCAGCCCGAGCGAGCCGCAGCAGACGCCGAGCAGGCCGACGGCGGACAGACCGATCGCGAACCCGCCGATCCATCCCGGCCAGGCGAGATCGCGCGGGTCGGCTGCGGGGGAGGAGTCCCGGACGGTGGGGGGCGCGATGTTCACGCGGGTCAGAATATCGACGGAGGTTCATGCCGCCGGACCCGGCAGGCCGATGACATCGTCCGGCTCGCAGGATGCGCGCCTCGGTCGCCACCAAGGAGGGAACATGCTGACCACCGTCATCTCGCTGCTCGTCGCTTTGGCCGCCACGCCGCCGGACGCCCCGTCCGACGACTGCCTCGTCCCGTTCCCGGAGCTCCCGCGGCCCGCGGCCGGGACGATCGGCGACGCCGTGCCGGTGGCGTTCAGGGAACTCGATCTCGAGATGCGGGCGATGGTCGAGCGCCTGTCCCCCGCGCTTGCCTCGCCGGAGCCCCGTCCCGTGCCGGACGACGCCTACGCGCTCTGGCGCCTGACGCGGTCGGGAACCGTGCTGCTGATCGCCGACGAGGACCGCGTC
>JAGWYY010000039.1 GCA_018969105.1 Acidobacteriota bacterium | reverse complement strand
ACCGGCTCGGGGTGGCGCACCCTCCCCCGCTCGTGCCGCCCGACCGCGTGGTGCCCGCCCGCGAGCGCATCGGCGCGGACGGCGTGGTGACCCCCCTCGCGCCCGAGGCCCTCGACGCGGTGGTGGCAGGGGTACGTGCCTCGCAGCCGGAGGCCGTGGCGGTGGGACTGCTGTTCGCCTACGCGGACCCCTCCCACGAACGTGCCATCGCCGAGCGCCTGCGGTCCGAGCTGCCCGGCGTGCACGTGTGCGCGTCGAGCGAGGTGCTTCCCGAGGTGCGGGAGTACGAGCGCATCGCCACCACGGCCCTCGACGCCTACCTCACGCCGGTGCTCGCCGACTACCTCGATTCACTCGGCGCGCGGGCCACGCAGGCCGGCCTCCCGGCGCCGGACATCATGCAGTCAAACGGCGGCCTCATGCCGCTCGGGCACGCCGCCGCGCATGCCTCGCGCACGGTGCTGAGCGGTCCCGCGGGAGGCGTGGTGGGCGCGGCCGACGTCGCCCGGGCGGACGGCGCGCAGGTGGCCCTCGCCTTCGACATGGGCGGCACGTCGTGCGATGTCGCGCTGATCACCGACGGGCGCCCCGGCCGCACCCACGGGAGCGTGGTGGCCGGGCATCCGGTGCACCTGCCCATGCTTGACATCGAGACCGTCTCCGCGGGCGGGGGCAGCATCGCGTGGGCCGACCCCGGCGGTGCCCTCCGCGTGGGCCCGCGCTCGGCAGGGGCCGTGCCGGGTCCCGCGTCATATGGGCACGGTGGCACCGCGCCCACGGTCACCGATGCCAACGTCGTGCTGGGACGCCTGGATGGCGATCTCGGGGTGGGCGGCACCATCACCCTCCACGACGAGCCGGCCCGTGACGCCGTGGCGTCCCTGGCGGGCGAACTCGGCCTCGGGGTCGGGCAGTGCGCGGAGGGCATCGTGCACGTGGCGGTGCAGGAGATGGTGTCGGCGCTGCACGTGGTGAGCGTCGAGCGCGGCGTGGATCCGCGCCCGGGCGTGCTCATCGCGTTCGGCGGCGCCGGGCCCCTGCACGCGTGCGCGGTGGCCGACGGCCTTGGCATGGAGCGGGTCACCTGCCCGGCCACGGCGGGCGTGCTTGCGGCCCTGGGGATGGTCGTGGCCGGGGAGCGCCGGGACCACGTGCAGAGCGTGCTGCTGCCCGCGGCAGAATCGGCCGCCCTCTCCAGGGCGGTCGAGCCGCTCATCCGGCGCGCGTCCGACGAACTGCCCGGAGGTCGCATCGAGACCCGTGCGGACTGCCGGTATTCCGGCCAGAGCCACTCCCTCACGGTGGAGTGGGACCCCTCCGCCGGCGCCGCGACCCTCGAGGATGCCTTCCACGCCGCGCACGAGCGCGCGGCAGGGAGCGCCATGCGCGACGCCCCGGTGGAGGTGGTGTCGGTACGGGTAGCGGTGATCACCGATGGTCCCGGACTCGACCTTCATGCGCCCGGCGAGCCCGTGGCCGTGCACGACGGGCCCATCTCGCTCCCCATGCCCGGCAGCACCTGCTGGGTGGCGGAGGGATGGCGCGCGGGAGTGCACGCCGACGGGACGATCCGCATGGAGCGCGCATGAGCGGCCTCGACCCCATCGCGCTGCAGGTGTGGGGCGCGGCGCTCCGCGCCGTGGCCGACGAGATGCAGGCGGCCCTCGTGAGGTCGTCCTTCAGCGTGACGATCAAGGAGCGTCGCGACTGCAGCACGGCGCTCTTCGACGGCCGGGGCCGCATGGTGGCGCAGTCCGACTCCATCCCCGTGCACCTGGGCGCCATGCCCGAGGCCGTGGAGGCCGTGATGGCCGCCGGCGCCGCGCCGGGCGAGGCGTGGATCGTGAACGACCCCTTCACCGGCGGCACACACCTTCCCGACCTCACGATCGTCACCCCCATCGCCATCGGGGGCGAGGTGGTGGCCCATGCCGTCACCCGCGCCCACCACGCGGACGTCGGGGGCATGACGCCGGGGTCGATGCCCGCCGGCGCGCGCGACCTGCTGCAGGAGGGCCTGGTGCTCCCGCCGGTGCGCCTCGCCGGGGCGGATGGGCCGGACCATGGGGTGATGGCCATCATCGCGGCCAACTCGCGCACCCCCGACGAGCGACGCGGCGACATCGCAGCACAGCTCGCCGCCCATGCCCTGGCCCAGCGGCGCCTGGACGACCTCTGCGCCCGTCGCGGCGGCCCGCGCGCGCTGGCGGGCGCGATGGACTCCCTGCTGGCCTATGCCGAGCGGCGCACCCGGGCCGCAATCGCGGCCATGCCCGACGGCGAGTGGACCGCCGCCGAGGCCCTGGAGGGCGATGGGGTCACCGACGACGACATCGTCATCCGCGTGCGCGTGGCCGTGCGGGGCGACAGCATGGAGGTCGACTTCACCGGCACCGACCCGGCCGGCCCCGGAAACCTCAACTGCCCCATCGCCGTCACGCGCTCGTCGGTGTTCTTCGCCGTGCGCGTGGCCACCGACCCGGACATCCCGGCATCCGCCGGCGCCTACGCGCCGGTCACGATCACGGCTCCGCAGGGCAGCCTGGTGAACGCCCCGCCCGGATCGGCCGTGGCCGCGGGCAACGTGGAGTCCTCGAGCCGCATCGCCGACGCCGTGCTGGCCGCGCTGTCCGGGGCCGCGGACGTTCCCGCCCAGGGGCAGGGGACGATGAACAACCTCACCCTCGGCTTCGAGGACAGGGTCTACTTCGAGACCCTCGGGGGCGGGCAGGGAGCGTCGTCCGGCACCGACGGGCCCTCCGCCGTGCACGTGGCCATGAGCAACACGCTGAACACGCCGGTGGAGGCCCTCGAGCTGGCCATGCCCGTGCGCGTGGAGCGCTACGCCGTGCGCCGGGGCTCCGGGGGCGAGGGCGCCCACCGTGGCGGCGACGGCGTGGTGCGGCGCATCCGGCTGCTGGAGCCCGCCGAGGCCTCCCTCATCGCCGAGCGCAGGCGCAGCGCACCGGCCGGCGCCGAGGGCGGTGGGGATGGGCTGCCCGGGGAGACGCTCATCGACGACGTCCCGGTGCCGGGGAAGTGGCGCGGCCACCTGCCGGCAGGGGCCGTCATCGAGCAGCGCACGCCCGGTGGCGGGGGCCATGGCCCGGCGGCGGAGGAGGCACTGCACGCGGGCAGGTGAGCCCGGGGGCTGCTGCTACTTGGCGAGGTCCTTGCCCACCACGACCACCACGTCCGCGGTGCCGATGCGCCCCTGCGCCAGGGAGTTCACCGCAACGGCCTTGGTGATGCCGAGGTCCTTGGCGAGGTTCCAGGCCACCTCCTTGCGGCCCGCGACGTACTGCACCTCGGACTGCGTGACGTCCTGCTTCGTGGCGTTGTCCACCACGCCGAGGGTGTAGCCGTCGGCCTGCACCCGCGGAGCCACCTTGTTCGCGGCGGCGCCCGTGATGTTGCTCGCGTTCAGCACCGCCACGGTGTACGCGGCCTTGTTGGCCAGCGGTGGGATCTCTTCGGGGATCTCCCCCGTGTCGGCCACCGTGGCCGTGGTCTGGGTGCCCGAGCTCGCGGTGGTGCTGGTGCCGCTGTCCCCGCGCAGGAAGAACCACCAGCCGCCGACGCCGATGATGACCAGGGCGAGCAGCACGGCGATTCCCACGAGGAACCCGCGGCCCGACGACTCGCCACGGGCCGGCTCCGACCGCGGCGGGCGCGCCTGCCCCCGGTCACGTGCCGGAGCGGCGTCCTGCTGCGGCGCGGCGCCCCCGGCCGCCACGGCGTCGGCCGCGCGGGACTCTCCCGCAGCGGCCCCCGCACCTGCCGCCGCTGCCGCCGCGGCGCGCTCCTGCTCGCGTGCAGTGGGCGTGCGCGCAGGCGCAGCAGGCTCCGCGGGCGGGGCCTCGGGGGCCGGTGCGGCGACGACCGAACCGGCGGTGAGGGCGCGCACGCGCTCCAGGGAGGGTGCGGCGGCCGGCGGCACCGGCGGACCGATGCGGTCCTCGAGGTCCTTGATGGAACGACCCTGCCGGAGGATGAGGACGGCGAGCACCACGAAAGCGACGAGCCCCACTCCGGCGGCCGCCATGATGATGATGTCCACCGCGTCCACTGGGGGTGGACGCTACCAGCAGCCCGGGACGGTCAGGTGCCGGGCGTCACGCGGTAGGCGTCGAACACCGACTCGACGTTGCGCAACTGACCGGTAAGGGCCCTGAGGGTCTCGATGTCCGCCATTTCCAGCGTGAACCGGTGACGGGCCATCTGATCCTCCACCTGGCACTGCGCGCCGAGGATGTTCACGCCGTTCTCGGCGATGGTGCGTGAGATGTCCTCGAGCAGCCGGTGGCGATCCCAGGCCTCGACGGCGAGCTCCACCCGGAACGACTGCCGGCTCTCCCCGCCCCAGGCCACCGGCGTGAATCGCTCAGGGCTCCGCATGAGGGCACGTGCGTTGGGGCAGTCCTCGCGGTGGATCGTGATGCCGCGCCCCAGCGAGATGTAGCCCACGATGTCGTCCCCGGGCACCGGCTTGCAGCACTTGGCGAGGCGCACCAGCACATCCGCTGCCCCCTCGATCTCGATGCCGAGGTCGCTCGACGAGATCGTCTCGCGGCTGCGGCCCTCGCGCATGTCGGGCAGCGCGGGCTCGGGGTCCACCGACCCCTCGTCGGTCTTCAGGCGCGCGATGATCTTGTTCACCACCACCTGCACGGAGGTCTTGCCGGAGCCCAGCGAGATGTAGAAGTCCTCGGCCCGCTTGAAGCCCATGTCCTGGATGACCTGCGCGAAAAGCGGCGACCCGACGATGCGCTGGCTGGGGAGCCCCGCCTTGCGCAGGGCCTCCTGGAGCACCTCGCGGCCGTGGTGCTCGGCGTCCTCGCGCTGCTCGCGGCTGAAGAACGAGCGGATCTTCGACCGGGCCTTGGAGGTCTGCACCACGCCCAGCCAGTCGCGCGACGGGCCGCGCGGCGCCTTCGACGTGAGCACCTCCACGAAATCGCCCGATTCGAGCTGGTGGGTGAGCGGCACGATGCGGCCGTTCACCTTCGCGCCCACGCAGCGGTGGCCCACGTCGGTGTGCACGTCGTAGGCGAAGTCGAGGGGCGTGGATCCGGCGGGCAGGGCGCGCACCTCGCCCTTCGGCGTGAACACGTACACCTCGGCCGAGTAGAGATCGGTGCGCAGGGTGTCCATGAACTCGGTGGGGTCCGAGGTGTCCTGCTGCCAGTCCATCATCCCCGCGAGCCAGCCGAGCTTGTCGTCGGCCGCCGCGGCCCCGGATGCCCCGGCCAGGCTGCGCGACTCCTCCTTGTACATCCAGTGGGCCGCCACGCCGTACTCAGCGGTGTGATGCATCTCCGGGGTGCGGATCTGGATCTCCAGCGGGCTGCCATGCGGCCCGATCACCGTGGTGTGCAGCGACTGGTACATGTTGAGCCGCGGCATGGCGATGAAGTCCTTGAAGCGCCCGGGCATGGGCTTCCAGAGCGAGTGGATGATGCCCACCGCGCCGTAGCAGTCCTTCACCGACTCCACGATCACCCGCATGGCGGTGAGGTCGTAGATCTCGTTGAACTCCTTGCCCTTGCGCGTCATCTTCTCGTAGATCGAGTAGAAGTGCTTCGCGCGCCCGGTGATCTCCACCGGCTCGATGCCCACGGCCCGCAGCTCGCCGCGCAGGATGTCCCCCGCCTCGGCCACGTACTGCTCCCGGTCGGCGCGGCGCTGGTTCACCATCTGCTGGATCTCCGCGTAGCGCTTGGGGTGCAGCGCGGCGAAGGCGAGGTCCTCGAGCTCCCACTTGAGGGAATGGATTCCCAGGCGGTGCGCCAGCGGGGCGTACACCTCAAGGGTTTCCCGGGCCTTCTGCATCTGCTTCGCCTTGCTCATGTACGACAGCGTGCGCATGTTGTGCAGGCGGTCGCAGAGCTTCACCAGCAGCACCCTGATGTCGGACGACATCGAGATGATGAGCTTGCGGTAGTTCTCGGCCTGCCGCTCCTCCTGGCTCTCGAAGTGGATGCGGGTGAGCTTGGTGACGCCGTCCACCAGGGTGGCCACCTGGGGGCCGAAGGCCGCCTCGATGTCCTCGCGCGAGGCACCGGTGTCCTCCACCACGTCGTGCAGCAGCGCCGCCTGGATGGTCTCGGCGTCGAGCCCCAGCCCCGCGGCGATGCGGGCCACGCCCAGCGGATGCGTGATGTACGGCTCGCCGGAGTGGCGCATCTGGTCGCGGTGCTTGTCATCCGCGTAGCGGTAGGCGCGCCGGATGGCCTCGGCGTCCGCGGTCGGGTGGTGATCCAGCACCTCCCGCACCAGCGCCTCGAGGTCGGCGTCACCCGTCGAGGAGGACAGTCCGAGATCTGCGAGCGGAGTACCCACGGGGCCTACGATAACGCGCCGGTGGGCTCGGGCAGCCATTCCGGGATGCTGCCCAGCACGTCCATGGTGAGGGCACGCGAGGCCATCACGCGCGCCTCGTCGGCCAGGGCGGCGGCGTGCAGCCCCACAGCGCCGGCCTCCAGATCGGCCTGGGGGGCGCCCGGCACCACCCTGATTCCGGCGGATCCGACGGTGATGAGCCCTGCGGCGCCCAGCGCGGCAAGGGCGATGGCCACCGACCGCGGCGAGCGCGCCACGGGCCCGTCGCCCGCGAGCACCAGGTCGCAGGCCGGTCCCCAGGGGATGCCGTCGGGGTGCGCGCCGATGCCCGGCCACAGCGACCGTGCGGTGTCCCGCACGGCGAGGTCGCCCAGGGCCACCCTGAGCGCGGCGTCGGCCTCGTCCGGGCCCCAGGCCAGGTGCGCGGTGCGACCCGCGGCCGCCACGCGCAGCCAGTCGACCTGCGCATGCGACATGGGCGGGTCGATCGCCACCAGATGAACGCCGTCGGGCAGCGGCACCTCGGCCAGGGCCGCGTAGTCGAGCAGGGCCAGCACCGGACCGCCGCGCGCCATGGCGAGGCGACCGCGCATGGCCTCGGCGTCGCACCGGCCGCCGCCGAGCACGGCGACCTCCACGCCGAGGCGCCCCGGATACAGCACGTCGGCCAGCGCGCTGCGGCGCCGGGGCACGTCGGCCACCACGGCCACCACCCCCCGGTCGGCGCCCGCCAGCGCGCAGATGAGCGGGAGGCCGCGCCCCTCGGCCCGGCGATCGCGCACCTCCGCCGGTGCCCCCACGCCCTCCACGGGGGCAGCGGGGCCGAAGGGATCCTCCGCCATCGCGCCGATGTCCGCGGGCGCCACGCGCTCGGTGCATGCCACGTCGCAGGCCGCCGCGCAGCGCCCCCCGACCTCGGGGCCTGCGGGGAGCAGGGCCAGGTCGTCGAGCGACACGCGCGGGCCCATGGTGTCCTGCCAGCGCTCCACCTCGAGCCGTGCCACGGCGTCGTAGCGGGCATCCTCGCCCGCCTCGGTGATGTCGTCGGCACGCCGCCCCATGGAGAAGCCGATAGCGGGCACGCCCACCCCGCCGGCCGACAGGCGCGCCTTCAGGTGCCTGCCCTCCCCCACGCGCGAGAGGCCCGACACCGCGCAGCCGGGCACCACGATGCGCGGCTCCGGGTTGCCGCGGCCGAAGGGCGCGAGCGCCTCGAGCTCCTCCGCGTTGGCCAGGGTGAGGTCGGCGCCGGCCACCACGGCGTCCACCTCGCGCGTGCGGGCGCGGTCGATGTCGGCGCTGCGACCGGCGGCCGACCGCGCCAGCGCCTCGCGGAACGCCGGGATGTCATCGCTGGCAAGAGACACCCCGACGGCGCCGGAGTGCCCGCCCCACCGCGTGAGCACCTCGCTGGCATCGGCCACGATCGCGTGAAGGTCGAGCCCCGGGAGGCTGCGTCCCGACCCCTTGGCATCCGGACCGTCGGTGGAGAGCACGATGGCCGGCCGTCCGAACCGCTCCACCATCCGCGACGCCACGATGCCCACGACGCCCTCGTGCCAGCCCTCGCCCGCCACCAGGGTGACCGGCTGCAGCTCGCCCGCGGCCTCGACCGTGGCGATGGCCTCGGCGGTCACCTGCCGCTCCACCTCACGGCGCCGGGAGTTGAGATCCCACAGCTCGTCGGCCAGCTCACGGGCCCGCATGGGATCGGTCTCGAGCATGAGGTCGAGCGCGCGCGAGGCCTCGGCCAGTCGCCCGGCCGCATTGATGGCCGGTGCGAGGGTGAACGACAGCCCGCGCGGCGTGATGCCCCGGTACCCCTGCCCGGCGGCGGCGAGCAGGGCCACGATGCCCGGACGCTCCCCCCGGCGGATCGACGTGAGGGCCCGATGCACGAGGCGCCGGTTGCCATCGATGAGCGGCATGGAGTCGGCCACCGTGGCGAGGCCCGCCAGGTCGACCCCCTCCTCCGGATCGCCCGCCAGGAGGCCGTCGTCGTACCCGGCCAGCACGCGCACCACGTCGAACACCACACCGGCAGCGGCCGGCAGGGCGTCCATGCCCCGCCCGAGCGCCGGGTTCACGATGATGCCGGGCGGCCGGGATCCGGCGGCGAGGTGGTGGTCGAGCACCATGACATCCATGCCCAGCTCTCTGGCGCGCGTGAGGGCCTCGACATTCGACGTGCCGCAATCCACGCACACCAGCAGGCGCGCGCCCTCGTCCGCGAGCCGCTCGACGGTGCCCTCCGATACCCCGTAGCCGTCGGTGAACCGACTGGGCAGGAACGTGGTGACGGTGCCCCCACGCGAGCGCAGCGCCTGGGCGAGGATCGCCGTGGAGCAGACGCCGTCGCAGTCGTAGTCGCCGTGGATCGCCACGTGCTCGCCGCCCGCGATCGCCTGGTGCAGGCGCTCGGCGGCCTCGGCCACGCCGGCGATGGAAAGGGGATCGGGCAGCTCCCCATCTGCCGCGAGGAACGCGCGCGCGGCGTCCGGATCGGCCAGCCCCCGTCGCACGAGGATCCACGCCATGGGCTCCGAGCAGCCAAGAGCCTGCTCGAGGCGCCGCACGTCGGCATAGGCCACCCGGGGGGTGCGCCAGGGCGGCGCCTGCGGGGTCGCCTGCGGGGTCACGTCACGGGTGTCGCCAGGGGCGCTCAACCCGGTCGATCGTAACGGCGCAGGCGGACGCCGGGGCTACCAGTTGCCGCTTCGGATCATCCCCACTACAAGCCACCCGAAGAGCACGAGGCCGGCCACGAAGCCGGGCACCCCGATGAGGGCCAGGCCGAAGAGCTGCGGCCCCTCGGTGACGAAGGTGCCGATGATTCCGGACGCCAGGATGACCGCCGCGGCCACGAGCGCGATGGCCATGCGGTTGGCGGCCACCAGCGCCTTGTTGCTGGCCTCGTTGAGCTCCTGGAGGTCGATGGCCACCCGCACCTCGCCGTCCTTGAACTCGTCCAGCAGCTCGCCGATCTGGATCGGGTACTCGAGGAGGGCGTTGGCATACCGGCCGATGTCGTTCTGCACGCGCCCGGCGATGCGCTCGGGGCTGTACTTCGCGTAGGCGAGCCTGCGGGCGTACGGCTTCGCCGTCTCGAACACGTTGAAGTCGGGGGAGATCTCGAGCGCCACGCCGGCGAGGGTGGCCAGCGCCTTGTCGAGCAGGATCCACCGCGAGGGCAGGGTGATCTCGAGCTCGTAGATGATGCCGAACAGCTCGTGCAGGATCTCCCGCACGTCGAGCTCGTCCATGCTCATGCCCATGTAGCGGCCCATGAGGTCCTGCAGGCGACGCGAGAACTCCTCCTCGAGCTCGCGCGGGTACCTGATGCCCAGGGCCCGGAGGTCGCGCGGCAGGCGCTCGGTGTTCTGGGTCATGATGTCGGTGAACAGGCGGATGGCCGACTCGCGGTCGTCCTGCGTGAGCATCCCCACCATGCCGAAGTCGATGAGCCCGATCCGGTCGGGCCCGAGCACGATGATGTTGGCGGGGTGCGGATCGGCGTGGAACATGCCGTCGCCGAACACCATCTGCATCCACGTCTCGGCGAGCCGCGCGGCGAGGGTGCGGCGCTCCTCGGCGCTCAGGGCATCGAGGTCGGTATGAGCGAGCGTGGGGCCCTCGATGCGGTCCTGCGTGAGCACGCGGCCGGTCGTCTGGCGCCAGTGCACGCGCGGCACCACCACGTGCTCGTTGCCCTCGAAGTTGCGGCGAACGGCCTCGTCGTTTCGGGCCTCGTTGCGGTAATCGAGCTCCTGGCGAACCGTCTTCGCGAACTCATCCACCAGCCCCTCGAGGTCGATGAACGACAGTCGCTTCACGCGATCCTTCATGAGGCGCGCCAGCTGGTAGAGCAGGTCGATGTCGGCGTTCAGGGTGCGCGCGGCGTCGGGCCGCTGCACCTTCACCACCACCTCGCGACCGCCGGGCAGCTCGGCCACATGCACCTGCCCCACCGACGCGCTGCCGATGGGCACGGGGTCGAACGACTCGAAGGCCTGCTCGAGCGTGAGCCCGAGGTCCTCCTCCACCACCGCGCGGATGGCATCGAACGGCTCGGGCCGTGCCTCGTCCTGCAGCTTGCGCAGCTCGGCCACCACATCGGGCGGCACCACGTCCGGCCGCGTGGAGAGCAGCTGGCCGAACTTCACGAAGGTCGGGCCGAGCTCCTCGAGCATCTCGCGCAGCCTGCGACCGCGCGTGGCGCGATCCTCGGCCGTCTCCTCGTCGATCTCCCCTGCGGTGCCGCCGTGGCGCCGCGAGAAGACGTACCCGAAGCCATGCCTCGTCGCGACCCGCGCGATCTCGCGCAGCCTGGCCAGCGTCCTCTTGCGCTCGCCGCGGCTCACGACCTGCTGCTACCCGGCGGAGGCGTCGGGCGGCGCGGGCGTGGCGCCCGAGGCCTCCTCGAGCAGGCGGATGCGGTGCTCGAGCTCCGCGATGCGCTGGTCGACGTCGGCGATGTCATCGCGCTGTGCGATGCCCAGCTCGCGCATCAGCCCGTGCAGGCCGCCCTCGATCATGCCGACGATTCCCTGGCTCTCGCCGCTCGCGCGCACGCGCGCCATGAGGCCGTCCACGGTGAGGCGCCCCTCCTCGTCGGTCATCTGCCCGCGGCGCACGAGGTCGTCCACGATCGACTGGGCGCGGTCGCGCGTGAGCGACGCGGCGCCCACCGCCACGAAGATGGCCTGCTCCACCGCTTCGCGTGGGCTCATCATCAGCGCTTCCTCCTCTTTCTCACCTGGCTGTGCCGGCGCTCGCGCCTGGGCGGCGCGTCCGGCGCATCCCCCGTGCCCCCGGCATCATCGCGCGACGGCGGCGCCGGCGCCTCGGCCTGCGGCGGAGGAGCCGCCTCGATACCCCCGGCTGCGGCCTCGGGCTCGGGCGCGGCATCGGGCTCGGGCTCGGCATCGGGCTCGGGCTCGGGCTCCTGCACGGCGGCGGGCTGCGGCGCCTCGTCGGGCGCGTCGTCGCGCATCAGGCTGGGCACGGCCTGCTCGTCGGCAAGCGCAGCCTCGGCGCGGGCGAGCACGTCGACGTCGGCGACGTCCGAGTCGTAGGCGGCAGCCGACTCCCGGGCCGCGCGCTTGTTGGCCTTCTTGGCGCGCTTCTTCCCCTCGGGCTGGTGCTCCTTCCAGATCGCGGCGATCGGCGCCGCGATGAGGATGGATGACACGCCACCGCTCAGCAGGCCGACGAGGAGCGCGAACGAGAAGCTGCGCAGGGTTTCCCCGCCGAAGATGAACAGCATCAGCACGGGGAACACCGCGGTCATTCCGGTGATGATGGACCGGGTGAGCGTCTCGTGCACCGAGCGATTGACCACGTCCTTGTAGCGCGCATTTCGCATGAGCGGTGCGTTCTCGCGGATGCGGTCGAATACCACCACCACGTCGTACAACGAGTATCCGAGGATCGTCAGCAACGCCGCCACCGTCGCGCTCGTCACCTCGTAGCCGACGATGGAGTAGATGGCGATGGCCAACCAGACGTCGTGCACCACCGACAGCAGGGCCGGTAGCGCGAGCCGGTACTCGAACCGGATCGTCAGGTAGATGATGATGACCGCGAACGAGAGCAGGATCGCCCAGCCCGCGCGTTCGACCACCTGCCTGCCGAACGTCGGGCCGACGGTTTCGACGAGGTAGGCGCGTTCGTCGATGGTGCCGATGTCGGCAGTGAGGTTGCGCTTCAGCTCGTTCAGCTGCTTGGGCTGCAGCGTGGGGGTCTGGATCTGGAAGCCCGGCTTGCCGGTGGCCGAGTCGGTGGTCTCCTGGATCTTGGCCTCGGGGAATCCCTGGTCGGCCAGCACGGCGCGCACCTGGCCCTCGGTGGGCTGCTTGGCCTCGAAGGCCACCGCGATGCGCGTGCCGCTGTTGAAGTCCAGGCCGAGGTTCAGGCCCTTGATGCCGATGAACGCCGCGCCGATGGCCAGCGGCACGAACGAGATGGCAAGCCAGAGCCGCCACTTGCCGACGAAGTCGAACTTCCAGCGCGGCTCGCGCGATGTGAGGCCCAGGGCCTTCTCGTTCTGGAACACCTTGGTGTTGGCCAGCATCTCGATGACCACGCGCGTCACGAGCACGGCCGTGAACAGCGAGATGAGCACGCCGACCATCAGCGTGAAGGCGAAGCCCTTCGGTCCCGCGGTGCTGAACAGGAACAGGATCGCCGCCGTGATGAAGGTCACCACGTTGGCGTCGATGATGGCGCTGATGCCCTTGGTGTATCCGGTGAGGATCGCCGACTTGGCGTTGCGCCCCGCCCGGGCTTCCTCGCGTATTCGCTCGAAGATCACCACGTTGGCGTCGGCCGCCACCCCGATGGTGAGGATGGCGCCGGCGATGCCCGGCAGCGTGAGGGTGATGGGCACCAGCACGGCGACGGCGAGGTAGAAGAGCGCGTAGATGATGAGCGCGCCGGCGGCGATGACGCCCAGCACGCGGTAGTAGATGATCAGGAACAGGATCACCACGATCAGGCCGGCGAGGGCGGCGATGAGGCCCTGGCGCAGGGACTCCTCGCCCAGGGTGGCCGAGACCTGCTTCTGGCTGATGACGTCGAGTCGGATCGGGATGGCGCCCGAGTTCAGCTGGTCGGCGAGGGTGCGCGCGGTGTCGGTGCTGAAGTTGCCCGAGATCTGCGCCCCGTTGTTGCCGCTGATGCCGTTGGGGTACTGGCGGTAGTCCACCGTCGGGTTGCTGATGATCTTCCCGTCGAGCACGATCGCGAAGCTCTGCAGCTGCTGCCGCAGGGCCCCGCGCTGGGCCAGGTCGCGCGTGACGTCCTGGAACGCCTGGGCGCCCTGGTCGGTGAACTGCATGGTGACGATGGGCTCCTGGTTGCCACCGGTGGAGCCCGAGTCGAAGCTCTGCGCCGCGGACGTGATGTCACGACCGGTGAGCGCCGGCTTGTCCTGCATGAGCACGTAGACCGTGCGTGACGGGCTGTCGGCCTTCGTCGGGTCGAGCTGCTGGCGGTCGGAGAAGATGACGAGGCCCTTGGGCACCGTCTGGAGCTCCATGCCGGCCGGCACCTTGCCGCCGTAGTCCTGCAGCAGCGAGGCCTTCTCGTAGTCGGGGCCGGCCACCAGATCGTGCGCCGCGTTCTTCTTGAACAGGTAGTAGCTGACCTGGCCCTCAACCGGGGGGCGGGGCGTGGTGCCCTGCGACTTCTGCACCATCTTCCACAGGCTCGGGTCCTGCGCCACGAAGTTGGCCTGGTAGTCGATGAACACCAGCTGCGCGGGGCGGATGAGGTCCTCCACCACCTGGTCGGGGTTCTTCGCCCCGGCGAGCGACACCACAATCTGGTCGTCGCCCTGGGTCTGGATCTCGGGCTCCGACACGCCGAAGGCGTCAACGCGGTTGCGGATGACGTCCACCGAGCGGTCGATGGCCTCCTTGTTCACCTCGGAGTCGCGGGTGGGCTTGCCCTGCAGCACCACCTCGACGCCGCCCTGCAGGTCGAGGCCGAGCACGGTCGGGCGCGTGGCGATCACCACGATCGACGCGCAGACGAGGCCGATGACGACCAGCAGGAAGAGCAGCGAGCGGCGGCGGGTGCTCACCGGCGTGCCCCGGTCATGGACAAGCGGATGACTTCGCGCCTACTCGGCCGCCGTGGCTTCCGCCTCGGGGCTGATCTTGCGCGACACGGCCTGCTGGGAGATGCGGATGTCGACATCCTCGGCCACCTGCAGGATGATCGTGCCGCCATCCTCCACCTCGGAGACGATGCCGTAGATGCCCGAGGTGGTGAGCACCTCGTCGCCCGGCGACAGCGTGCGCGCGAGCTCCTCCATCTCACGACGGCGCTTCTGCTGCGGGCGGATGCCCACGAAGTAGATGAGCGCCACGAAGATGATGATGTAGACGGGCAGAAGGACCGCAGATGACATGCGGGAGCCAGCCTCCGGAATGGGGTTCAGGACGCGGGCAGGCTAGCAGCGCCGCACCCTCCCCGGGCCGATCCGGGCACCCCGGTGCGCGTGGTACGGTGGCCGTCCGTGAGGCACCTGTCCATCGCGATGGTCACCGAGTACGCCTACCCCATCCTGGGGGGCGTGAGCGAGCACGTGCACTTCCTCTCGCGCGAGCTCGCGCAGCGTGGCCACGACGTCACCGTCGTCACCGGCAACATCGGCGAGGCCGCCGAGGTGGCCGAGCTCGACCGCGAGGCGCACCGCGTGCACGGCTACCGCACCACCCGCATCGGGAAGTCCATCCCCGTGGTGGCCAACGGCTCCATCGCCCGCCTTACCGTGGGCCTCGGGATAAAGCACCAGATCGCCCGGGCCGTGCGCGGCGTCGACGTGGTGCACGCGCAGGGCCTGGCCTCCCCCACCCTCCCCATGGGAGTGCTGCGGGTGTCCACGGCGCCGTGCACGGTGGGCACGTTCCACACGTACTTCGACGAGGGGCACTGGCTCTACGACCGCATCGGCACCTACGTGCGCAACTCGCTCTCCCGCCTCGACCGGCGCATCGCGGTGTCCGACGCCTGCATCGAGGCGCTCGGCCACTACTTCCCCGGCGAGTGGGACGTCGTGCCGAACGGCATCGACTGCGCGCTCTACCGTCCGCTCGGCCCGGGGGAGGATCGCCCCGCCGGACCGCCGCGCATCCTGTTCGTCGGGCGCTTCGACCCGCGCAACGCCCTGGCCGACCTGCTCGAGGCTGCCGCCATCCTCAAGGCCGAGGGGCGCGACTTCACCGTCCAGGTGATCGGCGATGGGCCCGCCCGCCCCGTGTACGAGCGCAAGGCGAAGAGCCTCGGCGTATGGGACCGCGTCGAATGGCTGGGCCTGCTCAACGAGGAGCGCCCCCGCTTCTACCGCGAGGCCGACGTCATGGCGGCCCCGTGCGTGCTGGCGTCGTTCGGCGTGGTGCTCCTCGAGGCCCTGTCGTCGGGCACCCCCGTGGTGGCCGCCGACAACGTGGGGTTCCGCCAGGTGATCCGCGGCGACGTGCCGGGGCGATTCGTGCCGCCGCACGACCCCGCCGAACTGGCGCGTGGCATCGCAGAGGTGCTGGACGACCCTGCCCGCGCCGAGGACATCGCACGCCGGGGGAGAATCGCGGTGGAGGAGGAATTCGACTGGCCCCGGGTCACCGACCGCATCGAGGCCATCTACAACGAGGTCCTCGACTCCAAGCGGCCAGGCGCCGCCCGAACGTCCCCGGCTCCCACAGGAGGCCACGCATGAATCGCAACCGCATCGTCACCCTCGCCGCCACCGGCCTCATCGGGGGCGCGCTCGTCCTCGCCGGGTGCGGCAGCTCGTCCGACACGGCATCCACTGCGGCCGACACCGCCGCCGCCACGGACACCGCTGCCACCACGGCAACGACGGACACCACCGCGACGACCGACACCACGGCCACCACGGCCTCGAAGCCCATCCCGTGCATCGGCGCGGAGGAGGCCTGCACCGCCAAGGTGCCGCTCGGCGGCGGCGCGGCGGCCCGCACCGTGC